>JAUUYL010000068.1 GCA_030590485.1 Lentisphaerota bacterium | reverse complement strand
TGCAGTGAGTTTGGAGCTGCTGTTGCGGCGAACATTAAGCGTTAAGCGAGTGGCTGTACGAGATACGAGATACGAATGAGAGTTACTGGCGGAATTCTTGGCGGGCGTAATATAAAAGTTCCACGCGGGGATGTGAGGCCGACTCAGGATATGGTGCGGGAAGCTCTTTTCTCCATACTGGGCGAATCGGTTATTGGTTCCAGGTTTCTCGATTTATATGGTGGAAGCGGGGCTGTTGGCCTGGATGCCTGGAGCAGGGGTGCCGAGTTTGTGTGTTGGGTTGAGAGTAACGGAGCGGTGCTAAAGACGCTTAAGGGTAATGTTGAGCAGCTGTGTGACGGAAGAACCAGAGTGGTCAGGGGGGATCTTCCTGAGGTCTTACAAGGATGTGTTGGCGGAGAAGGGTCATTTGACCTCGTTTTTGCTGACCCGCCTTACGAAAAGGCTCGCGGGGAAGGGGTGACCGCTCAAAGTTTGTTGAAAGCTATTGATTCGGGCGGAGTTTTAGACGAGGATGGTTTGTTTGTAATGGAGATGCTGAAGCGCAGTGATGCTGTGGCGGCTGACGGATGGGAATTGATTAAGGAAAAAACTTACGGACGCACGAAGCTGTGTTTTTTCAGGAGGACTTGCTGATGTTGAAACTTGCTATATATGCCGGGACCTTTGATCCGTTGACTTTTGGGCATCTTGACTTGATTGACAGGTCGGCTGAGATTTTTGAGGATTTGATAATAGCGGTCGCTGATTCCACGCCCAAGGAAACGCTTTTCGATACAGATGAGCGAATCGAGATGGTTAAGACAGTGGTTCAAGGTTATAAGAACGTTAAGGTTGAGAAGTTTGGTGGCTTGCTTATTGAATACGCGCGGCAGAAATCGTCAAAGCTGTTGATTAGGGGCTTGCGGGCCTACTCGGACTTTGAGTACGAGTTTCAGATGGCGTTGACGAATCGGAAGATGGCACCAGAGATAGAGACTTTATTCATGATGCCCAAGGAAATACATAGTTATGTCAGTTCCAGCGCGGTCAGGCAGGTGGCGACTCTGGGTGGTGATACGAGCCAATTTGTGCCGGCTTCAGTTCAGGAGCGTCTGGTCTTGAAGTTAAACAGGCAAGTAAAATGATTATTGATGTTGTGAGACTGCCTGATGACGGCATGCGGTATGAGGGGGACGAGGATTGCTCCATATTTCGGTCGGAAAGCGATGAACTTGTGCGCTTTAAAGGTCCTGTTCATTACGTGCTAGATGTGTCACTTGTGGGTGATGAATTGATAATTACGGGTAAAATCAGCATGAACGCAGAGTTTATGTGTTCCCGATGTTCGGAATATAGCCCTTTATATATTGAAGAATCGGCCTTTTTGCAGTCAATGGAGCTGGATTTGGATACGCAATCTGTTGACTTGACGGGGGATATCCGTGAAGCTATGCTTCTGCTTTTTCCTGCGTACCCGATTTGTTCCTCGGAATGCAGGGGGATATGTCCGCAATGCGGAGTGAATTTCAATAAGGCGAGCTGTGAATGTAAGAAGCCGGAAGATGTTCGCTGGAACAAACTGGATGATTTAGCAATAGAAGAATAGAGGAGAAGATATGGCTGTACCGAAAAGAAAAGTATCCAAGACCAGGGTTCGACAAAGAAAGGCAGGTCACAGTATAAAGCTTGCTGCTGTTGGAACTTGTGCTGAATGTGGAGCTTCTAAGCAACCGCACAGGGTATGTCCTTCGTGTGGATATTACCATGGCCGTCAGGTGAAGACGGTGGAGGCAGACTGAGAATGCGCATAGCTGTTGATGCCATGGGTGGGGATAATGCCCCAAGGGAAATAATCAAGGGTGCGTTTCAAGCTGCGGAGAAAATCTCTCTCAGCAAGGTGATTCTTGTTGGAGATGAAGTTGCTATCAAGAAACAGATTGACGCTTGCGGTTGCTCGTCTCCGAAGGTTGAGATTAAGCATGCGTCAGAAGTTGTGGGTATGGACGAGTCTCCTGCCATGGCAGTGAGACGAAAGAAGGATTCCTCGATAGGCAGGGCGATAGACCTGGTCAAGGCTGGCGAAGCGGATACAGTTGTTTCTGCTGGTAATACAGGTGCAGCCGTGGCTGCGTCAACTCTGAAGCTGAGGACGCTTGAAGGTGTTGAGCGTCCTACGATAGCCGTTGTGATGCCTACTCGTGATAGGCCGTTTGTTCTTACCGATGCAGGTGCTAATATTGATTGCAGTATTAAGCTCCTGCAGCAGTTCGCGGTCATGGGCAGTGTTTATTCCAAGGTGATATTAGGACAAGAGAATCCTGTCGTGGGTTTGATGAGTATTGGCGGGGAAGAAGGCAAGGGTAACGAGATTACCAAGGAGATGTTTAATGTGCTGAACAACTCCAATTTGAATTTCAGGGGCAATGTAGAGGGGAGCGACTTGTTTCGCGGTGAAACAGATGTGGTTGTATGCGACGGGTTTGTAGGAAACATTGTTTTGAAGACGAGTGAGAGCATGGCTGGAGCGGTTTCGCACTGGATGAAGCAGGAGTACAAGAAGAATCTTCTGCGCAAGCTTGGGACAATGATGTTGTGGGGTGCTATTAAGCATATGAAAGCTAAGATGGACCCACAGATGTACGGTGGTGCGCCGCTGTTAGGGATTAATGGTGGATGTGTTATTACGCATGGTTCTTCTCGGGCAAAGGCGATATATCATGCCATTCGTGTGGCAACTGACTCATTTCATCATCATTTGAATGAGCAGATAACAGAAGAAATAGCAGCGCTCAACGGGGATCGATAATAATGGGAAGCGGGAAAAGAATTTGCATAACTGGAACTGGATCATATTTGCCTGAGCGGATAATGACAAACCAAGACCTGGAGAAACTGGTAGATACTACTGATGAGTGGATAGAGACCAGGACAGGAATAAAAGAGCGTCACATTGCTGCGGCTGATGAGCCGACCTCGGCTATGGCGGCAGAAGCCGGGAAGCGGGCGTTAGTTGATGCGGGTGTTGCTGTTGAGGATGTGGATGTGATTATCTGTGCAACGATAACGCCTGATAGAATTCTCCCAAGTACGGCATGCTATACACAACACAGGATCGGCGCCAAGAATGCTTTTTGTTTTGATGTTGCTGCCGCCTGTTCAGGGTTTTTATATGCTTTAAAAACAGCCGAGGGGCTTCTTGTTGCCAACGGATACAAGACAGCATTGGTAATCGGCGCGGAAAAGATGAGTGCATTTATTGACTGGGAAGATCGAGGCACATGCGTTCTCTTTGGTGATGGCGCAGGTGCAGTGGTTTTGACGGTTGGTGATGACTCTGATGCCGGTAGCCGGGGGTTATTGTCGAGTGTTATAAAGTCTGACGGCGAATATACTGATCTATTGACGTATCCGGCAGGCGGCTCCGAAACTCCTGCAAGCGAAGAAACGCTCAAAGATAAGCTACATTTCCTGAAGATGGGTGGCAATACGGTATTTAAACATGCTGTGCGTTGCATGGGTGCTGCGGCTGAAGAGGCTGTAAGTAAAGCAGGGCTTACCAAGGATGATATTGATTGCGTTATTCCTCATCAGGCTAATCTGAGAATCATTCAGGCCATATCGGACAGAATAGACATTCCTCTGGGCAGGTTTTATAACAATTTAGAGAGGGTGGGGAACACTACGGCGGCTTCGGTGCCGTTGGCTCTGGATGAGGCGCTGAAGAACGGCCGGGTCAAAAAGGGTGACAAAGTGTTGTTTGTTGTATTTGGAGGCGGTTTCACGTGGGGCGCCACGGTTGTAGAGATATAAGGAGAGAAGAATGTCGAGTAGAGCTATTGTTTTTTCAGGACAGGGTGCGCAGGCTGTTGGGATGTGCAAGGATATTGCTGATGCATATCCTGAATGCGGGGAGCTTTTCGACAGAGCCGACGAAGCGTTGGGATTTAAGATTTCTGACATTTGCTTTAACGGGCCTGCAGAAGAATTGACAAAGTCTAATAATTGCCAGCCGGCAATATTTGTTGCCAGCATAGCATGTTACAAGGCGTTGTGCTTGAAGATGGGCGGAGAGGTTCCTGTTGTTGGGACGGCAGGGTTGAGTCTTGGCGAATGGACGGCGCTTCACATGGCAGGCGCGATGAGTTTTGAAGACACGCTGAAGGTTCTGGAAGCTC
Source organism: Lentisphaerota bacterium (assembly GCA_030590485.1). Classification (GTDB taxonomy): domain Bacteria; phylum Verrucomicrobiota; class Kiritimatiellia; order UBA8416; family JAUUYL01; genus JAUUYL01. The sequence goes on along the minus strand of JAUUYL010000068.1, from coordinate 8,676 downwards.
GCGGGCGATTTATGCAGGAAGCATGCGATGAGACAGAGAGTGGTATGGTCAGCGTCATCGGTTTGCCTGCAGCCAAGTTGGAGGAGATTTGTTCGGAAGCCGGAATTTACATAGCGAACTACAACTCAGAGGCGCAGACAGTTCTTTCCGGAGCTAAGGCTGGAATTGAGCTGGCGGAGAAGTTGGCTGTGGAAGCTGGCGCGAAGCGGGCGATAGTACTTAATGTTGCTGGAGCATTTCATTCGCCATTGATGCAGACTGCTGCCGACCGCCTTACTGACGTTTTAAAAGATGTAGAGATTAAGAAGCCGACAATACCGGTAATTGCTAATGTTACGGGGGCACCGCATGGGGAACCGGATGAGATACGCGAAACGATGTTGAAGCAGATTGTCGGGTCGGTCAGGTGGCTTGACGGTATTAAGTGGTTTATGTCGCATGGGGTTGACCATTACACAGAATGCGGGCCAGGCAAGGTGTTGTCAGGTCTCATTAAGCGTATTGACAAAGAAAGCTCTATCAATAATATACAGGATATTCAGACACTTGATAATGCGGTAACTGGACTGTGAAGTAATGAGCAGTCCATCTTTAGGAGATTGGATCATGGGAATGTTTACAGGTAAGACGGCGGTGATAACTGGTGCAGCAAGGGGGATAGGTCGTGCTATTGCGGAGAAGCTGGCTTCAGAAGGTGCGGATTTGGCTCTGTGCGACCTTCAGACGGATTGGTTGACGGACACTGCAGAGGCGGTGAAGGCGTTGGGGGTCAAGGTCGAATGTTTTGATGCCGATGTAAGTAAAGGTGAGGACGCTGACAAGGTTATTGCAGGAGTTCTGGATACTTATGGAAAAATAGATATCATGGTTAATAATGCAGGAATCACCAAGGATGGTCTCATGATGAGAATGAGTGAGAGCGACTGGGATGCGGTGATGTCTGTTAATTTGAAGGGTACTTTTTTGTTCTCTAAGGCTGCTGCGAAGCCAATGATGAAGCAGCGAAATGGTGTAATAGTTAATATTGCTTCAATTATTGGCTTGATTGGTAATGCCGGACAATGTAATTATGCGGCATCAAAAGCAGGGGTGATAGCCTTGACAAAGTCGACGGCTAAGGAGTTGGCGGCACGGAACATAAGAGTGAACGCGGTTGCTCCGGGTTTTATTCAGTCTAAAATGACTGATGCCTTGTCCGATGATGTCAAGAGCATGTTGCTGGATAGAATTCCAGCAAAGCGCTTTGGCGTTCCGGAAGACGTTGCTAATGCTGTAGCGTTCTTAGCTGGAGACAACTCGTCATATATGACGGGGCAGGTATTGACAGTAAGTGGCGGCATGGTTATGTAATGTTGCTGAGAATGTTTAGCCAAGTTGGGTTATAAAGAAAGAAGGAGTAAGAAATGGCAATTGAAGATAAAGTAAAAGAGATTATTGTTGAGCAGTTGGGTGTGAATGTAGACCAGGTAACATCAGAAGCTTCATTCATTGAAGATCTGGGTGCTGACTCGCTTGACACGGTTGAGCTTGTTATGGCTTTTGAGGAAGAATTCGGAGCAGAGATTCCTGATGAGGACGCAGAGAAACTGAAGACAGTTGGCGGCGTGATCGAGTATTTGACCAGTAAAGGTTTGGACGCGTAAGTCCTTTCCCATTATAGGATTGACCGGGAAGATTGTATGCTCCTTCCCGGTCATTTCGTTATTCATATGAAACGTGTAGTAATAACAGGTTTAGGTATTGTTTCCCCGATTGGGTCCACTCTGGACACTTTCTGGGCCAACGCAAAAGCAGGAAAATCAGGCACGGGACTCATTCAGAATTTTGATGCGACTGATTATTCCTGTAAAATTGCTGGTGAAGTCGATGGATTTAATCCGGAAGAGTTTGTTTCTAAGAAGGACATGAGGCGTACAGACGACTTTTGTATCTTCGCTCTTGCTGCAGCTAAGATGGCTATGGCTCATTCCGGTATAGATATGGACTCTGAGGACACGAGTAGAGCTGGAGCTATTGTGGGTTCCGGCATTGGTGGTCTGATGACTTTGCAGACCCAGCATTCGAACATTCTCGAAAAAGGTCCGGGTCGTTGTTCTCCGTTCCTGATTCCTCAGATGATAGTTAATATGGCTTCGGGTCTTGTGGCTATCCAGCACAATCTTAGAGGTCCAAACTATTCTATTGTTTCTGCATGTGCCAGCGCGGCGCATTCAATTGGCGAGGCCAAGAATATTATTACTCGCGGTGAAGCTGATGTCATGCTTGCAGGCGGCGCAGAGGCGGCCGTATGTGAGCTTGGTATCGCAGGTTTTGCATCCATGAAGGCATTGAGTACCAGGAATGATGATCCAGCGACGGCAAGTAGGCCGTTTGATCAGACCCGAGATGGATTTGTAATGGGTGAGGGTGCTGCGATTGTCGTTCTTGAGGAGTATGAGAGAGCAAAAGCGCGCGGTGCTGATATTTATTGCGAAGTTGCGGGTTTCGGCATGTCTTGTGACGCAAGTCATATTACTGCTCCTGCACCTGGTGGTGAAGGTGCGGAGAGAGCCATGAAGATGGCAATGGATAACGGCGGAATTAATCCGGAAGAAGTATCGTATATAAATGCTCACGGAACAAGCACACCGCTGAACGACAAGATTGAGACGCTTGCAATCAAAGGGGCGCTTGGTGAGGAGAAAGCTCGCAAGACCATGATCAGCTCCAGCAAGTCGATGACAGGGCATCTATTGGGTGCCGCCGCCGGTGTTGAGAGTATTGTGTGCGCAATGTCGATCAGGGAGGGAGTGGTTACTCCTACGATTAACTATGGCACTCCCGATCCTGAATGTGACTTGGATTACGTTCCGAATGAAGCACGTGAAGCGGACGTAGATGTGGCATTGAATAATTCGCTTGGGTTTGGCGGGCACAACGCCTGTCTGGCTTTCAGGAAGATATAGACCGAATTATTTTGTTCATCTCATCTTCCTGCTCTTCTATGGAGTGGACTTTTCTGAGCTGAACCTTGCAACGATCCAGATTATGTCCTTCTCGGTGTGTCTTAAAGTAATGGTCTCCCTCCAGGTAGTCTGCTAGAAAGCGAATACCCAATTCCAGTGTGAGCAGTTTGGATGACAGGACAAGGTGGTCTTTTTCTGTCTGGTTTAGCAGGGGGCCGGTTCCGGAGAGATAGCCGCGTGTGACAGCATCAAAAAGAGTCATGTCGATATTCACCCTGGCGAGATCGTGTTCATCTTCTGCCGCAGTGCTGGTGGCTGAGTGGATCAGGTCGCCGAAATCATAGAGTGACAAGCCTGGCATTACGGTGTCAAGATCCAGAACGCAGATGCCTTCACCTGTTGTCTCATCCAGTAGCACATTGTTGATTTTTGTGTCGTTGTGGGTGACACGCGTAGGGACTGCCCCGGAACGATTAAGATCCATGAGCGTATCTATAATATCAGCTCTTTTGTACACGTCATCGATAATTCCCTTTGCGTTCTTTGCCCTGTTGAGAGTGTCTTTCTCGATGGCGGACTGTAGTGCATTAAATCTTTTGCGTGTGTTGTGGAAGTCGGGGATGGTCTCGTGAAGCTGAGGATTTGGAAGATCGCAGAGGTAATGCTGAAAAAGTCCGAACGCTCTCGCTGCTTGATACGCCTGATCGGTTGATCGTGGTTCATTGTAAGTGACGGCATTATTGATAAATGAGTATATGCGCCAGTAATTGTTGTCCTCGTCAAGATATAGAAATGTTCCGCTACGAGTGGGGATCAGGGTCATTACCCGGCGGTCTATCTGGTCGGAATCACTTGCTATCAACTTATTTCTTATGTGTTTTGTCACTCTGATCATATTGTTCATGAGTGATTCGGGATCCTTGAAGACATTGTGGTTGATTCGCTGGAGGGTGTAGCGGGTGAGTGTGTTCCGGCTCTGGAAAGTCAGGCAGAATGTGTCGTTAATGTGTCCGAACCCGAGCGTGGAATGGTTGATGAGCTTTCCGTCAATCGAGAAGTGGGCAGCGACGGATGGTATGTTGTGATCCGCATTCATGACGTTAAGCGCCTATGGCCTTTATGATTTCGGCTGTGATGTTTTTCGCCAGTGTTGCAGTTGTTTCTTCTGTTGGGCCTTCGACCATTACCCTGCACATCTGTTGAGTTCCTGAATAACGTACAAAGACGCGACCCTGGTCGCCGAGTTCAACTTCGGCCGCCTTGATAGCGGATGTTACTTCTGCAAGATCCTCTATTGGCGGTTTGCTGGCGACATCAATATTAATGAGCTTTTGTGGTGAAAGCGTCATAATCGATGCAAGCTCGGACACCTTCTTTTTTGATTCACAAAGAATCTTTACCAACTGCAATGCTGATACGATGCCGTCACCTGTCGTGTGATGGTTGAGGAAGATAACATGCCCTGACTGTTCTCCGCCCAGCACGGAGCCAGCGTCCTGCATCAACTCTAATACGTTTCTATCTCCGACGTCAGCTTCTTTGTAATTGATGTTCAGCGAGTCAAAAGTCTGTCTGAGTCCAAAATTACTCATTGGGGTGATAATGACCATTTTGTTGTGGAGTTCCTGAGAGTCTTTCATGTGTTTTGCGCAGATGGCGAGAATATGGTCGCCGGATATCTCTACGCCGTTTTCGTCGACGACTATCAGGCGATCGCCGTCGCCGTCGAAGGCTAATCCGATGTCGGCATTTAACTCTTTAACCTTCTCGGAAAGGTTGGTTGTGAACTGTGATCCGCAATTATCATTTATATTTTTCCCATCCGGATGGTTATGTATGGCGATTACTTCTGCGCCAAGCTCGGAGAAGATGATAGGGGCAACTTTATATGTGGCTCCGTTGGCACAGTCCAGAACAATCTTAAGGCCGTCAAAAGTAAGGTCTTTTGGAAGCGTGTTTTTGCAGAAGACGATATAGCGTCCAATTGCGTCATCTATTCGTTTGGCTCGTCCTATTTCTTCAGCAATGGGTCTTATATCGTTGATTTCTCCTGAAGATATAAGTGCTTCTATTTCTTTTTCGAATTCATATGAAAGTTTGAAGCCTTTTTCGGTGAATATCTTTATGCCGTTATCCTGATAGGGGTTGTGGGATGCTGAGATTACGATTCCCGCATCTGCGCGCATACTTTCGGTAATGAATGCTACGCCTGGTGTAGGGATAGGGCCAAGCAGCAGGACATCAACGCCCATCGAACAAATACCTGCAGTGAGGGCGTTTTCGATCATATATCCGCTGAGGCGGGTATCCTTGCCAATGACTATTCTGTGTCTTTTGTTGTGACGCTTGCACAGGTGTGCGGCGGCACGACCTACCGATAGAGCTGTTTCTGCTGTCATCGGATGGATGTTTGCTGTTCCGCGAATACCATCGGTTCCAAAGAGTTTATCCATAATGCTTCCTAATGTTGCCACAGGCTTGTTGTGTTGTTGACAATAGACTGCAGCCAGGCTGTTCCGTTTTGTTTTGTGTTATCATCCAGCGAGTGGATGGAATCTATATATGACGGGCCGGCTGTAAAGTTTGAGAGAAAAGAGGTTTTGCTTTCTGAATCAGTTTCGAAATTGTCGAGGTTTATATGGTTTTCGATCTCCGGCCATTCTTCATGGAGGCGTTTTTGTTTATCGAATGGCGGTTCTGTTGGGTCGACACCTAGTCTCTGTTCTGCGATTTCGATAGAGCGCGGCATATTTCCAGCAAGCTGAGCCATTCGGCTTGTGCGTTCGTTGATCATTTGCTCAATCTTTGTGATGGCGCCGTCGTGGCAGGGTTGAGGATAGTCGTCGCTGATGAAGAGCGAGCGAACGTTCTGGTACCAGTCCTGCATGGCAATGAGATTACCGATGTAGATGAGGTTGTTGGTGATGACACGTGAGATATCGCCATATGCGCCCGGCTGATAGGGGAGTTCAATGCGTTTGGGCAGTGTTTTCTCGTAAACGAGTTTGCCGGCTTCTGTGATGCTTTTACGGCAAATGGCTCCGGCTGCTGTTATGGCTCCGTATTCTATTGTGGCGGGGCCTGCCAGTCCGCCTTGGCCACCGAGAAAGATTGGCGATTGATCAAGCATTACACCTCGCGGAACATCGCCTATGAGTGAAGCAGTCGCCTTGTCCTGGTGGGGTGTGTAGTTGAAGTGAATGTATGACGAACCGACTTCGCTGTGATCTTTCCGGTTAGTTCCTCCAGCCATGAAGCAGTCACAGAAATTAATAAGGCTGCCTAGTGTCACGAACGGCATAAGAAAGGTCTGCTTGAGGCCGACAGAATGTGCGCAGGATGATTGTTCTTCCATAATCGTTGCTGGGCGGACGTGAGCGCTGGGCCCGAATGAAACCCCGGAAAGAAGGGTTGCTCCAGCGAATGTTCCGCCTTTAAGCGAGACGTTGCCGGCTAGTTGGCAGTTGTCAATAGTGACTGGAGCATCCTGGCCGATTGTGCAATTCTGCCCGATAAATGTTTCTTCGCCGATAATTCGGCATCCGGGGAATATTTTGACATTGTTTGATATGCGGTCAAGGCGGATGCTGGGGTCGATATATACTGAATTCGGGTTCAGTATTTCGGCACCTTTAGCGATGAGTTTTTGAACTTGTGATGAGTCGGTCATTATTCGACTGTAACTGATTTAGCCAGGTTTCTAGGCTGATCGATTGAGCAGCCGCGGAGTTTCGCGATGTGATAAGCAAATAATTGTTCAGCTATCACGACAGGGATGGGGGCAAAAAGCTCGTTACATTTAGGAATGCGAATGATGTCGTCACAGACTTCATCAATTTCTTTGTCGCCCTCGGTGGCGATGGCAATTACCGGTGATTTACGAGCTCGGCATTCCTGCATGTTGCCTATTGTTTTTATTTTGCCTGAAAATTCGGGTACGCATGCTACGATAGGGACGTTTTCCTCAAGGAGTGCGATGGGGCCGTGCTTCAGCTCTGCGGCGTGGTATCCTTCGGCATGGATATAAGAGATTTCTTTAAGTTTGAGCGCACCCTCCATGGCGGCCGGGAACATATAACCGCGTCCGATGTAAAAGAAGTTTTCCATTTGAGCATACTTCTCGGCGATCTTCAAAATGTTGTCTGATTGAGCCAGCACCGCTTCAGCCAGTTCAGGCAACCTGGATAGTTCACCGACCAATTCCCGTCCGGCTTGAAGTGACAGTCTTCGTGCTCGCCCAAATAGAATTGCCATCATGGCGAGTACTGTTACCTGGCAAGTAAAAGCCTTTGTTGACGCCACCCCGATTTCGGGGCCGGCATGGAGATAAACGCCCCGTCCGACTTCTCTGGCAATTGTAGAACCCACAACATTACAAATGCCCATTACTGTCGCGCCTTTTTGTTGGGCTTCACGCACGGCGGCAAGTGTATCAGCCGTCTCGCCCGATTGGCTGATGGCAATCATGCATGTATCACGCTGTATGATGGGATTTCTGTATCGAAATTCAGCGGCCTGTTGAATGTCTGACGGCAGGCTGGCGAGATCTTCGAAATAATATTTTCCAACCATACCTGCGTACATGGATGTTCCGCAGGCGGCGAGCACCATGCTGGCAATTCTGCTCATTTCGTATGGGTCCATCTGCATGCCGCTCAGTTTGGTATTGCCATCATCAATCAGAAGGCGTCCTCTGGTCACATTAGCGAGTGCATGGGGTTGTTCGAACATTTCTTTAAGCATAAAGTGTTCGTAACCGCCTTTCTCGATTTCTCCGACATCCCAGTCGATATGTGTGAGTTCTCTTGTGACTGGAATGCTCTTGAAATTCGTTATGTCTATGTTGGTGGCCGATGCGGTTAGAATGTCGCCGTCATCGAGAAAGATGACCTTGTTGGTGTGGTTGACAATAGCGCTCACATCTGAGGCAATTATCGTTCCGTTATCACAGACGCCAACACAAATGGGGCTGCCTTTTCTTGCTGCGATTATGGTGTCTGGATGCTTGGAGGAAACAACGGCAATACCGAAAGTTCCATCAAGTTGCTCGATTGCGGCGGCAACGGCTCGTCTGAGGTCATCTTCATAACATTCAGCTATGAGGTGGACTATCACTTCTGAATCGGTTTCACTTTCAAAGGTGTAGCCTTTTCGGGTCAGTTTATTTTTTAGAGCGGAGTAATTCTCAATAATGCCGTTATGTACGATGGCGAATTGGCCGTCATTGCTCAGGTGCGGGTGTGCGTTGGTCAGGTTTGGTGCGCCGTGAGTTGCCCATCTGGTGTGTCCTATACCGAGAGAATAGCTATCTGACAGGGAATCGGGGAGGTTTCGGGCTATTTCCTCCTCCAGTGCGGCAATTTTGCCTTCGGCCTTGAGTGATAGAATCTTGTTATTTTCCGGGGCGCAGAGAGCTAAGCCTGCAGAGTCGTAACCCCGATATTCGAGTCTGTGAAGTCCGGACACCACGATATTACAAGCGTTCCCAGAACCAATATATCCAATTATTCCGCACATTATTAAAATCCTTTTCCATGTAAGGCTAAAATCAGTATCTCAGGAATCACAAAAGAGTCAAGAGGCAAGTGGCTACACCCCTTTTGGTGGGTGCAGGACACGAAAGTTACCTTTAAGCAGCATTTCGTTGCTCCCAGTATTCTTCGAAGAGTCCTCCGAGAACGGCACATCGAGTTGAAAGAACATTTTGAGCGCCGTCTACATGCCAAAACAT
>JAUUYL010000014.1 GCA_030590485.1 Lentisphaerota bacterium | reverse complement strand
ATTTCTGTAATAGGTGTGCCGAAGACTATAGATAATGATGTGGCATTCACGCAGCGCACTTTTGGTTTTGAAACGGCGGTTGCGATGAGCCAGCCATCTATAACTGCTGCGCATAATGAGGCTAACGGGGCGTTTAATGGGATAGGTATAGTCAAACTTATGGGGCGTGAGTCGGGCTTTGTTGCGGCGAATGCGACTCTTGCCTCGAGTGATGTTAATTTGCTGTTGGTGCCGGAGGTTCCTTTTACGCTGGAGCAGGTGACGACATTTCTTGAGAAACGTTTTGAGACGAAAACACATGTTGTTATTCTTGTGGCCGAGGGAGCAGGGCAGGATCTTATGGCTGCGGACGGGACAGATAAGTCGGGCAATAAAAAACTTGCTGATATTGGTGTTTTTTTGAAGGAGCATATTGCTGATCATTTTAAAGGTAAGAATTTTCCTGTGTCTATTAAATATATTGATCCCTCATATACAATCAGGAGTGCGCCTGCCACACCCGATGATTCTGTCTTCTGCTTCCAGCTTGCAGGAAACGCTGTGCATGCGGCTATGGCAGGTAGGACAGGTATGGTTGTTGGGTTGTGGAACAATCATTTTGTGCATGTACCTCTGGAGAAAGCTGTTTCTAAGCGCAAGATGATAGATCCAAAGAGCCTTCTTTGGCAGAGCGTATTGGATAACACTGGCCAGGAACTTTGATGCTTGACCCTGATGCTTCGAAGGTGTTTTGGACCAACACTAATATTTGGAATTAGCTTATGTTGCACATATATGTAGATGCCGATTCATGCCCTGTTAAGCAGGAAGTCTACCGCGTTGCCAAGCGATATCATCTTGATGTCACATTGGTTGCCAATTCCTGGATGCGAGTGCCCGCAGAGCAATGGCTCTCACTAGAAATTGTTGGCGATGCCTTTGATGCTGCAGATGACTGGATTGTGGAACACGCGCTAGCCCACGATATCGTAGTGACGGCTGATATCCTACTGGCCAACCGGTGCATTCAGAAGGATGCAAGCGTGCTTGGTACAACAGGAAAGGTTTTCACGGAAGACAACATCAGCGAGTCTGTGGCAACTCGAAACCTGATGTCAGAGCTCCGCGAGTCAGGCGTGATATCAGGTGGGCCTGCGCCAATCCAAGGATGCGATCGATCTCGCTTTCTTCAGGAACTCGATAAGTTGATTAACGCGATTAAACGCAAACACGCAAAGTGAGGCGCAGGTAGGGCGGGCAGGCTGCACGCCCTGCCAGAAGCTTGGAAAACTCTTTAAAAGGCTGTATCGCAAATTCTTCCAACCTTCTCAAGGTTTGACCATGGCGAGTTGGCTGTGCTATAAGAGTTCCTTTCGAAGTTCTAACGATTATTTAGATATCTTATATGAAAAAAGCATTGGTTTCTTATTCTGGTGGCCTTGATTCCCGATTGGTCGTCCGTATGCTGCAGGATCAGGGGTTTGAAGTAACAGCCCTGTATTTTGCGCTTCCGTTCGGCTGTGGTTGTTGTGATTTAGGCTGCAACTTCAGTTTTACCCAGAGAGAGAGCGTCAAGATGGTAATCATGGACGTCAATAAGGGTGAGCTGTTTAAGGATTATTTAGAATTAATCAAGAATCCAAAGTTTGGGATAGGGGCAGGCATCAATCCTTGCAAGGATTGTAAGGTTTTTATGTTTAAGAGGGTGAAAGCCTATGCTGATGAGCATGGCATGGATGTTATTGCCACCGGAGAGGTTTTGGGGCAGAGGCCGATGTCACAAGTGAGTAGTGCTATGAAGGTGATTGATGACGCTTTAGGCTTTGAGATACTGCGACCACTTTCAGCCAAAGCTCTTCCTGAGACCAGTTATGAGAAGGAGGGACTGGTTGACAGGTCAAAGCTACTGGACATTGTGGGGAGGGGGCGAAGGACGCAGATGAAGATGGCTGAGGAATACGATATCAAATATCCCAGCCCGGGCGGCGGCTGTTTTCTCTGCGAGAAGATGACGGCGAAGCGGCTTTGTTTTCTTCTGGAGCATAATCTGATTACGGAAGAGTCTTTACCTCTGACAATGCTAGGCCGGCATTTTTACATAGATGACACTTGGTATGTAGTTGGGCGGGATGCTGACGAATCTGCAGCGGTTACACAGTATGCGACACACCTGCCTGGCGCACCCGGCAAGCCTGCCGTGTATTTCTCTAAGGAATCAGGGGAAGCCAACGCTGTCGAGCTACAGAACGCCTATGCTACAGGCTCGAAGAATCGCGCCGGGTTTGAAGCAATAAAACTCTGATCGATATTGCGCTACAAGTAGAAACGAAACAAACCTTTGCCTCGCTTCAATGCAATCCCTGTGGTATACATTTGAATTCTGAAGATAAACGCCCTTGGGTATGTGAAAGTAATTGCTTATGAGATTCGAAAAGGAAATTCAATTTGAAGACTGCATTAAATCTTCCCGAAACATCGCTCGCGGTAAAGTGGAAGTCAGCAACTATCCGTCAATATGCGGAGGCATTGGTTCTTGTCCAAGCTATGAGGCTAATGATCTTCTCTATATAGGGCACGGCAACCTGGACCAGTTGAAAGAGTGCATGTCTGAAAAGAAGCCTGGCGGAATCATCTTAGGAGTGAATAACAGTCATTATTTCGTTGATTATCTCAATGAGAACCAGATAGCCCACGTTGTTTGTCAGTACCCTGCGCTAGTATGGAGCGGCACATTTCATCTCTGTGCAGATGCCGTCGTGGACGGGAACACTTATGTTCATGAAAACATTTTTTATGATCAGAACGATTCTGCACTTTCGTTCCCTGATAATGCTCGCATTGGACCCCACGCTTACTTTGGAAAGAATGTCACGCTAGGTGACAATGTGAGTATTGGCGCTAATGTGACCATTGAGGATAATGTTACGATTGGTGACAACTGTATCATTAAGAACTCCGTAACAATCTGTCGCGGATCAATTCTTGGGAATCATGTGATTCTTTGGCATGGAGTTATTATTGGTTCAGAGGGTTTTGGCTACGAACAATGTCCTGAAGCCGATGGCATACATCATGTCAAACACCCGCATATTGGGAATGTTGTTATTGAAGATAATGTCGAGATTCACGCCAATTCTACCGTTGATAGAGCCATGATAGGTTCAACGCGTATTGGCGCTGGGACAAAAATTGATAATCTTGTGCAAATTGCTCATAATGTGTCTATTGGCAAGAATTGTGTTATCATGGCTCAATCTGGTGTTGCAGGAAGTTGTGTTTTAGAGGATCACGTAGCTATATACGGTGCAGTGTCAGTACGTGATAATATAAGAATTGGATCATTCGCACTTGTTCTTGGTAAAAGTGGCGTAACCAAGAATCTGAAAGGCGGCACGATGACTGAATGGAAATATTACGCGGGAATGCCGGCCCGGGAATCCACAAAGAGAAGTATAAATTGGTTTTCTGAAAAGGGCATCAATGTACTCATCAAGAAAGCCATGAAGAACACAAAATGAAAAAAATATTTAAATTAACTCATCCTAAAATCAAGCCGGCGAGACTTGCCGATACGGCAAGAAGTGATGCGCAGAAGTACATGAAAAGGGAACGAAAGAAAGAACTGCCCGAAGGCGCTGATTTTTGGGACTTCGACTGTAAGTTCGGCGCCACGGCCGAAGATGCAAAAGTTATTCATTCCGCCGAGATCGGTAAATCTATCATGGAAGCCGAAGCGCAGAACCTCGAATCCTTTTACCTGGAAATAATGGCTAGGCCAGCTCACAGGACAAAGAAGCCTGAATAGGCGTCTTGGCCGCCTGCGGCGGACAAGATGAAACGTGAAACGTGATGCGTGATTATGATAGGCTCTGCAGAAAGAGTTGCCCCCTGAAGTAGAGGCTTCGTCTCACTACAGGGCAGGCACCCGCTCTGGCCTCGAATCTATTTTTGCTGCCGTCCGTCTAATCGCAATGCTAGTATTGCCGCATGCATCATTGCTTTTGAGGAAGTGGTTGCGCCGCTAATCCCATCGACCCTTTTGCTGAGCTTATTCGGTTTTAAGAGAGAAAGACCTGTGAATTGTTTGAGGTATCGTTTCTTGGCTATTTGTTTCCCTCTTACTTCCTTACTCGACAGGACGCGACAATCAATAATCTGTCCTTCCTTAATAATGAAGAGTGACGTGATCAACCCATGTTTCCCTTTCGTGGCAATTTGCCAGGCGGCTGTGTTGTTGTTGCGTCTGTATATTATTAGACCAAGAGGGTATTCGTACCCTAAGGCATCCTTGCACAAGAGCCTGACGTCGCCTTTGACGGCGAGTGTCTGCTCTGGGCCTATCGCCTCGTAGTCTCCGACATCTACCTTGGCGCCTCCCTGGATATGTACGGCGCATGACGCAACAACAAGCTGACATGTTACAAGGAGTAGGGGGGGTAATTGCTTAAAATGCATAACCCATGCCCATGTTGAAGCCATTTTGCTCTTTGTCATCTTCGTTATCCTGCCATTGGTAGTCGGCCTTCACTACGACCTGCTCGTGCGGCCACCAGTTAACGCCTAGATCGATCTGTGCTTTCTGATTGTCCGTTCCTGCGCTGCCCGCCTTGTTGTCCCACGCGCTGTATCTTGCAAAGAGTCCAATAGAGTCAATTGGGCGGAAAGAAGGTTCAATATACCAGCCGTATTGTTTGTCTGAACCGTAAGATTTAGGTCCGTCTCCATCGAGCGACCATTGAGCATAGAGGGCTCGCAGGCCAAGAGCACCTTTGCGGATATCAGTGTGAACTTCACCAAGAACGCCTTCACCTGTATCGGAGTCTGAACCTTGACTGATGTCCGACTGGAATTGAACGGCGCCGCCAACCGTGACTCCTGGAACGCGCCAATTAAGGGCTAGCGTGCCTGCTAAATCGGAAGCAGTTGCTTTCGCTACTTTTTGCCGGCCACTACGTACCGAGTAAGCACTGCCTGTTGATGTCATTAGTCCTGAATGAATATAGGCAGAATAGAGCAGGTCGTCTGTGATCCCACCATGCATTCCGAAACCCGCTTCCCACCATGTGGTTGGAATAATGTTTTTTTCAACTGAGTTTCGTTCCACACCATAGAAGGTGGTTGGTTCATGAGTTTCGTTCAGTATGCCGACGGGAAGAAGGAAAAGTCCGCCCCTCAATGTATGCTCGCTGTTAATGTCGAAATCAATATAGGCTTGTTCCAGCTCTACTTCGCCTGGCTTTCCGTCGCCACTCAGCGAATGCTCAATCTCAATTTCCGAGCTAAAGCGAATACGATCATTGAATTCATGACCCATGTATATAACGAAGCGATGGAAATCCACCGACTCCTTATCGGAAGCACCGCCATGTCCTGATAAGTTGTTATAGTGAAGCTCTCCGTATCCACCGAGACTTACTTCAGGCAGGGCAACCACGCTCTGTTCCTGCTTAAGGTTCTGCACTTCCTTTTCAAGTTGCGCCAGTCTTTCCTCTGTAGTCTCAGCCGTCACATGGCTGGACACCGTCACCAATGCTGTCATTAGAATCATTGTTATTGCTTTTTTCATTCGTTCTCCTTTTGTTTAGTTGTCGCAAGTTAGGCGCCCATAACTTGTGTTGTTTCGAGGAAGTTAGCCCGGCCTAACTTATTGTGCAAGGATTATTTTAAACTTTTTCATCAAGGTCTGAGAAGGTGAATCTGTACTTAAAAGCTAATGATTAAAGAGGCTGTTTTGATATGCAACGTCGTGACAAGCAGGCTCTGTTTGCAAATTATAGTCCGCAGTTCACCGTGCATTTCTCTTTTACTTCGATATTCAGTATTCGGTGTTCGATATTCGATATTAATCAAGCAGAAGGCTTGATTAGAGCATCTAGTCGCCGATGACGGCGGTAAGATTTTTACTGAAGGGGTTTGTTCTTATTGCCAAGGAGAAGAGATATGGGTAGGCGGTTTCCAGGTGTTGCATATAGGCGAGCCATTGTTGTGAGAGTTGGCCGTAGACGCGTTCCATATCGCCGCACATGTGCTGTATGTCCGTGTCCGGTAATCCACCAAAACTATCGCGAGATTCCAGTTCTTCAGTCAAATGAAAGACGGCCCATAGAACATCAGTGAAATATTCATGCTCCAGAAGATTCTGGTTCTGAAGTAACCCAAGAAGAAACTCTCGTTTCGAGGATAGAAAGTCTTTCAGGCTGACCCAGTCCATGCCCTCGGTTGATATTTCGCATTTGTTGCTCTTGAGTATTTCGGAGACAAGCGTGAATTGCCGGGTAGCATTTTCTTTCTCGGCCACCATGCTTGCCTGGAGTTCTTCTATATTCGTATCGTAAGACGCCAGGGTCTTGAGGAGCGGTGCACCTACTTCGCTGAAGAATGCACCTATTACCATGTTTATCTTATTCATACGGGCTTTCTTTTCTTTTACCTCAAGAACACGATGAATGATTAGCGTTACCAGCAGAACTTCGATGAAGACAAAACCAATGTCACCAAGGAGATATATGAAGATATGGTGCGCATCATGAAATACGAGATAATGGATGCTGTAGAAAAGTGCAGAAAGGGCAAGAAGTGATGATCCTAAAACTATTGGCCAACTTAAACGTTTCATGGGGGGAACATACCTTATCCGCCTATAGCGGACAAGATGAAACGTGATGATGATGGGCTGAGTGATGATGGGCTGAGGAGAAGATTTACAGATTGGGGAATCCGGCAGGGGTGGCCGGACAGGTAACGAAGGAAGGAAAAAACCCATAGAGGGTATAGGCGTTATCATAGGTCCTATATGTCCCATTCCCTTTTTTCTCGCTTTTCCTTTGAAAAGACTCCTTGTTTATAGTACTTTTTCACCAAATTAGAGGTGAGTTATGAATTTAAAAGGTAAATCGTTGCTGACGCTGGATGATCTTTCCGATGAAGATTTTCTCGGTCTGATTGATTTGGCGCAGGAACTTAAGGCGAAGAAGCAGTCGGGCGAGAAGGGCGATCTTCTGCACAGGAAGAATATTGCAATGATTTTCGAGAAAAGCTCGACCAGAACGCGGTGCGCTACTTCTATAGCAATTGCAGAAGAAGGCGGCAGGGCGGAATACCTTTCTGCTCAAGATATACATTTAGGCAAGAAAGAATCGCCAGCTGATACAGCACGGGTGCTGGGCCGGCTGTTTGATGGGATAATGTACAGGGGCTTTAAGCAGGAGACAGCTGATCTGCTGGCCAGATATTCAGGGGTGCCTGTATGGAACGGTCTTACTGATGAATCTCATCCGACACAAACTCTTGCAGACTTAATGACGGTTAAAGAGCATTTTGGAAAGTTGGCCGGACTTAAAGTTGTTTATGTCGGGGATGGCAGAAACAATGTTGCTAATTCCTTAATGCTGGGTTGTGCCAAGGCTGGGATGAATTTTGTTAATTGTACTCCTGTCGAATTGACGCCTTGCGATGAGCTGGTTGCGCATTCAAAAGAGATAGCCGAGAAAAACGGCGGTTCTGTTGCTGTCGAGCACGAGCCGACTGCAGAGGTGATGAGAGGTGCTCATGTTGTCACAACGGATGTTTGGGTGTCGATGGGCGAGGAAGACAAACGTGACGAACGCATTGAGTTGCTTAAACCTTATCAGGTTAATATGGAAATGATGACTGCCACCGGTAATGTTGATAATGATCAGGTTATCTTCCTTCATTGTCTGCCGGCATTCCACGATAAGAATACGGAACTGACGCAGTATATCGGGGCAATGGAAGTTACGAATGATGTCTTTGAGGCTCCGTTCTCAAAAGTATTTGATGAAGCTGAGAACAGGATGCATACGATTAAAGCGATGCTTGTGGCCTCGCTTTGATGACTACGGACTACGGACCACAGACTACGGGTCTTCGCGGAGGTGATTATGGGATTAAATGAGATAGCTTGGGATGATTATAAGGATTTGGGTCTTTATGAGAAGGGTAAGTTTCTTATAGATGGCAACCATGTTGAGCACGCGCTTATTGCCCAGCAGTTTGGCCGGAAGGAGCTGGACTACCTCGGCGAACTGGCCACAAAGATACGCTTTATAGCAAAGACCCGTGAAGGCATGGATTTTCTGAACAGTCAATTGCCTCATAAGCGTGCGATGCTTTATTTTACTCAGCCAAGCACGAGAACATTTCTATCATTCTTTGCGGCTTGTCAGATACTGGGATTGAGAATCGGGAATGTGCGCGATACGGCAACTTCCAGCGAGTTCAAGGGGGAAACCCAGGAGGATTCCGTTCGGTCGTTCAGTTCGTATTATGATCTTATTGTAATGCGTACAAAGAAAAAGGGCCTGGCGGAGCGTATGGCCTGGGTTCTGGCGAATTCCGAGCGGCCAATTCCGATTATCAACGCTGGGTCAGGTCAGGATCAGCATCCAACTCAGGCATTGCTTGATATATACACGTTACAGCGAAGCTTTGAGGGTATTGGCGGGATAGATGGTAAGACGGTTATGTTTGTGGGTGATCTGGCTCGCGGGCGGACAGTACGTTCCCTGGCTGGCCTCCTGACCAACTACGCAGGAGTTAAACTGCTTTTTGTCGCGCCTGAGCAGCTACAGATAAGTGACGAGATTCTCAAGCTGTTGGATGATGCTGACGTGTCATACGAGATTACTTCGGAATTTGAAGAAAGAATTCCAGAAGCAAATGCAATTTACATGACCAGGATTCAGGACGAGTGGGATGCGCATAAGGGGGAGAGCGCAAAGGTAGATACGACTAAATTCTGCTTTAAAGCCGAGCATCTTGATGTCCTTAAAAAAGATGCGGTATTGATGCATCCCTTGCCTCGCCGGAATGAGATTTCCACAGATGTTGATCATGATCCGAGAGCGGTTTACTGGCGTCAGATGCGTAATGGTATGTGGATACGCACAGCGTTGATAGCCAATATCTTCGCGGTTGATAAGAGCATCTTAAATTATGAGAACCAGTCTTAGTCTTCTATTTGTCGGGCTTCTGATATCTTTCACTTCCGGATGTATGTCTGTTGGTGGCGGGAAGGAGTTTGATGCCGGAATATTCGCCAGCCGTGATGTCGATCTAAGCGGTACGGCCCGTTTCCGCGCGTTGGGTCCTTTTTTCGAGAAGCAGAAGGCGGAGAATGGAGACGCTTTTCGCGCTGTCCGCCCTTTCTATTCTCATATTGATCAGCCTGAGAATCAAAAGCACCTCACTGAAATACTTTGGCCGATTGGTATGTTTAAGGATTTCAGGGAAGACAGGTATTGGCGTTTTTTCCCTGCATGGGGTCGGGATTTCAATAATATAGAGGATGATTCTAGGTGGCGGTTCAACATCTTCCCTGTTTTGTTTTCCGGGCAGGATAAAAGCGGCGAGCATTACTTCGCGATTTTTCCGTTGGGCGGTGAAATCCATGAGTTTCTTGGGCGTGATGAACTCATTTTCGTATTGTGGCCTCTATTTGCGCACAGCTCAGTGCGCGGTATAGTCACAAAGGATATATTATGGCCGTTTGTTTCCTGGACGAAAGGCGAGGGGGTTGACCGGGTGAGGATTTTCCCTTTCTACGGCAAGTCAGTCAACGAGGGACGTAGCGAGAAGAAGTTTATTATGTGGCCGATATGGACACAGGCCATGTACGATTTTCCTAACGAGAAGGGGTTCGGGTTTATACTGTTCCCGATATACGGACATGCCGTGTCCGGTGATAAAGAAAGCTGGATGGTTTTGCCGCCGTTCTTCAGGTATTCAGTTAGCGACACTCAGACGGAGGCTTATCTCCCGTATCCTTTGATTCAATACGCGTCGGGTGATGTTAATAAGTTTTATCTCTGGCCTCTGTGGGGGTGGAAAGATAATAGAGGGGTTGATTCGTGGTTTTTCCTCTGGCCGATTATCAAGAAAAGAACTATCGACAGGGGTGAGCAAGAGGCAAGGCAATTGACAGTTCTTCCTCTCATTATCAACGATTCAGTTGTCAATAAGGACGATGGCGATGTGACCAGTAGATATTTCAAGTTTTGGCCTTTCATGTCCTACAGGCGTGAAGCTGATGCGACCAGGTTCCGGATGCTCGACTTGTGGGTTGCAAGGGAGAGTAATAGCATAGAGCGTAATCTTTCCCCCATCTGGACGCTCTTTTCGAGAGAGCGGGTAGGTGATGCTACGGAAACAGAGCTTTTGTGGGGGCTTTTCAGGAAGAGGAAGAATAAGGATGGAGGTAAGCGATGTTCGGTCTTTCCGCTATATTCCTCGAGAAAGTCCGGTGATGGAGAAAACAGCAAGTGGAGTGTTCTTTTTGGGCTTTTGGGTCGTGAGAGGGAAGGTTTGCAGAAGAAATATAAACTGTTATACTTCTTTGAGATTTGAAAACGTGAAACGTGATGCGTGAAACGTGACTGATAGGCTTAGGGAAGGTTTGCCCGCCCGCTCCCCCCGTCGCTAGATGCCCGGGATAAAACGGATCAGGCGTCGCCTTCGGCTATGCCCAGACAAGTGGGGACTTATAGGCTGAGTGGGGATTATGATTAAGAGTGAGATTAAGAATGTGATAATTAAAGGCTGTGGGGGGCGAGATTCGTTTCACGCTTCACGCTTCACCATACAATGATTAGCAGAGAGCCAGAATATTTTCCACCGTCATTGAATTACTACGGACGAATGGGTCGTAGGGCGATGTTTTTGTGTCGTGACTCCGGGCACGCGGTGCTTCTTCTTGTTTCTGCAATAGCAAATCTCAGGTATGTGTTTGAGAAAAGAAGCCAAAAAGAAGTTTTCATGCAGATGTATGTCTTTGGTGTAAAGAGCCTGGGTGTTATTACGGTTGTGGCGGTATTTACCGGTATGATTCTGGCATTGCAGGCGGGTCTGGAACTGCAGAAGTTTAATCAGCAAGTTTATATCGGATCGGCTGTAATGGTTTCAATGCTCAGGGAGATGGGGCCGTTCATGACGGGTTTAATTCTTGCTGCCTGCGTTGGGTCCGCCATGGCGGCGCAATTGGGTACGATGACAGTATCCGAAGAAGTAGCGGCGCTGGAATTGATGTCGATTGACCCTGTGCGTTTTCTTGTTATGCCGAGGATAGCAGCCATGGCGATAATGACACCTGTGCTTGCGTTTTACACATGCATTATGGGTGTCGTTGGCGGAGGAATTGTTGGCATGACCCAGCTCGATGTCTCGTGGGTCGCATACATAGAGAACGCGAGAGATTTCGCAGAGTATAAGGATCTTTATGTCGGTCTATTCAAAGCATTTCTTTTCGGGGTGATTATTACAACGGTCTCATGTCATGAAGGTTTCGCCACTACTGAGGGCGCGGTAGGAGTTGGCATCTCGACAAGGCGTGCGGTAATCATATGTTTCCTCTATATTCTTGTTGTAGGCTATTTCATAACAAGGTTGTTTTATTAATGATAGAGTTTAGAAATGTAACTAAGCTGCTGGGCGGCAACGCGGTTCTTGATAACTTGAATCTCACTATCAAGCAGGGCGAGGTTTTTGTTATTGTGGGCACATCCGGTGCGGGGAAGAGCGTAACGTTAAAGCATATGGTTCGCCTGATGACTCCTGACGAAGGCAATGTATACATCAAGGGCGAAGATATAACTAATGCTACGGGCGCGGATCTTGAGCGTGCAAGGGAGCGGTTCGGGTATCTCTTTCAGGGCGGGGCATTGCTGGCCTGGCTAAGTGTCATGGATAATGTGGCTTTGCCGTTGCGGGAAAAGACGGATATGCCGGAGGATGAGATTATCAGTAAGGTACGTAAAACGTTGGCGTTGGTGGGCCTTGAGGATGATGGTGACAAAAAACCGTCAGAAATATCGGGCGGCATGCAGAAGAGGGCTGGTTTGGCGCGTGCTATAATCAGGGAACCTGAGATTATTCTTTACGATGAACCTACGTCGGGTCTGGATCCTGTGACATCAAGGACGATTGACACCCTTATTGATGATATGAGTGAGAATCTTGGTGTCACAAGCGTTGTGGTAACGCATGATCTGCATAGTGCGCTTGCTATTGGTGATAGAATTGCTATGCTCGGTGGAGGAAAAATTGTGGAGTTGGCCACGCCGGATGAATTTATTGTATCTGACAAGCCGGAAGTGCAGGCTTTTCTTGAGTCGCAATACATTACGAAAGAAGGGTCCTGGGAAAGGAAGAAATCATGAAGAAAGATTGGATAGCCAGAGAACTCACTGTTGAGGTAGTTGTTGGTGTGTTTCTAGCCATGATTCTGCTGGGTTTTTTCTATTTCACCATTTTTCTTTCCGGTAAGAAATTTGGGGAAAAGAAGTACGAGTTTGCGGTGACATTTGAAAACGTGATGGGCCTCAGGGAGACGGATGATGTGGTTGTGCGCGGGATGCCTATAGGGTCTGTAAAAAAGCTCAGCCTTAAAGACAATGGCGTTCTGGTTGAATGCTCGCTCAAAAAGAAACTCACCATGAAGAAGGATTACAAGATTGTCATAGTCAGCAAGTCTATGCTTGGCGGGCGCTATCTACAAGTTTATGAAGGTTCCGAGGAGTTTCCTGAGCTTCCTGCCGAGTTCCAATTGCATGGTGAGCCACCGTATGACCTGATGACAGATGCCGCTGAATTAGTCGGGGCCATGAAGGATGGATTTATTGAAGGCGGAATCATAGCTAACCTCAAGAGTACAACAGAGAAAATAGATGAGGTTGCTGACCGAATCAAGAACGGGAAGGGCACGTTAGGGAAAATGTTATCGGACGATGAAACCCTTTACACCGATCTTGCTGAATCCGCAGCATCTCTCAAGAAAATAGCCGCCAGGCTCGAGCGAGGGGAAGGCATCCTTGGCAAGCTGATGTCAGATGATGACACACTCTACGCGGAAGTAGAGCAGATCGTAAAAGAGGTCAGGGCCGTTGTTGACGACCTGCGCGAAACCTCGCCAATAGTTACATTTACTTCAGTGTTTTTCGGTGCCTTGTAAGGCGCGAAAAACACTGAAGTAAATGCGGTTATCGGTTATCGTCGTTCGTTTCAGGGTTAATAAGGAGCAATAGGGGGAATGATGTCTGAGCAAGTCAAAATACGCAGTTATAGGGATTTGAAAATATGGAGCCTGGGAATGGATATCTGTAGTGACATATATGCCGTTACAAAGAAACTTTAGCTTATTACGAACGACGCGAACTCCAGGTCTACGACCTGTAGTTCGGAGCATCCTTCATGATCTTGATGTCATGTGGATGAGATTCGTTGAGGCCTGCGGATGATACTCTGACGAATTTTCCATTCTTCTGGAGCTGGGCTATTGTTTTGCATCCGCAGTAGCCGAGCGACGAGCGTAGGCCGCCGCAATATTGGTTCATGACTTTGTTGACGCTTCCCGCGTAAGGAACGATTCCTTCGATGCCTTGCGGCACAAGATCATCACCTTTACTTTTGGTGTGTTCTCCGTAGCGTTCGCGGCTGCCTCTTGACTGACGCATTGCTGCCAAGCTGCCCATGCCCCTGTAAACCACGTATTGACGGCCCTGGTGAATGATTTTTTCGCCGGGGCTTTCTTCTGTGCCTGCTAGAACAGAGCCGAGCATAATCGTGTCAGCACCTGCAACCAGGGCTTTTGGAGCGTCACCTGAATGGCGGATGCCGCCATCAGCTACTATAGGAATAGATCCTTTTAAAGCTTTGGAGACTTCATAGACTGCTGTTACCTGCGGAACACCTATTCCGCAAACAACCCTGGTGGTGCATATTGAACCAGGACCAATGCCTACTTTAACGGCGTGAGCGCCCGCAGCCTTAAGAGCCAGAGCGGCTTCACCCGTTGCAATATTACCTGCAATGATGTCTATATCCGGGTAATGCTTCACCAGCCACTTGACCATATCGATAATACCTTTGGAATGTCCATGCGCGCTATCCACAACAATAACATCAACATTGGCGTCAATGAGTATTTCTGCGCGAGCGTGGTCATTTTGACTGATAGCTGCAGCGACACGAAGTCTGTGTTTGTCATCTCGATTATAGAGAGGGTGCATTTGTTCAACGAGCGTCGTTACATCGGAAAAGCTGTAGAGCCCAACGAGTTTCTTCTTAGTTACAAGAGGGAGTTTGCCGATTTTGTTTTTGATCATCAGCTTATGCGCTTGTTTAAGTGTTGTTCCTGCAGGCGCTGTGATGGGATCCTTGGTCATTATGTCGGCGACCATGGTGTTTTTCTTCGATGTAAACTTGATGTCACGTGATGTTAGTATGCCTACAAGATGATCTTTCTCATCAATAATCGGAAATCCGCTAAAACTATACCCCTTGGATTCGGTAGTTTCTCTGACAACATTCAGCGTGTCAGTTGATTTAAATGAAATGGGTTCAAGGATCAGACCATGAAGGTGGTGTTTTACGGTTGTGACGTGCTTGGCTTGAATCTCTGTTGAAAGGTTCTTGTGGACGACGCCTATGCCGCCCTGCATCGCCATTGCAATAGCCATGCCTGATTCTGTTACTGTATCCATTGCGGCGCTGACGAAGGGCATGTTGAGGTTGATTCTGCTGGTTAGACGCGTCTCGAGGGTGGTCTCGTCAGGCAAAAAGTCGGCATACTGTGTCAGCAGCGACACGTCATCAAAGGTCAGACCTTCATGAGGAAACTGCTTCATAAATGCCTGTATATTACTATTCTTGCTCATCAATATCTCCCTGTTCCACAATTTGTGGTTTTGCCAATATATTATACGTCTTAGCTCCAAGGTTAAGCAATACAAAAAGATAAGTATTTTTGACACTTTTTCGCTGCAGCGCAAAAGCAGGTTCTAAGTTCAAGGGTTTGAAGATTTTCCTCAATTCTGATGTTCATTTTCTGTTCCCTGCGTATGGTACTGTCCATTGCCTATTGCCTGTTGCCTATCTTTCAGGTAGAGTATCCGGCATGTCTGAAATAAAGGTATCTGAAACATTTTGCTCTATACAGGGCGAGTCGAGTTATGCGGGGCGAGTCTGTTTCTTTGTTCGTTTATCGGGATGTAACCTCAAGTGTGGATACTGTGATACAGAACATGATGATGGTGAAGGCCGTTCAATTGACGAGCTGGTGGCGGAGAGTCGTGAATCAGAAGGTCGGCTGGTCGAGATAACAGGGGGCGAGCCTTTGCTTCAGGAAGAATTTGGGGTTTTGGCAACTCGGCTGAGGGATGAGACGGCGAAAACTATTCTTGTTGAGACTAATGGGACTTGCAATATATCGGTCATACCTGACGGTGTTATTGCGATTATGGATGTTAAAACGCCTTCAAGCGGGGCAGAGGGTAGTTTTGACATGGGTAATATCGATCGTTTGCGGGCGGATGACGAACTCAAGTTTGTTGTATCCGACAGGAATGATTACGACTGGGCAAGAAACTTTACTGAAGAAAATGATTTAATTGAAAAGTGCAGTGTCGTACATTTCAGCCCTGTCTATGGATCGATGGATGCGGGCGACTTGGCTAAATGGATTATTGAAGACGGTTTGCATGTGAAACTTCAGGTCCAACTGCATAAAATTCTGGGTGTGAAATAATGAGAGGGAGAGAATTAGCCGCCGATAAACGCCGATGGAATGGATGGCTTATAGGTTTAGGAAAGAATCGCACAGAGAACGCAGAGGATTATGGGCTCTGTAAAGAATTCACAGAAGGAAACGAAGGTAATGAAGGGGCTGATCCGGCTTTGTCTGAAGACTACGCCGTGACAAGTAGGCTCCGCAGGTACTTATGAGCAGAGCAATACACCGTCCACCGTCCACCGTCCACGGTCCATCAGTAGTCCTTCTCTCGGGTGGGGTGGATTCAACGACTCTGTTGCATTATGTGAAGAAGACGTTGCTGGCGGATGATGTATATGCGCTTTCGGTCATGTATGGCCAAAAGCATTCAAAAGAGCTTGAAATGGCTAAATGGCAGGCGGAAGCCGTTGGGATATCAGAACATAAGATAATGGACATTTCGCCCTTCGCCAAATTGATCAGCGGTTCAACGGCACTGACGGATGGAGATGTCGAGGTTCCTGATATGTCGGAAATGACATCTGAGGATAGTGATCAGCCTGTGACCTATGTTCCGAATAGGAATATGCTGTTTTTGTCGATTGCGGCAGCATATGCAGAATCTATAGGGGTCAATTCCCTGTATTATGGGGCTCAAGCCCAGGATGATTACGGATATTGGGATTGTACTATTGATTTTATTCAAAAAATAAACGATGTTCTTTCTTTGAATCGCAGAAATGCTGTAACGGTCATAGCTCCGTTTGTTGAAATGTCGAAGTCTGAAGTCGTAAAGATCGGGCTGGAACTCGGGGTGGACTATGACCATACGTGGACATGTTATCGCGGTGGCGATGAGCCATGCGGAACATGCCCCAGCTGCGTAGAAAGGGAGCGCGCATTTGCGCGCGTGAGTATTTGAAAAGGTTTGTGAGTAAGGCATTAACCATAAACCATAAACCATTAACCATGGGCTGGAGGGTAAATGAAGGTACCGTTGTTGGATTTGAAGGGTCAGTATAAGGGAATACGTGAAGAATGCCGGGCGGCTATGGATGAAGTCTGTGATGACCAGTATTTTATTTTAGGACCCAAGGTAGTAGAGTTTGAAAAGAACGTTGCAGACTATTGCGGTTCAAAACATGCCATAGGTGTATCATCCGGTACAGATGCATTACTTATAGCTCTCATGGCACTCGATGTTGGGGCGGGTGATGCTGTTGTGACTACACCCTATACGTTCTTTGCCACAGGCGGTTGCATAGCAAGAACAGGTGCTACACCAATATTTGTCGACATTGACCCGGTATCGTTCAACATCGATCCTGAGAAATGCCGTGAGCTGCTGGAGAATGTTCCGGAACGGTTTAAGCATTTGAACATAAAGGCAATGATTCCTGTGCATCTGTACGGACAATGCGCGGATATGACACATCTCCTTGCTGTCGCCAAGGAATTTGGTTTAAAAGTGATAGAGGATGCTGCGCAGGCCATAGGTAGTGAATGTATGATGGACGGGGAAGCATGTCGTGCGGGTTCCATGGGTGATATGGGTTGCTTTAGTTTCTTTCCTTCAAAGAACCTTGGCGGGTTTGGTGACGGTGGTATGGTCGTGACTGATGATAGCGCACTTGCTGAAAAAATGGTTCGCCTGCGGAATCATGGATCAGAACCGAAATATTATCACCCGATGGTGGGCGGAAACTTCAGGCTCGATGCATTGCAGGCGGTTGTGCTTGATGTGAAACTTGCAAGGTTGGAGGGATGGCATGCCGATCGCAGAGAAAACGCGAAATTATATGATGCGGCATTTACGGGGACAGAGGTAACGCCTCCGACGGCTGTTTACGCTGATAGCGGAATAACTAATTATCATATATATAACCAGTACATAGTAAGAGTTGCCGGCAGAGACGACGTGAGAGCTCGAATGCAAAATGCCGATATTGGTACTGAGATCTATTATCCTGTGCCGCTACATGTGCAGGAATGTTTTAGTGACTTGGGATATCGTGAGGGTGATATGCCCGAAAGCGAAAAGGCGGCGGCTGAAGTAATAGCATTACCTATATATCCTGAATTGACAGAAGAAATGATTAAATATGTAATATCGAATATCGAATAATGAATATCGAAGTTAAGAGGAGAAGAAAATGCCTAATACAGTATTAGTAGGATCGCAGTGGGGTGATGAGGGGAAAGGTAAGATAATTGATGTTTTGACTGAAGATGTGGATATGGTAGTCCGTTTTCAGGGCGGTAACAATGCAGGTCATACCGTCGAGATAGGTCAGGATAAATACGTGCTGCATCTGATTCCTTCAGGAATACTTCGTGAGAACCAGGTGTGCATCATGGGCAATGGTCTTGTTATTGACCCGTTGTCGCTCCTTTCCGAGATCGATGAGCTGATGGCAGATGATATCGATGTGACGGGACGCCTTTTTATAAGTGACCGCGCGCACGTCGTGTTTCCTTATCATAGAGCGTTAGATGGCGCTTCAGAAGATCGCAAGGCTGAAGGTGAGAAGATAGGGACTACCAAACGTGGAATAGGTCCAACTTATGGTGACAAGATTGCTCGTGTCGGTTTGCGTATGGCTGATCTTATTTCCCCGTCATTTCCTGAAGTTATTTCGGGGCGCATTGATGATGCTAATCTGATTTTGAAGGCAATGGGTGCTGATCTCGTGGATAAAGATGAGATTATTGCTGAATATACAAAGGCAGCCGAACGGCTTGCACCTTTTGTAGTGGATACGATACCGATGATCAGTGAAGCTATAAAAAACGGCAAGTCGATACTTATGGAAGGCGCCCAGGGTGCGATGCTGGATATTGATTTTGGCACATATCCTTTCGTGACGTCATCCAACACGACTGTTGCAGGAGCATGTTCAGGAACAGGCATGCCTCCGTCTGCTATCGACAGAGTTGTCGGGATCGTCAAGGCCTACACTACAAGAGTTGGGGAGGGGCCTATGCCGACTGAGCTCAGTGATGAGGTGGGTGAAACGCTGGGACGTGTTGGCAATGAATTTGGGGCTACCACTGGAAGACCCAGGCGTTGCGGGTGGTTTGATGCTGTTGTTGTGAAATATTCATGCATGATTAATGGTTATGATTACCTGGTGATTACCAAGCTTGACGTAATGGACTCATTGGAAACTATTAAGATTTGTGTGGCGTACGAATGTGACGGCAAGATTTATGATACTATTCCTGCGGACATCGGCATTATGGAGAGATGCGTACCTCAGTACGAGGAAATGCCAGGCTGGTGCGAGCCGACTACGGAGATTGATAACTATGATGATCTGCCTGAGAAAGCAAAGGCCTATGTGGCGCGCCTGTGCGAGCTGGTTGGATCTGAACTGGGAATTTTGTCAGTCGGCCCGAAACGTGCCAGCACTTTAAGAGTTAAGATATAATATAATGGACTGTGGACTGTGGACTGTGGACTGTGGGCAGGGGGGCGACAAATAGTCCACGGTCTACAGACCACAGTCCATATTACTTATGAATAAGATTCCTGAACATGTTGCGATTATTATGGATGGAAATGGCCGCTGGGCCAAATCCCGCGGCTGGCCTCGCATTAAGGGGCATGAAGCAGGGGCGGAATCAATCAAGGTGGTCTTGCGCGAGGCTCGCAAGCTGGGGATCAAGTATCTTACATTATATGCGTTTAGTGTTGAGAACTGGAATCGACCAAGTTTGGAAATCAAGGCGTTGATGCAGCTTCTTGCGACCTTCCTTAAGAAAGAGGAAAAAGAGCTGCACGATAACCAGACTCGCTTGAGGGTGATCGGGCGTGTGTCAGATTTGCCGAAGAATGTTCAAAAAGAACTTAAAAGAGTGATGGAGGCAACCAGTCACTATACTGAAGCACAATTGGTATTGTCTCTCAGTTACGGAGGTAGAACAGAGATTGCGAATGCCGCAAGACAGATTGCAGAGAAAGTAAAGGCAGGGGAGCTTGATCCAGCCGACATTACGGAAGACACGGTCGCCAGTCATCTTTATGCGCCGGATATTCCTGATCCTGAACTGCTCATCAGGACGAGCGGGGAGATGAGGGTCAGCAACTTTCTTTTGTGGCAGATATCATATAGTGAGATTTATGTGACAGATGTCCTCTGGCCGGATTTTAGGGAAGCTGAGCTGAATGAAGCTATCGATAATTATGCAAGCCGAAACAGACGCTTCGGCGGAGTGGATGGTAAGTAAGGATATGCGGGGTGGATTTGGCGAGCATCTAGCGAGGCAAAGACGGGGTAGGTAAGAGTGGTTAACGTGGAGAGTGGGAAACGGGGAAAATGCTTAAATACAGAATAAAAAGTGCGATAGTGATATTGTCAGGAGTTACCCTTGCGGCTACTTGCTTGCCACCTCTTGGTGTCTTGTTGTTTGCTATTGCGATGTCAACCATCGCGCAGTTGGAGTTTTACCGATTCATGAAGGATGCAGGAATCCCTGTTCGGCGATTCCTTGGGCTTTTTTGCGGAGCTATGCTGCTGGCGGTCACGATGTTTACTATCGGCAGCGATACGGATACGCTGTTGAGGGGCTACCGATGGGAGCAGCTTGTTCTGGTAGCGATTGTTTTGTCCGTCTTTGTGGCGTATTTATTTGATTCAAAATGCGAAAACCCCATAGCAGGTATTTCCTGCACATTGCTTGGAATATTCTATGTGCCGTATCTTTTTAACTTTTATCCTAAGTTGGCGTACGGTTTTGAACATTCGACAATCGGGGTCAGTGATACTGGCCGCATGCTGATCTTTTATTCGGTTGTGGTTATCAAGACAACAGACATAGGTGCATATTTTACCGGACGGATGTTTGGCAAGCATAAGATGTTCCCGCGTGTTTCGCCTGCCAAGACATGGGAAGGCCTTGCGGGAGGAGTAGTCTGGGCCGTTGTTGCAAGTATTGTGTTTTGCAAAGTGACGCTTGGTGTATTGGGTGACGTAACGCTTCCGATGTTTCATGCCGTCATACTGGGTTTTGTACTGGCAGTGGTTGGAGTTCTGGGTGATTTGTTTGAGTCTCTTATCAAGCGAGCGGCCGGGGCCAAGGATTCGGGTACAAAAGTGCCCGGGATGGGCGGCATACTTGATGTCTTCGACAGCCTGTTGTTTGGCGTACCCGTGCTCTACATTTATATTAAGCTCTTTTTGGATATATCCTGATGAAGAAGGTAATTGTTTTAGGCAGTACTGGTTCTATTGGTCTTAACACGCTTCGTGTTATTGATGAATTGCCTGACGATTTGTCTGTCGCCGGTCTGGCGGTCAACAAGGATTACGAGGGAGTCCTGGCTCAGGCTGCAAAATATGGCGTCAAGCATGTCGCTGTCTCCGACCCTGAATCTGCGGCTAGATGTGTTGAATCTGCTCCTGACGATATCACTGTTCATTCCGGCGAAAATGGCCTTGAGGAGCTAGCTGCTATTGATGATGCGGATCTTGTTCTCTGCTCAGTTGTTGGCACTGCCGGCTTGAGACCTGTTCTTGCTGCTGTTGCGGGTGGCCGTAATGTCGCACTTGCCACGAAAGAAGTGCTTGTTGCGGGGGGACATATCGTGACAGAAGCATGCCGGAAGTCGGGCGCAAAGCTTATACCTGTAGATAGTGAGCATGGAGCTATACGCCAATGTCTGGACGGTATTGGCGGGTCGAAAGGGAACAGGGAACAGGGAATAGAAAGAGAAAAGATCAAGAGGTTGGTTCTTACGGCGTCGGGTGGGCCGTTTTATAGCCAGAAAGACCTCGACTTGAGTACGGTCACTGTTGAGCAGGCGCTGAATCATCCGAACTGGGATATGGGCAAGAAGGTTACTATTGATTCTGCTACCTTGATGAATAAAGGGCTGGAGATTATTGAGGCGAAATGGATGTTCGGAATCGACATCAGGAATATTGATGTTGTTATTCATCCTGAGAGCATAGTCCATTCGATGGTGGAGTTTATTGACGGGAGTACTTTGGCCCAGATGAGCGTGCCTGACATGCGGTACGCAATCCAATATGCGCTTACGTATCCAAAAAGAATGAATGGAAACTTGGCTGGCATGGATTTTAGTGCTATAAGCCAGCTCAACTTTGAGGAAGCGGATATGAGCCGTTTCCCTGCATTGGGCTTGGCTCGTGAAGCTGGAGAATGCGGCGGGACAATGCCTGCGGTTATGAACGCGGCTAATGAATCGGCCGTGCAGATGTTTCTTGATGGGGCAATCTCCTTTCCTGGGATATGGGAGACTGTCGAATGTGTTATGCGTAAGCATAAAGTGATTGAAAAACCAGGGCTGGATGAGGTGCTTGATGCTGACTCATGGGCCCGGACTACTGCAGGTGAAGGAGAGAACAGGTAATGGCGGGTATTTTTGCAAATGTTGGATATGTGATTCTAATGATGCTGTTTTTCGGTTTTACGATTTTCGTGCATGAGTTTGGTCATTTTATAACGGCGCTGAAGCTAGGTCTTGTTATAGACACTTTCTCTATTGGGTTTGGCCCGTCGATATGGGAAAAGAAGATTAATGGAATCAGGTATAAGATAGGATGGATACCTTTTGGCGGATATGTTGCGCTACCGCAGCTGGATCCGTCCGAAATGGAAAACATACAAGGCAAATCCAACGACAAGGATGCTGGCGACAAACCTGTTCCTCGTAACCTGCCAGCTATTGCACCGTGGAAGAAAATAATTGTTTCGGTCTCTGGTGCGTTGGGGAATATAATTTTTGCTGTTGTTCTTGCTTATGTCATATATTTTGCGCCCAGCGCGGTGACTATTGAAGGCGGATCTGGCCCGATAGCGATATATGTAGCCGAGGACAGCGAAGCATATGCGCTTGGAATCAGAACTGGCGACAAAATTGTAGATGTAAATGGAAACGCTGTGGACGCATGGTACGACGTGAGGATGGAATGTCTCCTTGGAAAAGGCGAAAGCAACAGTGTGACGTTGAGCATGCAAACTGCAGATGGAGAGCAGAAGGCATATACTCTTGATATTGAAGGTGGAGAGATGGGCCAAATAGAGTACACAGGCATTAGCGAAGTTCCTTCATGTGTTTTGGGTGCTATAATCGAAGGGGGGAGTGCTGATGCTGCAGGTCTTAAGGAAGGTGATGCGGTTCTGGAACTTGATGGTGTGAAGGTCGGTCATTGGGAACATTTTGTGAAACTTGTAAAAGAGCGCGGTGATAAAACAGTAAATGTTATCGTTTCGCGTCAGGGTGAAATCATGACATTAAGTGTCACACCCAAGTATAGTAAAGAGTACGACAGGGTTATGATTGGAGTTCAGGCAGGCTTGGAATTCTGCCCGCCTTGGATGTACCACAAGAAGCCATTTGCTCAAATAAAGCGTGATTCAACGATGCTTTTTAGAATGCTAAAGGCTTTTGTGACGCCTAAAGAAGCAGGCGCGGCGGCAAAGGGCGTGGGTGGGCCTATTGCTATCTTTGTCATGCTTTGGATGGCGCTCAAAACCAGTTTGCTCAGTGGCTTAGGGTTTTTGAGAATGCTGAACATCAATCTGGCGATTTTTAATTTGTTGCCAATTCCAATTCTGGATGGTGGGCATGTGATGTTTTCTTTATGGGAATGTGTAACCAAGCGAAAAGCCCATCCCAAACTCGTTGCTGTGTTGATGAATACGTTTATGGTGTTGTTACTTCTAGTTGCAGTGCTGGTAACCTACAGGGATGCGTTTGTGTTTATCCCTAAGCTGTGGAAAGCCCGTCGAGACGCTATAGAGAAAGTGGAATCACCCGACACGCAGACGGACGCTTCATCCGAGGATAGTGATAATGATCTCGAGACGCAAGACTAAGCAAATACATGTCGGTTCTGTCGCTATTGGTGGTAATGCGCCGATTTCGGTTCAGACTATGACTAAGACCGATACCCGCGACATTCCCAACACTATCGATCAGATAAGAGAACTCCAATTACTGGGTTGTGATATTGTTCGTCTTGCCGTGATTGACGATGAAGCTGCTAAAGCCCTCAAGTCGATACGCTCAGAAGTGGACATACCTCTCGTTGCAGATATACATTTTGACTACAAGCTGGCACTCGCATCGATTGCGGCTGGTGTTGATGGGCTTAGGATTAATCCCGGCAATATTGGTGTCGAGTCAAATGTCGCCGAGGTGGTTGCTGCCGCGCGGGAAAGAAACATTCCAATCAGGATAGGTGTTAATGGCGGTTCCCTTGAGTCTGATATTGAAGAAAAGTATAATGGTGCCACGGCGGAGGCTTTAGTTCAGAGCGCCATGCGCCATGTGGCAATTCTGGAAAAGCTTAATTACAGTGAGATAAAGATATCTGTTAAGGCTTCTGATGTTGCGCGTACGGTCGATGCATATCGTCTGTTGTCCGAAAAGACAGCTTATCCTCTTCATGTTGGCGTGACTGAGGCTGGGACGAGAATGGCGGGAACAGTAAGGTCGTCGGTTGCGATGGGGATTTTATTATCAGAGGGAATAGGGGATACTATTCGTATTTCCTTGACCGACAGTTCCGCGATGGAGGTTCGTACAGGATTGGAGCTTTTGAGATGTCTGGGACTCAGGGCGCCTGGAACGAATGTTATTTCCTGTCCTACCTGTGGGCGAACGAAGGTTGATGTTGCTGATGTAGCGCATTCTGTCGAGACTGCGCTCGAGTCCTATTACCAGGCTAATCCTACTGCAAACAAGCCAGTTGTGGCTGTTATGGGCTGTATGGTGAATGGGCCGGGTGAGGCTAAAGAGGCTGATATTGCAATTGCTGGTGGCGATGGCAAATTCGCCGTATATGTCGCCGGAAAGCATGTAAAGAGTGTTGATGAGAAGGATGCGCTTGCAGCCTTGCTCGAGGCGGTTGCGAAATGGGGCGTGAAACGTAAAACGTGATTTTCTCTCCATGAGCTCCAAATTATCCCGAAATAAGCGTGTTTTTCCCTTGCACTACACCCCTTATTTGTATATGAAGCGGGTTTGTTTGACAAAAGATAAGCGTATACTCCCATATCAGGTGATATGGAACAGGGGTGCGGAGGAAGGTTAGTAACCTGGTAACACAACAAGAGTAGTAGTAATTAATGGAAGCAAAAGTAAAACAGCAGAAAAAGTCAGTAGAGTATGATTTGTCACAGTTCAGTGGCGATGACCGGGCCGAGATGTCCGCAATGTATGAAGAAACCATAAAGAACTTCACGCAGGGTTCCATAGTAACCGGAACTGTGCTGGAAGTTCGATCCAATGAGGTTCTCATTGATATCGGGTACAAGTCGGAAGGTGTTGTTGCCGGCCATGAATTCGGTGATATATCTTTAGTAAAGCTTGGCGACAAGCTGGATGTCCTTCTTGACGAAATCGAAGATGATTACGGAATGGTTGTCCTTAGTAAGCAAAAGGCTGACGAGAAACTTCAGTGGGAGCATGTCCTCGCGAATTATGAAGAAGGCGGTGTTGTAGAAGGTGTCGTTAAGACTCGCGTCAGAGGTGGTTTAATCGTTGATCTCGAGGGAGTTGAAGCATTTCTTCCAGGAAGCCAGATCGATGTTATGCCAATCCGTAACACAGAAACATTTTTGGGACAGAAACTGGAATGCAGGATCATTAAGATCAATCCTGAGCGACGGAACATAATTCTTTCAAGGCGTGAGCTGATTGAAGAACGTCTCAAGGGTAAAAGAAAAGCCCTGATGGAAACTATTGAAGCTGGCCAGAAGCGTAAGGGACGCGTAAAGAACATCACAGATTTTGGTGTCTTTGTTGACCTCGATGGACTTGACGGACTTTTGCATATCACGGATATGAGCTGGGGCAGGATCAAGCATCCGTCTGAGATGGTGTCTGTAGGACAGGATCTCGAGGTTATGATTCTTGATGTGGATCAGGAGAAACAGAGAGTTTCCCTTGGTTTGAAACAGTCTAACGAGAATCCATGGGAGAAGATCGAAGAGAAATTCCCTGTTGGAAGCCGCCTGAAAGGCAAAGTCGTCAACCTTGTTCCTTATGGTGCGTTTGTTGAAATTGAAGAGGGTGTTGAAGGGCTTGTTCATGTTTCTGAGATTTCCTGGACCAAGCGTGTTGCAAGAGCATCTGATGTTCTCACTCTCGGTGAAGAGGTTGAAGTTGCTGTATTGAGCATCAACAAGGACGAGCAGAAGATTGCGCTCGGTATCAGGCAGACGTCTGCTAATCCTTGGGACACTGTCCATGAGCGTTTCCCTGCAGGTTCAAGGGTCAAGGGTGTTGTGCGTAACTTCACTTCCTATGGCGCATTTGTGGAAATCGAGGACGGTATTGACGGAATGATACATGTGTCTGACATATCCTGGACACGTAAGATCAATCATCCTTCTGAAGTGCTTCAGAAAGGCGATGCGCTTGAAGCTGTTGTTCTTGAGATAGACAAAGAGAACAAACGTATCAGTCTTGGCCTGAAGCAGGCTTCTGATGATCCATGGAACACGATTGCCTCAAAATATCATATTGGTCAGATTGTTACCGGCAAGGTTACGAAGATCGCGGCGTTTGGTGCGTTTGTCGGAATCGAAGAAGGAATTGACGGATTGGTTCATATATCTCAGATCAGCGAAGGTCACATTGAGAACGTTAAAGATGCTCTTGATGTTGGCTCTGATGTTGAAGCGCGGATAGTTCGTATCGATAGGAACGAACGTCGTATAGGCTTGAGCATTAAAGCCGTATCCATGCCTGAGGAGGATTTCTTGAAACAGGCTGACGATATCATGGACGGTCTGCGTCCTGGAGAAGACATGGTTGGTCTGGCCAGTGCTTTCGACGAAGCTCTTGGTAATGCTGGAGTGATGCCGGAAGAATGGCATCCTGGTGACAGCAAAGACGACGCAGCCGAAGATACGCAGAGTGATGGTGATAAGCCTGAAGATCCTGCCTGATGAAAAACATCATTGATATCTTGAGGGAGCGTTGTCTTCTGGACGATGTGACGAGTCCTGATGTCAATAAGCGCACAGAATCATCCATTACGGTTTATGCCGGATTTGATCCATCTGCAGAGAGTCTGCAGGTGGGCAACTTGGTAACGGTAAAAGTTCTCGCCCATTTCATTGAATGCGGTCATAAGGTGGTTGCTCTTGTTGGCGGCGCGACAGGGATGATAGGCGATCCTTCCGGTAAATCCAGTGAACGGGCTTTGCTGGACGAGGCGACTGTCGAGATTAATCAGAAGGGCATTGAAGAGAATCTGGTAAGAATACTTGGCCGCTCTGGTGCGTCTGACTCCGTTAAGATCGTCAATAATCGTGAATGGCTGGATAAGTTTACTTTTATCGAGTTTCTGCGCGATGTCGGCAGGAATTTCCGGATGGGGACAATGCTGGGCAAGGAAAGTGTTCGCGCGCGTCTGGATAGTGATACAGGCATGAGCTTTACCGAGTTCAGCTATCAACTTCTTCAGGCATATGATTTTCTGAGACTTTTTGAAGACCAGAATTGTATCATGCAAATCGGAGGGTCTGATCAGTGGGGTAATATAACTGCGGGTATCGATCTGGTAAGGCGGCTTAAAAGCGAAGAAGTCTATGGCGTCACAATGCCTTTGGTTTGTGATAGTTCAGGTCAGAAATTTGGTAAGAGTGAAGGTAATGCGGTCTATCTGGATAGTGCTAAGACTTCGTTTTATGATTTCTATCAGTTCTTCTTGAGAACCGATGATGCTGATGCTGTGAGATTTCTCAAGATATTTACTTTTATGTCGATAGAGGATATTGCTGAGTTTGAGAAGAAAGTTCAGGATGATCCAGGGCGTAGAGAAACGCAGAAGCGCCTCGCAGAGGAGGTTACACGCCTCGTGCATGGAGACGAAGGGCTTGAGAAGGCCCAGAAGGCGACTGCTGTCATGTATGGCCAGGCTATGGACGGGTTGAATGCTTCCGATCTGCTGTCTGTCTTTTCTGATGTTGATTCTGTTGAAATGGCAAAAGATGATGTTGAATGTAAGTTGGTGATTGATGTCGTTGCGGCATCAGGAATGCTGAAGAGCAAAGGTGAGGCGCGACGCCTGATTACTAACGGTGGACTCTACTTGAACAATATCAGAGTGGAATC
Organism: Lentisphaerota bacterium; assembly: GCA_030590485.1. Lineage (GTDB taxonomy): Bacteria > Verrucomicrobiota > Kiritimatiellia > UBA8416 > JAUUYL01 > JAUUYL01. The sequence goes on along the minus strand of JAUUYL010000014.1, from coordinate 14,782 downwards.
TGTTGAATCGATGGTAGAATCTTCAAATATCATTGACGGCCAGATTCTTGTTCTTCGCTCCGGAAAGAAAAACTACCACATGGTAAGAGTGGTTTAATTGTTTGTAATGGGTGGGTGGGGATGTCCAAAGAATACATAGTTATTGCTGGTGCCCGTGAACACAATCTAAAAAACATCGACGTCAAGATTCCTCGTGACGCACTTACTGTTATCACCGGTCTGAGCGGGTCAGGTAAGTCATCTCTCGCGTTTGATACTATATACGCCGAGGGTCAGCGTCGTTATGTTGAGAGCCTGTCGGCATACGCTCGTCAGTTCTTGAATCAAATGCAGAAACCTGATATTGATCACATCGAAGGTCTTTCCCCTGCCATTTCAATCGAACAGAGAACGGCGGGCTCCAACCCCAGATCTATAGTTGCTACTTCTACCGAGGTGCACGACTATCTTCGTCTCCTGTTCGCTAACATAGGAAAGCCGCATTGCCCGAAGTGTGGATCAGCGGTAAGCAGTCAGAGCGCGGAGGAGATTGTTGAACTTCTTCTTAAATATCCAGTCAGAACGAAAGTCACATTGCTTGCGCCGCTTGTCAGGGGGCGAAAGGGGGCGCATGATGATCTTTTTAAATCCATTTTACAGCAGGGTTTTGTCCGGGCGCGGGTTGATGGAGAGCTATGCGAAGTAGAGGAGCCTCCTAAGCTTGCGAAGACAAAGGTTCACACCATTGAGGCTGTGGTTGACCGATTAATCATAACGAACCGTATACGGAGCCGATTGACAGACTCACTTGAGCTCGCCCTGAAGCATGGGCATAGCACGGTAATAGTACTCCTTCAGGAACCTGGCAAGGATGACTGGCAGGAGGTTCTGTATTCTGAGCGTTTTGCCTGCGCGAAATGCGGGATAAGTTTCGAGGAATTGCAGCCCCGCTCGTTTTCATTCAATAGCCCATATGGAGCATGCCCGACCTGCAGCGGACTGGGGAAGATGTTGGTCTTTGATGAAGGGCTGCTGGTTCCGGATGAGAGCCTGTCTATCAATGACGGCGCTGTATACGCCTGGAGACGGGGTGGTCGGCGACTGATAATCTACTACAAGAACCTGTTACGCGGCGTTTGCAAGCATTATGGAATCGACATGGATAAGCCGTTTGACAAGATAAGTGCCGAGCATAGACAAATTCTTTTTCATGGATCAGACGGTGAAGATGTTGAGCTGGGTTATTGGCGCGGAGGAAGTTTTAGAAAACTGCAGAAGCCTTTCGAGGGTTTTCTTCCCAATCTGATGCGTAGGTATGAAAAGACTGATAGCGATTATACGCGCCAGAGATTGAGGAAATACATGAGCCGCACGAACTGCGAGTCATGTCATGGTGCAAGGCTTAAGCCTGAAGTCATGGCCTGCACAATACAGGGCAAGTCCATAGTCGACGTGGTTCAAATGACCATAGCTAATGCCGCCAAATTCTTTGCTGGCTTGGATCTTATAGAGCAGCAGATGATTATTGGTGATGAAATACTCAAGGAAATAAGCAGGCGCCTTAATTTTATGGTCGATGTGGGGCTTGATTACCTGACGCTCGACAGGGAAAGCGGAACGCTCAGCGGCGGCGAAAGTCAAAGGATAAGGCTGGCCACTCAGATTGGTTCAGGACTTGTAGGTGTACTCTATGTTTTGGATGAGCCGACAATCGGTTTGCATTTACGTGACAACCTGAGGCTTGTTAAACAACTGAAGATGTTGCGCGATGTTGGTAACACTGTGATCATTGTTGAACACGATGAGCAGATGATTCGCGAGGCTGATTATATTATCGACCTCGGACCCGGCGCGGGACGTCACGGAGGCGAGGTTGTATGTCAAGGTTCGCTGAAGACGTTGATGAGCTCTAAGCGATCAGTGACAGCCCGCTTCTTGAGTAAAAAGAATCAAATCCATGTTCCAACTGCGAGAAAAGAAATAGGTAAATCCTTTTTAAAGATTCATGGCGCGGCGGCTAACAATCTTAAGAATATTGATGTTGCTATTCCGTTAGGTCTTTTTGTTTGTGTCTCTGGCGTATCGGGGAGTGGGAAGAGTACATTGATCGATAACATTCTTAAGCGTGCGTTGTTTCGTCATTTTAATGGATCCAGAGAGCGATCGGGTAAGCACGACAAAATTACGGGACTCGGCAAGCTTGATAAGGTGATTGTTATTGATCAATCTCCAATCGGCAGGACACCGAGGAGTAATCCGGCTACTTATACAGGTGCGTTTACTGATATAAGGAAAATGTTTGCTCAGACTCCCGAAGCAAAGGTAAGAGGGTATGGTCCCGGCCGATTCAGCTTTAATGTCAAGGGCGGTCGCTGCGAAACCTGTAAGGGCGACGGTCTTCTACGTCTGGAAATGCATTTTCTACCGGATGTGTATGTGACATGCGAACAATGCCGAGGCGCACGTTACAACAGGGAAACGCTGGATATACTGTATAATGGCAGGAATATTCAGGAAGTTCTCTCTATGACAATCAATGAAGCACTTGAATATTTTACTAACATTCCCTCTGTTGAGCGTAAGTTACGTACACTTTCAGAGGTAGGACTTGGTTACTTGCAATTAGGGCAATCTGCGACTACTCTATCTGGAGGTGAGGCTCAACGTGTTAAGCTGTCTTCAGAGTTAAGTAAAAGGGCGACAGGGAAGACTTTGTACCTGCTTGACGAACCGACTACGGGACTGCATTTTGCAGATATACAGAAACTTATGCAGGTGTTGTTGAGGTTGAGGGATTCAGGCAACACCGTGGTCGTTATAGAGCATAATCTTGATGTCATTAAGACAGCTGATTATGTGATAGATCTTGGCCCTGAAGGGGGCGATAAGGGCGGCATGGTGTTGGCAGAGGGGACGCCGGAGGACATTGCAAAAGTGAAGAAGTCGTATACGGGACAATTTTTGAAAGAAGCGCTGAAGTAATGGTTAATGGTTCATTGTTAATGGTTCATGTAAGAAAGGCTCTACTTTTGGTGTGCCTTTTAATCTCGGTTTCTACGCCGGCGCTCATGGCTCAGGATGCCAAGAAGCTTTTGAAGGAGGGTGAGACGGCTCTTGATCATGGAGTCTATTCTTTCGCGCAGAAACAGTTCGAGCAGTATCTCGCGGAATTCGGCGAGACTATCAAGCCTCAGGAGTACGAGAAGGTCTTGAATCATCTGTTGCGCTCACTTCATGAGCAGAAGAAGTTTGAAGATGTTCAGCGGTTGCTTAATGAGGTTGACAAGAAGAGGATTTCGGACAGAGGGTTGCTCGTTTTCTGGCGGACGTTGGTCGAGTATGAGAAGGGTGAATACGCGCAGGCACTCAAGGAGGTTAATCTTTTTAAGAAAAACTATCCTGAAAGCGAGTTTCTCGGGCGAGCGGAACGGTTGAGAGCCTGGTGCTACTACAAAAGTGGTGACGCAGAGAAAGCTCTCGTTGAGTTTGAGGTGTTTGATAAGAAGTTTGGCAAATCGCCGGACTCACCTGACAATCTTATTGAATGGGCAAAGACCCTGATGACCGTGGGGCAGGATGAAAAAGCCGCGGAAGTCCTGAATAGACTTGTTCGAATAAAGAAGGAATTAAGGGCAGTTCGAGAGGGGCAGCTGTGGTTGGGGCGTCTCTATCTGAAGAGGTCTAATTATAAACAAGCTGTAACTATCTTAACGACACTCGCGGACAACAACAACGCGGCAGGCGATTTGCGGGCTGAGGCGCTGTACTCTTCGGCTTATGCCCATGGTGCCTTGACGAACCTTCCTGCGGCCGTCAACGCAGTTGCCAGGGGTGTTGAGCTGGCCAGCAATCCCGGAATTAAGAGCTTGGGAAATCTGGAACTCGGCACGATTTATCTCGAGAGAAATAACATAGAGAAGGGGGCTGCACTTCTGAAGGTGTTTATTTCCGAATTTCCTGATGATCCGGCCTCGAGTGACGCGCAGCTTGAATTGGCGAAGGCATTTCTTGATACAGCCAAATACGATTTGTCGGTAAACGAGTTTCAATATTACACAGAGACATTTACGAATACTTTTGGTTTGGCAGAGGCGCATTTCGGCAAGGGGTGGGGATTGAGTCATCTTGGGCGACAGTCGGAGTCGGCAATTGAGTTCCAGAAAGCGTATGACTTATTTACGGATCCCGTCCGGAAAGAGGAGTCATTATTCAAAGTCGGCGATTCTTATTTTCGGAATAACCAGTACAAGCTGGCCGCTGATGCATACGGGCTGTTGATGAAGGTCCACCCGGCTTCACGGTTTATTCCAGACGCGTCTTTTCAATTGGCGGAAAGTCAGGCTCGTGACGAGAAATATGATAAAGCGGAGGAAGTGTTCCGTGCTCTGGTAGCGTCGTATCCTGAAAGTCAGCTTGCCGAGGAAGCTTTGCTCCGGATTGCAGAAATGAAGGTCAAACAGGGTTTGTTGCGAGATGCTACGACACTTTATACCAGCCTGACGACCTTGTATCCTAAGAGCAAGTTTATGCCTGACGTTCTTTTCGGCCGAGGCAATATTTATTTTCAGCAGTGGCGTTTTAATAAGGCGATGGAAGACTTTGAGCGTATTGCAGCCAATCACCCTGAAAGTGATGTGGTTGAGGAGGCTTATTACAAACAAGGTATGTGTCATTATTGGATTGGTCAGGACGAGACAACATTAAAAGTCTTTAACAGCTTCATTGAGAAATATCCTAAGTCTAACCTTACCCCTGCTGTGTTCTTTTGGGTTGGGCGCTACCATTTTAATCATGGTCAGTTCAAGGATTCCGAGAAGGCGTTTAATGATTTTGCAGAGAAGTACAAGGACCATGCGCTTGCTGCTGATGCGCTCTTATGGAAAGGGTATTCCCTTATAAAAAGACGAGAGTATAAGATGGGTGTAGAGACACTCGCGGCTATGATTAAGGATTATCCTAATAGCAGTAAGATGCCGGATGCCAGGTTCGCCCAAGGGGAAGCATTGTGCGAAATGGCAAATTATGATGCGGCGATATTGATCTTTGGCGAGATCATTAACAAATATCCGGAATCGCCTCTTGTTATATCAGCCTGGTTGGGTAAGGGTGACTGTCAGTTCATACTCGGTGGCGATGACCAAAGGCGTTACAAGGAAAGCATGGGGTCATACAGGGTGGTGATTAACAGTTCCAACGCTCGCGCAGAGCAGGTTGTTGAAGCGGAATACAAGACGGCGCGTTCTCTTGAAAAAACGGGCAGAACCGCGGAGTCATTTGAGTATTATTACCAGAAGATTCTTTTACGCTCAATAGATGAACGTGAGAAGGGTGTGCGGCACAATGAATCATCGAGACTCTGGATGACAAAAGCGGCATACGCTGCATCCGGCATTGCAGAAGACAACGAAGAATTTAAAGCTGCAGTATCAATTCTGGAGCTTATGCTGAAAATTGGCGGTGAAGCGGCACCGGATGCCAAGCGCCGTATTGAGAAAATTAAATCTGAGCACTGGTGGCTTTTCTATTAACTTATAACTAAGCCTGCGAGAGTATGAGTAGGCTTTACGATGGAGGTGGATATGGAAATTGGTATGATGTTTCAACAGGGTGGTCCTGTTTTATGGATTATTGTGCTTAGTGGTTTGTTTGCATTGGCGGTCTTTATTGAACGGGGATTGCATCTTCATAGGGCGAGAATCAGGTCGGACGACTTTCTTAAAGGCATATTAAATATCCTTAAGCGTCGCAATATTAAAGAAGCCTTGATGATATGTGAGGAAACACCGGGCCCAGTGGCTTACATTGTTAAAACCGCTATTCTTCATCGCGACGATCAGAGAGAGGCTGTTATGCAGGCGGTCGACGAGGCTAGTTCGGCAGAGATATCACGTATGGAGCGGCGTTTGGTGGTTGTTGCGACAGTCGCGCAAATGACACCTCTGCTTGGCCTTCTGGGGACTGTGATGGGAATGATGAAGTTTCTTTTTGTTCTGAAGACACAAGCTCCGATGGTTCAGTCCGCTGATGTGTGGACAGCGCTGATGGGGGCTCTAGTCACTACTGTAGCCGGATTGATGGTTGCAATTCCATGCTACGCAGCATTCAACTTGCTGGTGATCAAGATCGATAGAATTGTGCTGGATATGCACCGTTCAGGGTCTGAGATTATTGCATTTCTTAAAGAGGTAAACGTTACGTCGGCTTGACGGCGAGGTGTGTTATGGTTAGAGAAGTTGATTCTACAAACTCCAGACTTGTTGGTTTGCGAACAAAGTATTTCCCGAAAAACAGAATCGGGCATGGATTGGTAAGCGCAGCGCCTTGGCTTGATGTAATTTTTCTTGTGATATGTTTTGTTATGCTTGAGTCAAGTTTTGTGCTTCAGCAAGGCGTGGTCATTGATTTACCTGTATCATCATTCAAGAGTGCGCTCTCTTCGGATATGATTCTGGTTGTTCGCTCTGCAGACGGGGGGGGGAGCGGAATAAAGGAGATTATTTTCTTCGATGACGAGCGTTTTCTTGTTGAGAACGAGAACCGCATGCGTGAATTGAATGCGTCCTTTGTTGAGCACGTAACCCGGCGCAAGGAATCTGCCATGTTGATATACGCTGACAGGGGCGTTAAGCAGGGGACGTTAGTTAATATATTTAATATGGTTCGGGATGCTGGTGTGGTCAGGGTGAATATTGCGTCTCGTCCTGAGGTTGGGTCTGAATGATGTTGAGCCGTAACAGGTATACTGTAAAAAGCATGATCGATATACCTACGGTTGTCGTCTCGGTTTTCTGGGTGGCTATATGGCTGCTTTTGCTGACAGCTGACGACTCATCATATATGTACAGCGAGGATTCTTCACCATGCAGATTGACGTTTGTTGATGTTGCGGTCGGCGACATAAATTCTTACAGAAGTCCTGCGTTCGCGTTTCCATCATTATCATCTGATACTCGTGAAAATAATATAGAAGTAGATAAAAGCGTGCCAGCCAGGATAGTTGAGCGCTCCAAGCTTCTTGAGAATCAGGAAAGGTCGGCAAGTAAACAGGGCAACGGGACTTCTAGGCATCTCGACAGGGCTGAACTTGTAATGCGAGGATACCATACAAAATGGCCGAAGCCTGATGCATCTGGCGAATTGATTTCTATCCGGATACATCCGATTCATATCGAACCTTCTGCCAAGTTGGAGGAATATGGCTACTATATTCCCAGCTATGCTATTGAGAATGTCATTGGGTCTGAATCGGCCTGGGAGGTGACTGCCCATGTAGAGCTTAATAAGGAAGGCCAGACTGAGCACGTCTTTTTGTTGTCGTTAAGTGCAGATAAGGTTATAAACTCCAAGGTAGAGAGAATGCTCAGCCGGGGTGCGCTGTACCAGACCGGGCAGAAAAGCAGTGGCAGAGTTATTGTAAGTTCCAGGGGAGAGAAATGAAACCATCAATAGTTAAGTGGTCAAAGAAAGACCAGAACAAGATCGTCGCCGATTTCTTAAAGAGACCTGCGTTTGAAGACAAGGCAGAGAATGTGGCGCAGTCGGTTCTTACCGAAATCAGAGCCAATGGGAATAAGGCCATTACGAAATACTGCAGTCGGTTCGACAAGGTGAATTTAAAGACATCGGAGTTTGAGGTCAAAAGAGCTGAGCTTATAGATGCACGTCAGAATATTTCGCGGGCATGTCTTTCCGCAGTCAGGGAAGCCCACAAGCGTATTAAGGCTTTTGCTGTGGCAGGCATCAGGAAGGACTGGAGCATGTCTACCGATCGTGGTGGTATGGTGGGCGAACAATTTAAACCGCTAGACAGGGTCGGTGTGTATATTCCAGGCGGTGCGGCTCCGCTAGCGTCTACAGCATTGATGACCGTTACTCTCGCAAGGGCTGCGGGCGTCTTAGAGATAGTAGCCTGCACACCATGCGGTAGTGACAAGAGAGTCGATCCTGTTCTACTGCACGCGCTCGAAGTCGCGGGTGCTACGGAGGTTTACAGGGTAGGCGGCATCCAGGCGATAGGACTTATGGCTTACGGAACCAGGACGATCAAGAAGGTTCAGAAGATTGTTGGGCCGGGCGGCGCATATGTGACGGCAGCCAAGAGGCAGGTCTACGGTCACGTTGCACTTGATCTTGTGGCTGGGCCGAGTGAGATAGCTATTCTTGCCGACATTACGGCTGACCCAAGATTTGTAGCCGCGGATCTGCTTTCGCAGGCTGAACACGGGACTGGTCTGGAAAAGGCCCTTTTAGTAACAACATCCGCCAAGTTGGCTGAAGCTGTACAGGACGAAATCATCAAACAGACTGCTGAATTGTCGCGCAGCGAGAGTATTGAAGTTGTGATCAAGAAGGGTATGTTGCTCGTGGTTGTTAACACCCTTGATGAGGGCATGGATTTATGCAATATGTTCGCACCGGAGCATTTTGAGATACTTGTCAGGGAGCCTAACCGATGGGTCAAGAGCGTAAAGAACGCGGGTGCGGTTTTTCTCGGGGCATGGTCACCTGAGACTGTAGGTGATTATGTTGCGGGGCCGAGTCATGTATTGCCTACGGGTGGTGCAGCTGAAATGTTCTCCGGGTTGACAGTCGACGACTTCCGAAGGCGTACGAGTTACATATCTTTTACACGCGCTGACCTTGCAGATACATTGCCGACAATTGAAACGCTGGGTGCAGTCGAGGGCTTAGATGCTCACGTCCGATCTGCCCAGATAAGATTTGAGTAAACAGAGGTTCCGCCGTCGCTCAACGAGCCCCGAAACGAGTTCGGGATGCAAGCACTATGGCGGGCAAGCAGCGATCAGGAGTTCTAAGTAATGTCTTTAATCAGGAAGTCAGTTGAAAACATGTCAGGTTATGTTCCAGGTGAACAGCCGGACGACAGTCGGATTGTAAAATTGAATACCAATGAAAATCCGTATCCTCCGTCACCTGTCGTGCAGAAAGCGTTATCTTCGCTTGATGCGGAAAAACTGCGTCTCTATCCCAATCCTGTTGCTGACGCCTTGAGAAAAAGAATCGCGGAGTTGCATGGCTGTTCTGTCGATAATGTTTTCGTTGGTAATGGTTCTGATGAAGTGTTGGCGCTTTGCACGAGGGCGTTTGTCGAGAACGACGGGTCGATTGGATACCTCGATCCGTCATATTCACTCTATCCGGTTCTGGCGGACATACGAGATGTTGAGAAAAGGCCTGTCCCGCTTAAGGAAGATTTCACATGGGATGTTCCTTCTGACTATGAGGCGTCGCTGTTTATGCTGACCAATCCGAATGCGCCAACAGGCATGCTCGCTTCGGTGGATCAGGTGCGCGATTTCTGCAGTAATTTCAATGGCGTTGTGCTCGTGGACGAAGCTTATGTGGATTTCTCAAGCTGGAACTGCATGGAGTTGGCACTGGAGATGAAAAACGTGATGGTGGCGCGGACATTATCGAAATCCTTCTCTCTGGCAGGATTAAGGGTGGGGTATGTTGTAGGCTCAGAACCGCTTATTTCGGCGATGTATAAGCTGAAGGACTCTTATAATCTCGATATGATATCCCAGGAGATGGCGTTGGCCGCGTTGTCTGATATCGAGCATATGACCTTAAATGCAGCGAAGATTATTGCGACCCGAGTCAGGCTTAGCAAAGAGCTGGAAGCGCTGGGATATCATGTTTTGCCGTCAGAGACCAATTTTCTATGGGTAAAACCGGCAAATATTAATGCTAAGGATTTATTTGAACGTTTGAAGAATATAGGTATACTTGTGCGGTATTTTAATGGTGATACCACTGGAGACTATATAAGGATCACAATCGGCACGGACGAGGAAGTAGAAGAATTGTTAAAAGCGTTAAAAACGTGAAAACCGTTTAAGCCTGCCGCGCCAGAGGCGTGGTCGTTTAAATCGTGTAAAGGGGCCAATATGAAGCTTCGTAAAGCAAAAGTTGTTAGAAAGACTAAGGAAACGGATATCACCGTTGAGCTTAATCTTGATGGTACAGGTAAGTACCAGATTAAGACAGACATAGGGTTTATGGATCACATGCTGGAACTTTTCTCAAAGCACTCTTTAATAGATCTTAAGATTCGCGCAAAAGGCGATGTGCATATCGACTATCACCACACTGTAGAAGATGTGGGTTTAGCGCTGGGTGAGGCGGTGAATAAGGCTCTGGGGACAAGGAAGGGCATCAATCGATATGGATCATCCTGCATACCAATGGATGAATCAATGAGCAGAGCAGTGGTCGACCTCGGCGGTCGTCCTTGTCTTGTTAGAAGTGCCGTCTGTAAAAAGAAGAAGATCCTCGAGTTTGATTTGTCGCTTATTGGTGAATTCCTGGAAGGTTTCGTAGTCCAGGCCAGAATGAATCTGCACCTTGATCAATTAAAAGGCGTAGAGGCTCACCACGCTTATGAGTCTATGTTTAAAGCGCTGGCTCGTGCTATGCGTCAGGCATGCGAGCGGGATCCGCGCAATAAGGGTCTGCCATCCAGCAAAGGGAAGATATAGGGTTGGACTGTAAAGCGAGTAAGGTTTTTTTATGATTATAATTCCGGCAATTGATTTGAAGGATGGGAAGTGTGTACGCCTGCGGCAGGGTGTTGCGGACGATATAAAGGTGTATTCTGATAATCCTGTTGAAATGGCTAAGCATTGGGAACAGGAGGGTGCGGAGTATTTGCATGTCGTGGATCTGGATGGCGCCTTTCAGGGATATCCAGTTCATGCTGAGGTGGTCGCTGAAATAGTTGCAGCGGTCAGCATGCCAGTAGAGATTGGCGGTGGACTTCGCTCTGATGAAGATATTCTGCGTATGTTGGATAATGGTGTTGAGAGGGCGATTGTGGGCACGCGTGCTTTTCGTGATCCTGATTCCATAGCGGCTCTTGTTGAGGCTTTCGAGAATCATGTGGCTGTTGGGATTGACGCCCGTGATGGAATGGTTCAGGTTGAAGGTTGGGTCGAAACGACAGGTAAATCTGCGATAGATCTTGCCGTTGCTGTCGATAAAATAGGCGTAAGTACCATTATATATACAGATACGGCGACCGACGGGATGATGGCTGGGACTAATGTATCGGCGATGGATGAGTTGTGCGTTGCAGTAAAATGCGATGTAGTTGCTTCCGGAGGCATTACTACAGAAGCCGATGTTCAGGCATTGAGGGATTTGGGTCGTGACAATCTGGCAGGGGCGATTGTTGGCAAAGCACTTTACGAAAATGCCGTTACCCTGTCGGTGCTCAAAGAAAGATAAAAGATTATGATGTCCAATGTTAGACTTACTACACTTGATAATGGTGCCCGAATAATATCTTCTTGTCTGGATCATGTTCAAAGCGCTGCGGTTGGAATATGGGTCAGGGTAGGCGGGCGTTATGAAAATGGCAACATGGCCGGTGCTAGTCATTTTCTAGAGCACATGATGTTCAAGGGGACGAAAAAAAGATCTTCAAAGAAGATTTCGCAGGATATCGAAGGTAGTGGCGGATACTTGAATGCTTTTACCCAGGAGGAAAGCACATGCTATTACGCACGCGTATCGCACAACAAACTCTGGCGCGCTCTTGATGTCTTGACTGACATGTATCTTAACTCTGCTTTGGATAAGGTCGAACTTGAGAAAGAACGCGGTGTTATTCTTGAAGAGATAATGATGTATCGCGATCAACCTCATCACCTTGTCATGGAGATGCTTGGTTCGGCATTATGGAATGGTCATCCGCTCGGCGCTCCGATTATTGGGTTTCCAGAGACAGTAAAGAACATGAAGCGTTCTGAGCTCGTGGCTTTCCTTAGGAATATGTATCTTCCAGGCAATACGGTTTTTGCATTTGCCGGCAAAGTAAATCATGACGAATGTGTAAAGAAGGTTAAGGGCTATATTGGCGACAAGAAGAAACAATCAGTGCCAAGATACAAGAGGGTCACGAGCAATACTGACCAAGAACCGGTGATGCTTCTTGAAAAGAATATAGAACAGTCGCATTTGGCTATGGGGATAAGGATATTCGGCCGTAATGATGAGCGACGTTATGCTTTGCGCATACTTAATGCTGTTCTTGGTGAGAACATGAGTTCCCGGCTGTTTCAAGTTGTTCGCGAGAAATATGGTTTGGCATATTCGATTCATTCAAGCTGTCATCTGTATCAGGACAGCGGGGTTCTCACTATCTCGGCTGGATTAGACCGTCACAGACATCGTCAGGGTATAGGGTTGATTATTAAGGAATTAACGAAGCTGAAGGCTGCGCCTGTAGGAGCACAGGAGTTGAAGCGGGCTAAAGAATATGTTGTGGGGCAGATGCTCATCGCCCTTGAAAGTACCTCCAGTCAGATGATTTGCCTTGGCGACAGCGTAGTTTCATACGGGAAATTTACACCTCGGGAGGAAGTGATAAACAACATTGAATCTGTGACTGCTGCGGATGTTCAGCGTCTCGCCAAATCGATCATAAAAAAATCCAGAACCAGCCTTGCCTTGGTTCTTCCTGAATTGGCTCCTGGTGACGAACGCTACTATAGAAAGCAGCTTCGCACTCTATGATGCAAATATTGCTTCGCCGTCCCATTATACTGATTGTCTTGGCATATATCGCGATTCTCATGCTTTTGAGGGCTGCCGGTGTATTCCATGGCGCGCCTGTTTCTTCCTCCTCTACCGAGTTGGTGGACAGTTATGTCCAGGGTGTGGTTATTGGTGATCCTGAGTCAAGGCCTGTAGAGGGTAGCGACAGGATGCTCTGGTTTGTACCGTTCAAGATTGATGACGGAGCATTGGTAAAGGTGTTATGGCGTAGTTATTCATGGGGACGCCTTCCTGAGTATGGTGAGAAATGGCGTATCTTCGGTCGTCAACTCGGCGGAGCCGGATTTCATCAACGGTATTTCTCAGCGAACGTCAAAAAGTCTGAGTTCATTTCCTCTGGTCATGGCAACTGGCTGGTGAGAAAATGTTATCGGGGCAGGCGGAAGGCCGCTCATCTGCTTTCCGTCGGGATTGAGGATCAACCTGTTGCAGTCAGCATCCTTCATTCTATCCTGCTTGGCTACAGAGCTTCGTTCCGTCCTGAACTCAGAGAGCTATTCTGCAATACCGGAACATTGCATATTTTCGCGATATCGGGTCTCCACGTTAGTATAATAGGGATGCTAATTATTCTGGTTTTGAGATGGAGTGGGGTGTCACGAATACATTGGGCGTATTTTCTGATTCCTGTTTTGATCGTGTATACCATTTCGACGGGAGGGCGTGCCAGTGCTGTGCGGGCCTGTATAATGATGAGCCTTTTATATTTTGCTCCAATGATATCCAGGAAGTCCGATGTTCTTTCATCCCTGGCCTGTGCGGCGCTTATAATCTTACTGTTTGCTCCCGCGCAGTTGTTTAACATCGGTTTTATCTACTCCTTCGTCGTTGTGACCGGCATTGTACTTGTCTGTCCGATAATTGATAAGCCCTTACTGTGTATGCTCAAGCCGGACCCCATGCGGGTGCAGCCTGAGAGAAGGGCTGTTGTTCTTATCAGGAAGGTGGGCTCAGCGTTGGTTAGGATATTTGCTGTTTCTGCGTCCGCATGGCTTGCATCTGTCCCAATAACGACGTTTTTCTTTCAAAGATTCGTCCCTATAGCTTTGCTGAGTAATATAATTGTGGTTCCTGTGGCGCTTCTGATTGTGATAATTGGCTGTTTGAGCCTGGTGCTGGGCTCGTGCATTGGTATTTTTGCGGTACTTCTCAATAACATCAACCTCTTATTTATAACGATTCTGCTAAAAATAATGAACGCGATATCACTGATCCCGTACGGAAGTATTGACACCGGCAAACCACCGCTATGGCTAGTTGCCGTCTGGTACATACTACTACTCGTATCTGTGTTCCTTGTGTATAAAAAGCGAGACATGGCTTCGCCAACGCAACTCACTGAACCAGAGGATGATGTGCAAAACAGAACGTGCTCAGAGGACCTTAGATGCTGATTCTGGCGAAAAAAGACTTGCTGCAGATGCCTCTCCTTGCTAGAATGTAAGGAAATCTATATTAGTAAGGAAATGTAGCATGGTAACAGCGACAGTCACAAGCAAAGGTCAAATCACGATCCCAAAAAACGTGCGTACATCTCTTCACTTGCACGCTGGGGATAGAGTTGCATTCGTAGTGCATGGGCAGAACGAGGTAGTGTTAACCCCAATCACAAGGTCAGTTGACGAAGTGTTCGGTAGACTCTGCAAAAAAGACGGTCTCACCTGCACTGTTGGCCAGATGAACAAGGCAATCAATAAACGAATGCGGAAACATTCGTCATGATTGCCCTTGATACAAATGTAATCATACGATTTCTTGTTCGAGACGATGCAAAACAAGCTAAAGCTGTATATGCGCGCTTTAAAAAGGCCGAGGTGGCTCGCGAGCGACTCTTTATTCCTCTCTTGGTTTTGCTCGAGACTTTATGGGTACTGGAAAGCGCATACGAAATGTCACGAAATAATATTCTGGATGCACTCGAAGATTTAAGGCGAATGCCCATTTTTGATTTTGAAGCAGATCGTGTCCTGGATCTACTACTTACATCAGGAAGAAAGACTTCCTCCGACCTGTCAGATCTGCTTATCTCACATTCTGCAGAGTGCTCCGGTTGCGATACAGTACTCACTTTCGATAAGAAAGCATCCAAGCAACCGCTGTTTCAGCTCTTAAAATAAGAGGCATCGCCCTGGGCATCAATGGGGTCACACATGAAAAGTGAAGTCAAGGCGCAATCCACCTGTTCCTACACCCTTGCGCTGGACAGGGGTTATTCCCAACT
>JAUUYL010000108.1 GCA_030590485.1 Lentisphaerota bacterium | reverse complement strand
ATGCATGTGATATGGGTGCACCTCAGAGGAGAACGCGATCTTTTACGTTTGCATCCAAGATAGGCTGCGTTGAGGTTAAACGCGCAGTTAGGCAAAAAATTGAAAATGTAAGGGAGGCATGGAAAGGTCTTCCTTCTGTTCCAGACGGACGGAATCATCACTATGCTCCTGAGCCATCAGAACTTGCTCTTTCGCGGATGAAGCTAATACCTAAGGGCGGGGACAAGAGAGATGTTATGAGTCAGGACCCTTCGCTTGCGCCACCATCTTGGTTTAGAATCGCGAAGGAGGCTACGGATGTGTGGGGTCGCATGCACTGGGAAAGGCCCTGTAATACATTGCGGACATGCCTTCTTAACCCGTCTAAGGGAAGGTATATTCATCCTGAACAAAACCGCGTAATTTCTCTGCGTGAGGCGGCGCGTCTGCAGACAATACCTGATGATTGGAAATTTTATGGCCCTCCAACGCAAGTAGCGCGTCAAATAGGGAATAGTGTGCCGCCGTACTTAGGAAGAGCTGTTGCCAGATCCGTCAGACGCCTGCTCGGATGATATGTCATCCGCAGGCTCATTTGCAGTAAGCTTCTTCTGTGACGCGATTAGCTCCTGATGCGCATTTCGAGTGTCATCCAGCACTTTGAGGAAAGATCGAACTTGCCACTTTGACTCTGCACCCTGTTCAGATATCCTCATTCTCAGTGCTTTAACCTTTTTAGCTTTGTTTGCGGGAACTGCAGTAGTTCCGATAAGTTGTCCGCGAATTGTCATTCCTGTGAAGTTGTTCTCTTCCAGCCACTCCTTTGCGTCCTGCATGTAACTCATGAGCTGATCTAGAT
Source organism: Lentisphaerota bacterium (assembly GCA_030590485.1). Lineage (GTDB taxonomy): Bacteria > Verrucomicrobiota > Kiritimatiellia > UBA8416 > JAUUYL01 > JAUUYL01. Next base: position 3,954 of record JAUUYL010000108.1, on the reverse strand, counting down.
GATCCGAATTAAGAGGTAGATTCGCAGATTTTAATTCTACTATTATAAGCATTTTAAGCTGTTGGCTTCCCGTTAAGAATACTAAATCTGATCTTTCATCACTGTTGATACTTTTCGGCGTTGCGTGATTGCCGATTTTTAGCTGTTTTGCTAAAAGATCAAAGACTTCTGATTGCTTTTGATCTGCAGTCATAAATTGGGAGAAAGATGGGTCAATCATCCATGGGGAGTTTTCGAACATACCTTGAATTAACTTCTCGTTCTCCGGCTTGGCAAAGTCTGAACCTTTTACAACTTTCTCAAAAGCAGTAATAGCGTTAATGCGTCCTTTTGCGTAAGAAATGAAGTCGTCAAATTCCTCTTTCGTGAGTTTTGCTACCTCTGCAGCTACGCGATGTATGTCTGGATTTGAGGAGTCTGCCAAACTCGCGATTGCAGTCATGATGTTCCCGTGTCCTATACCCTTCAGGAATATGGGTAATTTATTTTTATATTCAGGGTCTTTGATACCGCGTTTGCAAGCGCCCTTTAGTATGACGGCAAATCGCTCGGCCATACGCTTGTCACGTTTTGAGAAGTTCATCTCCTCTATAGTTTTGGTTGAGAAAAGGTCAGCTCTTACAATGTTAGGTGCCGCATTTTCTCTTTTCTTCTGGTATTTTGCGCAAGCTATCTTGATTTCGTCGCTCAGAAACTTATGTAAAGGAGCCAGAAGCGGGGAACTCCACCTTAGGGACTGCCTGTCGGTCGCGATGTAATCTATGTTGTCATCATCGTCTATAAAGTCAGCTACGACAACCCCATCCATGTAGTCTGTCATTCTGAATCCATGCATATTGGTGTCAGCATTCAGAAGTGATGGTGCGCTGGCAAGGCGGTTGTGGGCATATACTCTGACCCCTCTTCTGGTGGCGGGAAGAGCGTTGCCCTCCTTTGTGAATCTCAATCTGTACGAGAAGGAAATTGCCTTTCCATCTTCGAGCGTAAGCGAATGTTGAATCAGATCCTCTATTGGCTTGTCAGGCTCAGGCCATGCGTAGGCATGATCAGCTGCTGCTGGCGGCACTTCGTCGGTGCCTATATGGATGTGGAAGCTACCGGATGGTCCACACACAAGAGAGAAATGCTCTGACAAAGCTTTCAAGATAGTTGATGGTCTGCTCTTTACAGGTTCGTATAAGAGCCGTGAGAGTACGACTCGTGTTCCCTGAGTGCCAAGTCCTCCTCCATCATCAATCTTTATTACAGGAACGTCAACCTCGTTGATGGCTTTATCCTTGGTTAGCTCGTCAAAGTCCAATATAACCATCGTTGCATGCTTTTCGTCCGGTTTTTTGGATGTTATTTCGACGCGTTTTGCGACTCCAAAGCCAGCTAATTTGCCAAGACCTTTTCTACCCATAAGCAATCGTCCGTTCGGCGTTCTGCCATTAGACTCCGGCTCTTCTTTTCTGCGCCTCCGGCCAGCAACTAGAAATTTTTGAGCAATGTCGTCTTTGGACATTCCGTGCCCTGTGTCTATGATCTCAATCGTATGGCTGTCTGGCAGTTCTCTTGTTTCAAGAGGACCAATTTGCGCCACTTCGTCTTTTACTGTCTCAAGTTTATGTTCCTGCTTAACAACAGCGCGGGCTTTGTCGATTGCGTCTTTATCTATAATTACCTTCACGCGGGGAGAGTCGGCATCATATGCGTTAGCCACGAACTCTACCAAGACGCGCGGGAGGTCTGTATATAGATTGAGTCCGAGATCCTCGACAATGTGAGGTGCAAACTTGAATGGTAGTGTCGATTGTTCTTTTGAAGTGGATTCTTTATCTGTATTTTTCTCTGTCATTTGTCATCCCTAAATGGGGTTATTTTCGATTTAAATTCATGGAATACAATGCTCTTTTCTGGATGTTTAGTCAAGAGTTCCGGAGGAGCGCGTGTGTTATCATTGCGAAGAGGTGGTTTTTGATTGTGATATGTAGTTTGTCATATGTTCTTTTGGGTGTCAAAAGTGGTATCACTCGGGAAAGCGTAATCGTAAGTGGTTGCAATGGAGCATGGTAACTTTTGCGCTCTGGTTATTTTGAGTCAGGTACTTCTGTGGATTTCTTAACTCCCAAAAAATAATGTTCAAAAGGTGTTTGTGCTTTTTTAACGGGCATCTAACCGGGCATCAGTGGTTCAGGCTTAGTTGTAACATATTGGGAATACGCATGTTAGAAATCAACATTAATTGACCCCCAGTCAAACGCGCTGCCAAACTGCGCTATGCCCCGATAATTGAGTTGTAGTTAATACCTCACACAATATTATTTGGCAAGATAAATGTAAGTGGAATGCAAGACCATCGTGTCCGCTTTTACAAACTATCCAATGGACTCTTCACGCCCATGCCGCCCTTATTAAGAACATGCGTATATATCATAGTGGTTTTGACATCCTCATGCCCCAGCAGTTCTTGAACTGTACGAATATCGTAGCCGTCTTCCAACAGGTGCGTTGCGAAGCTATGACGAAAGGTATGGGGTGAGACGCGCTTGGCAATGCCAGCCTTCTTCGTAGCCTTTCGCACAGAGTTGCCTATGATCTGCCCACTAAGATGATGCCTTCGCGTAACCTTACTGAGAGGATCTACCGACCTATTAGCCGCAGGAAAAACGTATTGCCACCCCCACTCTCTTGCTGCGTTCTTGTATTTACGCGCGAGGGCATATGGAAGGTAAACCTCACCAAAACCCTCGATAATATCTCGGTCATGCAGAACCTTAGCATGCGCCAACTGTTCAATCAGTCTCGACTTGAGCATTTCAGGAAGCATGGTCCTCCGATCTTTAAAGCCCTTGGACTGACGAATCATAATCTGGTTCTTATCAAACTCCAGATCTTGGACACGAAGCCTGAGGCACTCCGATATACGCATGCCACTCCCGTAAAGAAGCCGTGTGACCAATTGAGGCAAACCATCCTGCAATGCAATCACTTTCTTAACTTCCTCCTTTGACAGAACAACCGGCAAACGCTTAGGTCGTCTTGCTCGTTCATGTTGCGAGAAATCGCCTATATCAATATCTAGAACGCGCTTATAGAGAAACGATATAGCGTTCAACGCTTGGTTCTGCGTGCTTGCTGCCACTTTCTCATCAACCGCAAGATGGCTTAAGAAGCGAGAAATATCTTCTGGCCCGAGCTTGGTCGGATGCACCATCTCGCAAAACTTAATATACCTGATAATCCAATGAATATATGTTTGCTCTGTTCTGTATGACATATGCTTCTTACGCATAACAGCACTAACCTGCGCTAACAACACCGACGCCATAATATACTCCTCACTATTTACTTAGATACAGAATAGCGCAGATTGCCGTGCTTGTCTGTCAGGTGATACCCTGATTTTTCTTATAGGGTTTTCCCCTACAAGCCTGTAAGGTTTCCCCTTACACAAAACCGACAGCATGATAATTTAGCAACCTTCAATATGAGCCATATTTCAATGTAATGACCTGAATGGCAGGCATTTACGCAACAAAAACACTTGTGTGCATTTTATTACGAAATGGAGACCCCTATTTTGATAATTTAGCCACTTTCAATATGAAACACTTTGTTGATATAGCTATTGCAACCGCAAGCATTTAGCCATATAATCAAGCAATATTTAGCAGGTTGCTATTTGTTAATTTTAATAAATAATAAGTTGTTGGCAAAGGAAATAATTAATCAGGTGAATGCGAGGGCACGAGCAACACCTTGAGCAAGCTTCCAAAACCAACAGCACGGGCAAGATAATTTAAAGAGGCAAAGCTTGATTGGTTGAATTGAAATCAACGAAGAAAACAGTTTGAAGAAACAAGACCAAACCTATAATATCAGAGTCAAACCAAACGAGAAAACAAACTAGGATTGCCAACAAAAAAATCGAGCATATTTCCGCTACCCGCGAAAAATGCTCATTTACACGTT
>JAUUYL010000076.1 GCA_030590485.1 Lentisphaerota bacterium | reverse complement strand
TTCATGCTCATTCTTAGTTCTCCCATAACTCCTCCTTTTGGAGGCGTATTATAAGGGGACATTTCTAAATTGGATACAAGGGGACATTTTCATATTGGTATGACAAATCCTGATTAAAGGGTTGATAAAGGCTCTGAACTGAACTATTCTGTGCTGTTAAATCCTAGGAGGTTCTAAAAATGAAGAAGATATTCCGTACACTGATGGTGTGTTTAGTTGTTATGGTGGCTGCGTCTTGCGCAAATATGCCGAAGCGGAATCTTGATCCGTCGATGCTGGTTATCCCGTCACGTTATACTATTGTTCAGCTGGCGTTTGATATTGCCCGTCTCCGACCGGTAACATTGGTCGCTTATGACAAGGGGTCTGCTTCAGATGAGCTTATGATGCATATTTGGAATCCTGGTCTCCAGGAATGGGTCAAGACAGGCATGGACGAGTTTTCTTCCGGCAATCTCACAGACCCTACGGCTAAGCGTGTTTATGTTCTTGGTGCGGATGCTGATCTTCCGGCCGGTATGCTGCAAGCGTCGCAATGGTGTCCTGTTGTTAAGCAGATTGATTCATTGACCATATCGACGATTGTAAATTCTTTGAACGCTGACATGAAATTCAGTTCGTCTGAATGGCGCGGGATTGCCAAGCGTCATAGGCTGACGGTTGAAGACCGCAACAGTGACCGTAGGCGTTACGGACGGTATGGAAAACCTGGTGCCGCGCGTGAAGTCCCGATGCCGGAGGAAGAGATTATAGAAGAGATAGGCGGTGAACCTATGCCGCCTGTCAATCAGGACGAAGAAATTTCTCTACCATTGATCAATCCTGCTGATAAGTAAGAACGCTGTGCTGGTCACGCGAGACAGGTCGCCACACCGTTGGCGTGGCGCACGTAACACGGCATCCATGAATCCTGAGATGAGCCCCCGTATGGCGGGGCTACGGATGTGTGTTGTTGGCAGGCATTCGCAAATTGGCAAGCGGACTACGGGGTGCTTTAGCGCTCATCATTCATTATTCATCAATCAGCGTTATTTTCTATTCCCTGATCTGGCCTTGTCCTACGACGATGTATTTGTAGGAGGTCAGTTCTTCAAGGCCCATAGGTCCGCGTGCGTGGAGTTTGTCGGTGCTGACGCCTATTTCCGCGCCCATACCAAATTCACCACCATCGGTGAAGCGTGTTGATGCGTTGATGTATAGGCTTGCGGAGTCAACTTCCTGCGTGAATGTTTTTTGGGCCGTTTCGTTTTCCGCAATAATGGCATCTGAGTGACCGGAGCCGTATTTATTGATATGTTCGACGGCTTCCTTTGTTGACGCAACAATGCGCACCGCTAGAATAAGATCCAGATATTCCTCGTGCCAGTCTTCTTCTGTGGCTTCGTTTATGTCCTCAAGAATTTTTCGTGTGGCTTCATCACCTCTTAGTTCCACGTTGCGCTCGGACATAGCTTCGGCCATCCGGGGTAGAAATTCTTCTGCTATTTTTTCGTGTACCAGGATGGTTTCCATTGAGTTGCAGACACCCGGACGCTGGCATTTTGCATTAATTGCTATTCTTAAGGCCATTTCCAGATCTGCTGATTCGTCCACGTATGTGTGGCAGATGCCTTTATAGTGTTTTATGACGGGTACTCTTGCGAGTTCTGTGACGGCGCGTATCAGTGTTTCTCCGCCTCTCGGTATGACCAGGTCGACAATGCCCTCGAGTTGAACCAGTTCGCGTACGGCTTCTCTGTCTGTGGTTTGGATAAGTTGAATGGCGTTTTTCGGCAGACCCTTGCTTTCGCCCCCTTTAATAAGGGCTATGGCTATGGCTTTATTTGAGTTGATGGCTTCTTTGCCGCCTCTCAGGATAATGGCATTCCCGGTTTTGATGCAGAGGGAAGCTGTGTCCGCAGTGACATTTGGCCGTGATTCATAAATAATACCTATTACGCCTATGGGAACTCTGATTTTGGCGATTTCGAGGCCGTTGGGTCTAATCCAGCGGCTGATGCGTTCGCCAATCGGATCTTTAAGGTCAGCGATTTCGCGGAGGCCCTTGATTATACCGTCGATACGAACGTCGTTGAGTGTCAGGCGATCGATCATTGCATCAGAAAGTCCGGCGTTATGCGCTTCTTCAATATCCTTTTTGTTGGCCTCGATAATTTTGGGTTTTGATGAATCCAGTTCATCGGCCATAGCCATAAGGATGCTATTCTTCTTGCTGGCGGTCAGGAGATTCAGTTCGCGTGATGCGGCTAAGCTGTCGGTTCCTATCTGTACTATTTCGTCATGTAGACTCATGGGGTATATCTCCTTACGCTAAAATCATGGTTCCGACGTCCTGGCCTTTCATAATGTTGGTCAGGACGTTTGGGGATCTGCCGTTGGCAATGACAACAGAGCATCCGGTTTTGGATACAGTTTGTGCGGCCTTCAATTTCGTTGCCATACCGCCTTTTGATATATTTGATTTAGAGCCGGTTACGAGTTTGAACGTGCTTCTTGTTATAGACTCGAAATACTTAACGCGTTTCGTCCGTCCTGATGTTCCGGGTTCGCGTATGCCGTCGACTGTAGTCAGCATTATAAGGAGGTCGGCCCGGATCAGGTTGACTACCAATGCGGCAAGGTTATCGTTGTCACCGACTGACAGGTCGGCTCGAATTTCCTCGTCGGAGACAACGTCGTTCTCATTGATTATAGGTATGACGTTATGGCTTATGAGGTTATTCATTGTGCGCCGCGCGTTTGTTGTTCGGATCTTATGATTGAAATCCGCGTGAGTCAAAAGAACCTGCCCGACTTTGCAGTTGGATTTTGAGAACATGTCATCATAGAGAGACATCAGTCTTGCCTGACCCACGGCGGCGGCCATCTGGAGATTGGGAACGCTGGTGGGACGTGATTTCATGTTGAGAGCTTCCATTCCGGTGCCTACGGCGCCGGATGTGACGACAGCTATTTCCAAGCCTTGCTTACGAAGGCGGGCGATTTCTTTTATGATACTTCGCATACGCCTTGTATCCGGGCGTCCTGTTTTCTGAACGATAACGCGGCTGCCTATTTTGATGACAACCCGTCTGGCGTCGAATATAGCCTCGCGATATTTCAGTGACTTTTTCATAATTAGTCGGTAATTTACGTCAATGAGAACTAAATATCAAGGTGTTTCGTCGTTTCAGCAAAAGGTATATACAGCAGTGTGTAGGGTGCCTCGCGGGCGCGTTACTACATATAAGAGGGTTGCGGAAGCAGTAGGCTGCGGTTCTGCTAGAGCGGTAGGGCAGGCTTTAAGGGTGAATCCGTATGCTCCGAAAGTGCCTTGCCACAGGGTAATTGCCTCAGATCACACTTCAGGCGGATTTCAGGGCAAAAGTAGCGGATCGTCAGTTGGCAGAAAGCGGGCTATACTTGGTGATGAGGGGGTGTATTTCGGTAAAGATGGTCGCCTGTGTGACGCCGAGTTCAGGCTATGGCCGTAAGCGCCGGCCCCTTATTTCATTACCGCAGAACTCTGCTCAATTCGGATGAGCATATGATCAATTTTGATCACAATTGAGCAAAAATGAAAAAATTTGAATTATTAATCAATTCTAGCTTGCTTTTGCCTCTCGATAGCTGTAATTTTATTGTTTTTGATGTTTTGTTCTAGGACGCATCAACGGTATTTAAGCTAAAATATTGAAACATAACAGGAGAAGTATCATGGCAGACAAGGCAAAAGGTGACAGAATAGCCCCGACGGAGGAGGCTATTGCAAAAGCTCATATTAATGCTGAGCAGTACGAAGAGATGTACAAACGCTCGATTGAAGACCCAGAGGGTTTCTGGGGTGATATAGCAGAAGGTTTTGAGTGGAAAGAGAAATGGTCAAAGGTTCTTGATTACACATTTGAAGACAATGTTGACGTTAAATGGTTTATTGATGGCAAAACCAATCTTTCTGTAAACTGTCTGGATCGTCATCTTGAGACGCGCGGTGACAAGACTGCAATCATCTGGGAAGGAAATACACCTGGTGAGGATTCAAAGCTTACATATAGAGAGCTTTATGAGAAGGTATGCAAATTTGCCAATGCACTCAAAACCGCAGGCGTTGAAAAGGGCGACAGAGTTTGCCTTTACCTGCAGATGGTTCCTGAAGCAGCTATTGCATGTTTGGCATGTGCGCGTATTGGCGCCGTTCACTCAGTCGTATTTGGTGCTTTCAGTGCTGACGCTCTGAAAGGTCGCATTAATGATTCGAAATGCAAAATTTTAATCACGCAGGATACGGCATTGCGCGGCCCTAAGGATAATATTCCGATGAAGACCAATGCTGACAAGGCGCTGGCTGAATGTCCGAGCATTACAACATGTTTTGTTGTTAAGCGCACTGGTCACGATGTTCCCATGCAGGATGGAAGAGACGTGTGGTACGAAGAGGCTGTTGCCAACGAAGCTGCAGAATGTGAGCCGGAATGGGTTGACTCTGAAGATCCACTGTTCATACTTTATACATCTGGATCAACTGGCAAGCCAAAAGGTGTTCTGCACACTACAGGCGGATACATGGTATATGCGGCAACGACATTCAAGAATATCTTTGATATTCATGAAGAGGATGTCTGGTGGTGCACAGCTGATATAGGTTGGATTACAGGACACAGTTACATTGTGTATGGTCCGCTGGTAAACGGCACTACTTCGATCATGTTTGAAGGTGTTCCAACTTATCCAGATGCTGGACGTTTCTGGGATGTGTGTGATAAGTATAAAGTCACGCAGTTTTACACAGCACCAACAGCTGTACGTGCACTTATGCAGCAGGGTGAAGCTCCTATTGCAGCACGCGACCTTTCATCGCTTAAGTTGCTCGGTAGTGTAGGTGAACCTATCAATCCAAACGTATGGAATTGGTATCGCGACAATGTTGGACATGGCAAAACGCCTGTAGTTGATACATGGTGGCAGACAGAAACTGGTGGAATCATGATTACGCCTTTACCTGGCGCGCACACGCTTAAGCCTGGTAGTGCTTCGCGTCCGTTCTTCGGCGTTGATCCTGTCATACTTGATGACGATGGCAAAGAGGTTGCTCAGGGCGAAAAAGGTAAGCTTTGCATCAGAAAGCCATGGCCGGGCATCCTGCGTTCATTATATGGTGATCACGAACGTTTCATCCAGACATATTTCAGTACCTACAAGGGTTATTACTTCACAGGTGATGGATGCCGTATTGACGAGGATGGTGATTACTGGCTGCTTGGCCGTGTTGATGATGTTATCAACGTTTCCGGTCATCGCATGGGTACAGCTGAAGTTGAAAGTGCGTTGGTTTCCAATGATGCTGTGGCTGAAGCCGCTGTTGTCGGATTTCCTCATGACATCAAGGGTCAGGGTATATACGCATACGTAACGCTCAAGACGGGCAACGAATATACTGAAGAACTCAAGGGTGAGCTTGTTAAGCATGTTCGTAATGAAATCGGTCCGATTGCTGCACCGGATGTAATCCAGTGGGCGCCGGCGCTTCCGAAGACTCGTTCTGGCAAGATCATGCGTCGTATTCTTCGCAAGGTTGCTGAAGGTGATGGCGATAAGATTGGTGACGTAAGCACACTGGCAGACCCAAGTGTTGTTGAAAGCATCATCGCCGAATTCAAAGGCTAAAATAGAAATCATGTAACAAGGGTCGGGATCAAGTTTCCCGACCCTTGTTTTTTATCAATAATAAGGAGTAGAGATGACGGAATCGGTAAAGAATCACGGCAAGCAAGTTGTGCTGGCTGGTCTGGGTATTAATCTGGCGCTTGGAGTGCTTTATAGCTGGAGTGTTATTAGTGGGGAGATTGCGAAGGCTGGCTGGAGCTGGTCTGAGTCTGCCGCAGACAAGGCTCTACCTTATTCGGTAGCATGTTTTGTTTTTTGCCTGATCATGGTTCCTGCTGGACGCATGCAGGATAAGCTCAGCCCGAAAATTGTTGCCACAATTGGCGGTGTTCTTGTTGGCGCAGGTATGATTCTTGCCAGCGTTATGGATCCTACAACTTCTAACCTCGGTTACGTTCTTGGTTTTGGTGTTCTTGCTGGTGCCGGTATTGGTTTTGGCTACGCTTCGGCTACACCGCCGGCTGTTAAGTGGTTTTCTAAGGCAAAAACAGGTATGATTGCCGGTATCGTAGTTTGTGGCTTCGGTCTTGCCTCTGTGTACATTGCACCTCTTTCGAGGCATCTAGCGACAACATATGGTCTTTCGAAGATGATGATGGCTCTAGGAATTGGCTTCACCGTCATAGTGTGCGGACTCGCGCAGCTTCTTAAGGCTCCACCTGCGGGCTATGTTCCCGAGGACGAAGTAACAGCAGCTCCGGCGAAAGCTGGCGCGGTAGTCAAAAAAGAGGATTTTGCTCCAAGTGAGATGTTGAAGACCTGGCAGTTTTATGTCATCTGGTTTATGTATGCCTGCGGTGCTGGCGCTGGACTGATGGTTATTTCCTTTTGTAAAGGAATCGTAAAGTCATCTGGTGTGGCAGAGGGCTTGGCTATCGCTGCCGTTATGGGCTTGGCACTGGGAAATGGTGGAGGAAGAGTGGTTGCAGGCATGCTTTCTGATAAGCTTGGCCGTAACAAAACAATGCTTCTGTTTTTCCTTCTTCAGGCTGGTGCGCTCTTTGCTCTTTCCACGGCAAGCGGTATGGAGTCGCCTTCCGGAGCACTGCTTATTGTTCTTGCATCTCTTGTGGGTGCCAACTATGGAGCCAACTTAGCTCTGTTTCCATCTATCACAAAGGATTTCTTTGGGCTGAAGAACTTTGGTATGAACTATGGTCTCGTTTTCACCTCTTGGGGTGTTGGCGGACTGGTTATGGCGATGTTTGCCGCCAAGGTGAAAGATGGCTCGATCACATGGTTGGGTGACCAATGGGCTGGTAGTTACGACTTTGCTTTCTATACATCAGCAGTTTTGCTTGTTCTTGCTGGTGTGCTGACGTTTGTCGTGAAAGCTCCGTCTCACACTGAAGAAGCGGCATAAGAAGTTTGTAGAATAGATATCTGAGCGGGGTTGGCGAAAGCCGGCCCCGTTTTTTTTATATCTTCTTCAGCTTAACGGCGCAGACTTTGAATTCAGGTATTTTTGCGATTGGGTCGAGCGCATCGTTAGTGAGTATGTTGGCGGGGCCTTCCCGGTAGTGGAATGCCACGAACACTGTGCCTTCACGCGAGCGTCTGGCAACTTTTGCTGTGGTTTGTATTTTACCTCGTCGTGATGTTATTTCGATTGTATCGCCATCTTTGATCCCTGCTTTCTTTGCATCGTTCGGGTGTATCTCTACGGGAACGGGTGGACATAACTGTTCGAGCCCTGCTGAGCGGCCTGTCATGGTTCTTGTGTGGAAATGATAGAGATAGCGGCCTGTTGTCAGAAGAAGTGGATATTCGTTATCGGGAAGTTCGTTTGCTTCGATGAACGGGGTGGGGTGGAACTTGCCTTTACCGCGTTTAAACTCGCCATCGTGAAGGAACACGGTTCCCGGATGGTCTTTATCCGCGCATGGCCATTGAAGTCCGATTTTTTCGATTCGCTCGAAAGAGACGCCTCCGTAGATTGGGGAGACTGATGCTATTTCGTCCATGATTTCTGACGGATCATTATAAGTCATAGTATATCCGAGCAGATTTGAGAGTTCGCAGATGATTTCCCAGTCCTGTCGTGCTTCGCCTGGAGTGGGTACAGCTGCTCTTACACGTTGTACGCGGCGTTCGGTGTTTGTGAATGTGCCGTCCTTTTCCGCGAATGAAGCGGCGGGCAGTACAACATCGGCTAGTTCGGCGGTTTCGGTCAGGAAGATATCCTGCACAACGAGAAATGGAATCTTATCCAGGACCTTTTTAACGTGGTTAAGGTTTGGGTCGCTGAGCATGGGATTTTCGCCCATGATGTAAAGTGCTTTGATTTCGCCGGTGTCAGCGGCGTTCATAATTTCAACAACTGTCAGGCCGGGCTTATCTGAGAGTTCTACGCCCCAAAGATCCTGGAATTTGCTGAGCATATCCGGGTCATCTACTTTCTGGTATCCAGGATAGACATTTGGTAAAGCTCCCAGATCGCAGGCGCCTTGTACGTTGTTTTGTCCGCGGAGCGGGTTGACGCCGGTGGAAAGCCGACCTACATTACCTGTGAGCATTGCAAGATTAGCGAGTGCAAGAACGTTGTCTGTGCCGGTTGTATGTTGGGTGATACCCATGCTGTAGACTATTGATGCTGTCTTGGCGTTTGCATAGGTCCTTGCGGCGGTTTTGATATCCTTGGCTGGTATGCCGGTTATTGGCTCGGCCCATTCGGGGGTGCATTCCCTGACGCATTGCTCCAATTTGTCAAAGTCCTCGGTGCGACTCTTGACGAAATCCATATCGTGTAGGTTTTCCGAGATGATGACATTCATCATGGCGTTAAATAGTGCAACATCGGTGCCGGAGCGTTGGCTCATGTGCAGTTCGGCGAAGTCGCATAGATCGATTCTTCTCGGATCGGCCACGATGAGCTTGGTGATGCCGTTTTTGGCGGCGTTCATAAGTTTTATCCCGATAATGGGGTGGGCTTCTGTTGTGTTTGAGCCGGTAATAAACACGCAGTCGGCGTTTTCGAGTTCGTTCATGGAATTTGTCATTGCGCCGCTGCCGAATGCGCGTGCCAGGCCTGCGACGGTTGACGCATGACAGAGTCTTGCGCAATGATCGACATTGTTGGTGCCTATAGCTGCCCGGATGAATTTCTGAAAGACATAATTTTCTTCATTCGTTACCTTGGCTGACGAGAGGCCTGCGATAGCGTTGGGGCCGTCCTTTTCCTTTATGGCCTCCATCTTGACGGCGATAAGAGCGAGTGCTTCTTCCCAGCTGGCTTCCTCGAGTTTTCCGTTTTTCTTTATAAGAGGTTTGGTGAGGCGGTCATCGGCGCTTACAAAGTCGAGTCCGAATCGCCCCTTGACGCAGAGGCTTCCTTTGCTGGCGGGGTTGGATTTGTCTCCACGGATGCTGACGATCTTTCCGGCCCGGGTTCCGAGTACGAGTCCGCAACCGCAGCCGCAATATGGGCAGGTGGTGATGGTTTCGTTGTCTGGCGGGGTATTTTCGTTCTTTGCCCATAAAGCGTCGACGGGGCAGCGGTCTACGCATTCGCCGCATGATACACATGGTGAGTCGAGGATGGGTTTGTCTCCTGCGGCGGCGATATGGCTTTCGTAGCCGCGGCCGGCTATATCGATGGCGCCTATGGAGCGCAGTTCGTTGCATGAGCGTACGCAGAGTCCGCAGAGTATGCATTTGCTGAGATCACGTTTGTAGAATGGGTTGCTATCGTCGATGATCGGTTTGCGAACCATGCGTCGGAGTCGGCTTTCGGAGATGCCGAGCCAGGATGCCACTTTTTGCAGTGCGCAGCGCTGGTTTGCTGCGCAGGAGAGGCAGGTCAGCGGGTGATCGGCCACAAGCATTTCGCAGATCATGCGTCTGATGCGGTTTACTTTCTCGCAATCGTTCTTGATGGTCATGCCTTCGGCTACTTTTATTGTGCATGATGTGGGTAGCCCGCGCATGCCGTCGACTTCTACTATGCACATTCTGCATGCGCCGTATGGTTCCAGTCCGTCGCTATGGCAGAGGTGTGGGATATAGATTCCGGCTGCTTCGGCTGCTTCCATTACCGTTGCGCCCTCGGCAGCCTCAATCGTCTTTCCATCTATGGTTATATTGATCATATCAAATGTTTATTCTTTTATTACTGCTTTAAATTTACATGCGTCGAAGCAGGCTGCGCATTGAATGCATTTTTCCTGATCTATAAAGTAAGTTTTCTTTGGTTCGCCGGTAATCGCGTCGACGGGGCATGCTCTGGCG
>JAUUYL010000045.1 GCA_030590485.1 Lentisphaerota bacterium | reverse complement strand
AACTGCGAATCGACCATTTCACTCTTGCAACGATTCCTTTTGAAGCATAATATTTAAACACCAAGTTCGTTTAATGATTAATTGAGGTTAATGTGAGTGATTCAGGTAAAAGCAAATTCCTATCAGTATTCAGCAGACGTTCGATTTCACCATGCCAAATCCTTGCTGCTCTGGACTCTATCTAATTATAAAATGAAAAAGTGGAATAACATTCTTGTTGCGATTATGTGCATACAATTAATTTCGGGGTGTGGCATGTTTAAAAACGATCCATCTTTGCTTCCTGGCGAATATAGTGCCACGTATAAACACGGCAAAGAGACTCTAAATCTTTCCTCCGATGGTACGTTTATTCAAGTGTACTCAAGAATAGAGGATGGGTTAGCCACAACCAATGCTGGGACTTGGCGTTTTTCGGAGGAATATCAAACTGTGGTATTCTCGAATATCATATGTTTTAATACTCGACGCCTTAACGGCAAGAGAAACGTTAGATCCGAAGGTACACGATTAATTACTTGGGAGTTGGTGGTTGAATCTACGGGGATGAATGTTAGTTTAGAAATGGGTGTTGAAAGCAGCCTTAGATTTGTAAAGTCCAATCCTGTCGGTGTCACAGACCTATAGCTAATGACACTGCTGTCCCAAATGAGTGAGGTGTTGTCGATCATTTTGTGACCGTACGGGCCGACCAATTTATTTCTGTATAGAACCTCCTGTTTTTCCGCGTTGCGGTCGTAAATCAGTCCCGTTGACATCATAAGATGTTGCTGGCACTATGATTTCCATGGACTGGTTGAACGACATATTCAGGATCTGCATGCAAAAATCTATGACATTGATCATCTCACGGCACTACGGTACAAAGGAGGGAATCGACATTTAGGCTCTACGCCAAAAGAAACGAATTTTGAAGACCTAAAGAAACGAATTTGCACAATGATGCCATCATTGTGTAATTGATAAGCAGGAGGATAGTTGTGAGTCGGTATGCCATAGTATTTGTAGGTTTGTTATGTCTTGGGTGTGCTCAAGATGAATATCGGTCTTTTGTTGGTGGCAGTATTCAGCAGGGCTATGGAGAAGTGCAATATGGTTTGTTTGTTAAGGATGGTCATTTGGAAAAAGGTCCGATAACGGCATATGCTTCATTTCGCTTTTCCTCATCAACGTTGTCGAATCACTGGCTTAAGATAGAAAAACTGCAAGTTTCAGACCTGTCTGGAAATGATTTGTTTGCATGTTCGAATGAACTGATAAAGCTCGAAGCAATTCAAGCAGGAGTCGTTAATAAGCCCGACGCTAGGTATGGGTATTATTTTTCTCCTGAAAGCACAATACCTTTTTCAGACTACACAGTAGAAGGTAACATTACATATCTTGATGAGCAGAAAATAGCTCTGAGTTCTAATATTAGTTTTAAAGTCAACATAAAGACAAAAGTTATTACTAAGAATAGATTTATATCCCAATTCTAAATCGGGAAGCACTGGGTGTTGTTGGTCATTTGTTGTCGACCATTTTATGACCGTACGGGTCGACCAATTAAAGATAATACTTGGCTAACAGGCTCGCGTGATGTACCGTTGCTCTGATTCTCCTATTATGGTTGTTGGTTTTTGAGATTTCAACATGTTGGACATAATAAGGGTCTATTGAAATTTTTATTTTGGGCAGGCGTGCGTAAGCTAGAATATGTTGTGAGAAGGATGTCTAAGATTATTTTATTGTTTTTCCTAGCGGTGTCATCACTGTTGGGCGAAGATTTTGGATCTATAGAAGTTGTTGGGCCTTCTGCTATTGATTTCGGGCAGTATCCAGCTTGGGAGAAAAGGACAGCCGTATACAAAATTCGCAATACAGGGAAAGGTGATCTCAAGATTCTTAAGGTTCGCAAAACCTGCGGATGTGCTTCAGCTAAATGCGATAAAAATCTTCTTGAACCGAATGAGTATGCCTCAGTGGAAGTTGTCATTCTGCCCAGCACTATCTTTAATCTGTATAGCAAAAATATATTTGTAGAAAGTTCAGATCCCAAAAATAGATTTTTACGACTGAATGTGTCCGGTAATGCTAAGCCGCTTATGAATCTTACTCCTGATGCCGATCTTGACGCGGGCAGGATAAAACTCAATACAAAATGGGCTCAGACGTTTAGATTAGAAGGGGGTGCTGATATTCAGTTGGGCAAGCCTGAAATTAAAAGCAACTATCCTGTTGAGGTTAACTTGAAAAAACTCCGATAGGGACAGACCTGCTATGAAAATGAATATCACAAGATCTGTAAGATTTTGCTGAGGCGGTAGGTTATTAGAGGCTCTAATTGTTGATGAGGATATTACAGATTGTGTGTCCCTATGCACTTTCCGTTTCGGCAGGCTCCTACGCCAGCATTCGAACAAGGAGCAGTTCAAGGGCAAGTTCATCCGGCATTGCGCTTCCAACCAGTTTCTGATGTGTCTGCATGATTGCATGCTGACAGCGCTTCAACTCGATCATCCTGAAGTTTGACGCCTGTCGAGCCAACAGCCCAAGCCTGAACGGATGAGTCTTGCGCGGATCTTTCTCCATATCATTGAACATAGCATCAATCTCAGGTGACATATCATGCCACTGTGCGTTCTTCCCACCCACGCTCAGCCAGTCGTTATCCATCGCCTGCCGGCAAATCATCAGATCCCGTATCCTGGAATTCACTCCAGCAACCATCCCGATTGCGCTTTCTTTTTGGAACAAGAGTTGCCGCGCTACATTCAAAGCCTTTTTGAGATTTCGGTCTCCTACCGCATCTACAAGATCCCACGACACAGAGGTCTTTGATGATGAGGTAATAGACTCAACATCAGCGACAGTCGCCTCCTTGCGATCTCCAATATAAACAGCCAGCTTCTCCAGTTCATTTACAATATGCCGTGAGTTGGTTCCCACCTTTTCCAGGAAGACTGTTCCTGCGTTTCGGTCCATCTTGATGCCAATCACATCCAGCTGAATGCGCAAAAACTCAGCAACATCCTTTTCATTCTGCCAGCTCTTATCGGAGACAGCGAACTCATGAATCTCCGCTATTTCTTTGCAAGCCTTGTAAAATTTCTTGGCTTTATGAACCTTTGGTGAGGATACAATTAATGTCTGACCTTCAGGAAGACCTGCCTTCAAGAGGTCAACCAGTTGCTCGTTGACAGCTTTCTTCACCTCTTCGTTGCGGCCAACTACGTTATCGGTTAGGAAACTCGTGTCGCGTAGCCATGTGACTTTGCGAGCGGAAAAGAAACCTACGGTTTGTAGCGCCTCGAAACAGGCTTTCAACGCCTTGAGCGCAGCGTCTATTTTGTCGGCGGCACCATCAATCACTTCCAGCCCAAAGGTACGTTCTTCTTCAGGCAGAAGCTCGTTGATGATCTCACGGCTCTTGTTCGTGACCTGGTATTCATCTTCACCGTATATCAAGTATATTGATGGCATTGGAATACCTCGTGAACTTTCTTATTTTAGAATTTTGACGCCGGAGCCTTTTTCGATATGGCCTATGATGCGCGCTCCGCGGCATTTGTTCTTATGAAGGATGTCAACAGTTGCGTTGGCATCTTTAGGGCGAACTACAATCACAAAGCCAATACCCATGTTGAACACACGGAACATCTCCATATGATCCACCCTGCCCTCTTTCTCTATAACTTTGAAGACATTAGGAACGGTCCATGCGCTGGCTTCAAAAACTGCCTTTGTGCCCTTCGGCAAAGAACGCGGAACATTATCAATCAGGCCACCACCGGTAATATGGGCCATGCCACGAATATTCACCTTCTTCATCACGGCCGATACCGGATGCAGAAAACTCTTATGCGTATCAAGAAGCACTTCTGCAACAGTCTTCTTCGAGCCCGGAAATTTGCTTTTGATCTTAAGCTTCATCTTGTCGAAGATGACCTTGCGCGCCAGCGAAAACCCGTTTGTCTGAAGACCAGTAGCGGGCAGGCCGATTATTACATCGTTAGGTCTTATCGCCTTACCTGTAATTATCTTCTTTTTTTCCACTACCCCGACAATCGTTCCGACAAGATCATATTCGCCTTTTGGATATAGACCTGGCATCTCTGCGGTCTCCCCACCAAGCAAAGCACATCCATTTTCCTTACATGCCTTGCATAAGCCCTTGATCACATCCTCAAATACCTTGCCCTTAAGTTTTGAAGTGCCGAGATAATCGAGGAAGAAAAGTGGGCGCGCACCCTGAACGAGAATATCGTTCACGCAATGATTAATCAGATCCTGACCAACAGTGTCATGCTTCTTCGCCATGACAGCAACATTCAGCTTGGTTCCCACCCCGTCGGCACTTGCTACAAGCGCCATATCCTTACCGGGCGCAGCAAAAAGCCCGCCAAAAGAACCAATATCGCTCAACACGCCTTTGGTGTTGGTCTTTTTGACCATTCGCTTGACCGATGTCAATGCGGACATCATCTCGTCAATATCAACACCAGCCGCCGCATAAGATGATTTTTTCTTTTTACTCATAATTAAAGTCCCAGCACCTTAAATGTCCTATCGACATCCGTGAAGTGCAGATTAATATCAAAGAGCTTATCCAGTTCCTTTGAGCTGATAAGCTTCAGAACATCCTTGTCTTTTAAAAGAAGCGACTTGAGTTCCTCTCCTGTTTCCCATGTCTTCATAGCACTCTCCTGAACAATGCGATATGCCTTTTCCCTGAGCATACCTTTATCGGTCAGAAGAATCAGGACCTGCTGAGAATGGATCAGGCCATGCATCGACTCGATATTCTGCATCATGCGTTTCGGAAACACGCGCATGTTTTTAACCAATTTCGTAAGGTTAGTAAGCATGTGATCCAGAGCGATTGTACTGTCAGGCAGAATAACCCGCTCGACTGAAGAGTGAGATATATCACGTTCGTGCCAGAGTGCCACGTTTTCCAAAGCCGCCACTGAGTTACCGCGAATAAGACGAGCCAGCCCTGTAAGCTTTTCGCCTGTTATCGGATTCTTTTTATGCGGCATCGCCGAAGAACCCTTTTGCTTTGAGCCAAAATACTCTTCCACTTCATGAACTTCCGTGCGCTGAAGATGACGGAATTCAACAGCCCAGCGTTCAACGGATGCTGCCGTTATTGCAAGTGCGGTAAGGTATTCCGCGTGCCTATCGCGCTGAAGGATCTGTGTTGAGATAGAAGCAGGCTTGAGTCTCAATTTTTTACAGACATATTTTTCTACGAACGGATCAAGATGCGCGTGAGTTCCTACAGCACCGGAAAGCTGACCCACTGTCATGATTTCTCTAGCGGCCTGCAGGCGCTTAAGGTTACGGCCAAATTCGTCGTACATTAGTGCCATCTTGAGACCAAAGGTAATCGGTTCAGCGTGGATGCCGTGCGAGCGTCCCATCATGGGCGTATACTTATATTTCTTCGCCTTGGACGCTGCCGCACGAATGACAGCCTTTGTGTCCTTGATGAGAATATCCATTGCCTGGCACATTTGAACAGCCTGTGCGGTATCCAGAATATCCGAACTGGTAAGCCCGCGATGAATATATCGTGAAGACGGACCGACATGTTCGGCAACATTGGTCAGAAAAGCTATTACGTCATGGTTGACCTTCTTTTCTATGGCATCAATACGTTTTACAGAGAACTTTGCCCTTTTCTTTATGCGATTGAGGTCGGCGGCTGGAACCATTCCGAGTTTATTCATGGCTTCGCAAGCCAGAATCTCGACATCCAGCCAAATGCTGTATCGGTTTTGATCAGTCCAGATAGCACCAATTTCAGCGCCAGTATAACGGGGTATCATGAGCAGTCTCCTTTATTCACAATTGCCAAAACTGGAGAATAAATGCAGGGGCGCTTAGGGTCAAGGAGTAAAAGGGGGATGGGGAACAGGGCGATGGGAACAGGGGGTGGAAAACTCTACGTAAAGATATCAGACACTTCGGTCTGTTCCCTGCTCACTACCCCCTTCTTCCCTGTGAAACTTGGGGTTATTGCCGGCGATGACTATTGTCACCTCGCCTTTAACCTTCCGGTCGGTGTATTCAGCCTGCAGGTCTGACAGATAGCCGCGTGAGATACGTTCAAACTTCTTGGTCAATTCAATACAAACAGCCGCCATCCTGTCACCCAGCGCCTCGTAAGCCGCATCCAGACATTTCGAAACCCTGTGCGGAGATTCAAAAATTACAATGGTATGCGGCATTTCTTTCTCTTCCTCGAAGAACCTGACATGCGCACCTTTCTTGCGTGGAGGAAAGCCCTTGAATGTATAGCTCGATGTCGAGAGCCCTGAATATATAAGCGCGGTCTGAACCGCCGACGCGCCGGGAATAACCGTAAACTCCAATCCTGCCTCAAGAACCTGATTTATAAGCCGGTACCCAGGATCACTTATTCCGGGAGCTCCTCCATCACTGCAAAGAACCACATTCCTGCCCGCCTCCAAATGTCTGATGAGCTGAGTGCCAGCTTTGCGCTCCATTCCCTCGCGATAGGAAATCATCTGTGCCGGACGCGGTATATCGAAATGGGTCAGTAGTTGCCTGGTCCTGCGTGTATCCTCACAGGCAACAACCTCCGCCGTCCGAAAAGCCTCAAGTGCCCGCTCGCTGATATCCCCTAAATTCCCTATAGGTGTTGCTGTTATATAAAGCATTTTGCTATTGTTAATAAGAAATGGACGGATTAACAGGTTTTTTTGTTGATAAAAGATAAAAAGTCCTTACATTATGCATCTTCTTATGGCGATTGTAGCTCAGGGGTTAGAGCACCTGGTTGTGGTCCAGGATGTCGCGGGTTCGATTCCCGTCAATCGCCCATCCTTAGCCTTAGTACGTTAGAGGCGATCGGCTCGACCCACAGGGGCGAGAGCAAAGCGTCAATCGCCCACCCTTAGCCTTAGTACGTTAGAGGCGATCGGCTCGACCCACAGGGGCGAGAGCAAAGCGTCAATCGCCCATCCTTAGCCTTAGTACGTTAGAGGCGATCGGCTCGATCCGCAGGGGCGAGAGTGAAACGTCAATCGCCCCACTCCAATTTTCTTATTTTCCCCACCAGGCTAGAAATTCGATATTGCCGGCTGGCCCGCGGACGGGTGACTCGATAACGCCTTTACAGGTAAGCCCCAGCTCATTGACACCAAAGGTTTTGATCGTTTCAACGACTTCGGCGCGAACAGCTTCATCCCTCACCACTCCGCCCTTCTGCACCTGTTTGCGGCCAGCTTCAAACTGCGGCTTGATCAGCGTAATCAGTTCAGCATTCTCCCTGGTGACCTCGACCATGGGTGGCATAATCAACTTTAAAGATATAAACGACACATCGGTAACAGCAAATTCCGCTTTCCCGGGAAGATCATCTTCTTTAAGATAACGCGCGTTCATTCCCTCATACACATCTACACGGTCATCATTTCTCAACTTCCAATGGAGCTGCCCCTTCCCAACGTCCACGGCGAAAACCTGCTTCGCGCCATGCTGAAGCAAACAGTCGGTAAAACCGCCGGTCGATGCCCCTACGTCAAGACACACCAATCCCTCAACATTAATATCAAATGACTCAAAAGCGGCTTCGAGCTTATCCCCACCTCTGCTTGCGAAACGAGGTAGCTCTTTTACCTCAAGTGGAATTTCAACATCGAACTTATGTCCTGGCTTAGAAAGTATGGTGTCGCCTGATCGAACTTGCCCAGCACGAATAATACGCTGAGCTAACTCGCGGGACTCTACAAGACCGCGATCCACCAACAACACATCCAATCGGTCTTTCATTATCAGCTCTTGTTAATGTTGTAGAGAAGAATACTAATCACTTGCGGAACACTTGTTTTCTGTAATGGGCCAGCTCTGCCAAGGATTCCTTGATGTCAGGCATTGCCAGGTGCAATTCCTTCTTGGCGGGAGCTTGATATTTGCCGCCATACCAGCGGTTAACCAATTGCTTTATGGTGCTGACGTCTATGCTCTGATAATGAAAGAAGTCATGTAGGCGTGGCATATACTTCACAAGAAATCGCTTGTCCTGCCCAATGGAATTACCGCACAGCGGTGCGGTGCGAACATAACAATATCGGCGCACAAACTTCAGAACCTGTTCTTCTGCCTCAGCGAGTGTGACCCATTCCCCGCGAACACGGTCAATCAAACCACTCCTGCCGTGTGTACGCCGGCACCAGCTATCCATCTTCTTCAGCTCAGCTTCACTCTGCCGTATAGCCAGCACAGGTCCTTCGGCAATGATATTGAGATTATTATCCGTAACCAGAACCGCTATTTCAATCAAGACATGTTCTTCAGGATCCAGCCCTGTCATCTCGCAGTCGATCCATACAAGGTTATCCCGACTACGCATTCCTTTTCTTTTCTTTCTTCGCTGCCCTTTTTTCTTTCGGAGTCATCTTGGCCTTTTTCTGTGATTCCCTCTTACCTTTGTCTTTTTTTCCTGTATCGCCCATATCTATTTCTCCTTTTGCATTAATCAATGAAATAAATTGTAACCTTTAATAAGACGAGGTCAAGCTTTAGAGACGTGCCATCCGACATTATCTCTTTGGCGGGCTCGCTTCCCGGACCATGGCACCATTGCTATCGCTTAATATGAGAATGGCGAAATGATCGACAGAATCTATCTCGTCAGTGTTCAGCGAAGTATAGTCGAATCTACCCCTTAAGTCTGTATAACCATCCTTGTAAAACTTCACCTGTCCGCGACCATTACGAGCATATACTTTTACGTACACCTTTGATAACGCTTTCCCTGTATTCTTATCCGCAACCCGCAACTGTCCATAAGTCTCAATCATGTCAACCTTCAGTGCGTTAGGATAATACGCCTTCAGCCTGCTGATTCCCGCGCCAACAACCTCAATCATCAGGTTTCTGTTCTTAAGTGTTCTTGGAACAGTGATCTCAGTCATCTTGTCACCACTCAATTTGACATAGTCCGATTGGTTCGGTTTGATGACCGTGAACTGTGTTCCTACATCCTGAACAAACGGTTTACGCGAGAATAACAATTCTATATCCATCGGATAATAATTGATTGTGCAACCCTTAAGATTAGCATGCTCGACTTTCAGAATATTGCCTTCCATATCAAGCTGTATACGCGGCGACGTATCAGCCAGCTTGGTCTGAGTCTGGCTTCTATCCTCATCATCAACTACGCCCGCGCTCTTTCCGCTTATCTCCTCACACTGAGCCAACACATCCCCAAACAGATTTCTCCAGCGATCCACAGGATAGTCCTTGTACTTTGTCGCTATCTTCTTCGCCTCAGCAGGTTTCTCGCGATAAAATGCCATATATGCAGACATGTAGTCATACTGTATACCCATCTCCAGCTTCGAAGCATCAATCGCCTCGTAATAGCGCATTGCATCGTCAATGCGGTCCTGAAGCAACATGTATACAACAACCGCCATCTCATCATCATCAGTCAGTGCTTGGCGATACGTCAGAGCCTTCATAAAGCTCTCGTACTGCGCATAAAACTGGCGATTCAAGATCTTGCGCTTGTTGCCCAGCTTGAATACACGTGCATTCACCAGCGGCCAGTATTCCTTGTGCTCATACATGTGCCGTATAATAGGATCCAAATCCAACAACGGTGATTCGATTATTACGCCGCATTTGTTAGCAAAAGACGTATGCGGCAAATACTCACGTATCCTGGAAGGAATATTGTGCTTAAGGGAATAGGACCAAATCGTATTATTGTAAATCTTACGATCCTCCAGCAAAGCCGTAATCTTCTTAAAGTAAGCCTTATCACCCATGCGCCAGGCAATCATATCAATCTTCAAGCGATCGATATTGTGTGCATTGAGAAACTCGACCACATCCGCCTTAGTTCCGAACTGGGAAACATGTTCCCAACTTCCCTTATCGATCTCATCCACTTCAGCTACCACCTTGAATCTGAACGCGTCCCCCGCAGCAACCACCTGCTCTTCCTGCGCTACATGCACTGGAAAATGAGGGTACTCACCCTCGGCAGGAAAATAGAAATAATATTCCATCGATTGCGTCGAATAAGGATCCAGCACTGCATGCCTGCTCTTTGTCTGCATTCCACGTAGAACTGGAATCGCACCTGCAGGGATCTGCTGAAGAACATCCACCTTACGCCTCGTCGATGTCGGGTTAGTTAAAACCAGCTGACATCCATACACGCGGCCCTTCTCGAATTCCTTCGTCACAAACTTGTCAAACCGCTCGTTGTTCTCATAGCGATATCGATCGTCCCTCGCAAAAAAGCTCTGATTGATTAATAGAACCGACTTCTCAATCTCACCCTTTGCCTCCTGTACCTGCTTATGAAACAAAATAACATCGCTGGCAGCCTTGAATACCATGGTTCCGTCTTCATAACTATACTCATGTTCACCAGCCTTGAACGGAAGATCCAATACAGCTAGGGCCAACATTATTTCCGTAAAACTGTCGCCCGCCTCAGACAAGTTGCCAGACAGAAACTTGCCGTTACCGTCCCAACGGGCATAGTCCTTCCAGAAGACATCTATCTGAATCAAATCAGCCGCCTGCTCCTGAATCAGCTTATGGTAATAATTATTCTCCACCCATTCCTTCGTCGTCTCCAGCTTCCGATACAGCTGACGAATAGCGTCGCGCTTTCTCGCGTCACGAACCGAGCTGTCCTTGCGTCGCATGCTTTCCTCTTTCGCCTCACTTATACTGTCAAGCTCATCGGAAAAAGCCTCTTTATTTGCACGCTCCACACTTAACAGCCGACCAGCCTGACGTTTGACCGACTTCTTGGCCTTACCCTTAGCCATACTAAGGCTGACTGATGCTGGTGCCGGAGCGTTAGCTGCCACCCTTCTGAGCTTGCCACCAAGCGATACAAGTCCGTCGCCATCGATATCCCCAAAAGGATCCCCCAGCGATTCTTCCTCTCGCGCAGCTTGCGCCATTACCATTCCAAAATCGCCAGATGCCCCTTCAAGACCACTACTTCTCAGAGCGGAATCGAATAGCCGATTGAACTTCTCAACGTCTGGTGGAAGGAGGTCATAAAGATCCGTCAAGTGTCGAGCCGTACTCTTATGTTGAGCCTTCATCTGTTGTGCCAGCAATGCTCGCTCCACCATGTTGAGCCTCTTGTAGCGCCATGGTTTAAGATACGCATCCAGCGAGCGCCCTAGCAACCGATCATCGATTAATTTTGCGTCTTTCTTGTTGGCAATATACGGCCTGACAACCTTATTAAAGAAAGCCGGATCCTTCATCGCCAGGAACAGGTGCAGTTCATGACACGCGTATTTCTTATAAAGCTCTCTCTTCTTTTCCATGCTATGCTCGGGCCAGTTTACTATAAAATTGAACTCCGCCAACGTCGCATCATCATTCAGCGCTGTCAGCAAACGGTATGCTGACGATACTGAATCAACAACCTCGATCTTGGCACTCAAGATATCCGCCACCGTAAAGCTACCGCCCTTGCGAACAATACTCATACGCTTCTGCTCGGTAAAATGGCTGTCCGAGGCAAGATAACGTTTCAACCTCAAGTCCTGCGATCCCTCCGCATGCTCCTTCATCGCCCGCTGCCTGTACACCGCACTACTTCCATTGACAGCGTAAACATGAAGCTGTTGACCAACGGGAAGTTTCTTCAAAGATAACTTAACAATGCCGTCCTTATCCGGCTCCAAGTTCATAGCAACAGGTGAAACACTCTCCAGAAAATCAAAACAACTAAATGCGTCCAAACCGCCGCCCCTTGATTCGGCAGAGCCCCCGTGACTGGATATCGACGCAGCACGTGACCCGGGTGTCCGGCTACTATACAACCCGCCGCCCCTTGCGAAGTCTGTACCGGTATCAGTCGAACGCGGGCTCCATGGATTCAGAATTAAACTCGGCCTCGTCAACATATTGCCAGGATATGTCCCGCCATTTCTGCGCTCCATAACATAGCGATATTCATCGCCGATCCGGCGGCCCGAAAGGTACTCTGATTTCGGACGAACAAGATTAGCCGCAACTGGACCGCGGAAGGACGGCGTACCAAAACGCGCAAATAAATCATCAGTGACATAACGGGTCATAGCCATGTGGACTCTCGTTCCGGGAACCGCATTCGCCACCTTGATCAGAAGCTCATCGCCCTTAACCTCTATACTCTGAATCTGAAGAGGATATATAGCCTTCTGCTCAAGTACTCTATTCTTACCTATCAACTGCGACCCATCAGCCTTGCCTGCAGTGACACGGATTGTCGTTATTCGTCCATCCGGCTTAGTCATAAGACTATAATCGCCAGCCGATAGACCAGCTACCACCAAATACCCGCCTTCTTGCTTTACATTACCAATGCAATCCCGAACAAATACGCCACCGCGTGTCTCCAAAAACGAGACGACCTTGCTCAATGGCCGCTTGTCAGTATGCATTAATGGAATCCTCAGCTTTGCACCCGCCAGCATATGCAGCACCGGCGTATGTGACACCTTATCCTGCGGAATCACCCACAGATGTTTAGTATCTTCCGGACCCCGCGCCTTCACCCATACAATGTCTTTAAGCTCGCCTAAATACGCACGGCCCTTGATGTCTGTTTTTAGTGATGTATGTACAATGCGTTTAAAGTCACGATGTTTGAGTTCCAGATGCACAGCACGGCCATCATGCGCCTCGGCATTACGGCCCAAAAGCTCAACAATATAGCCATCAGCTGTCTTACGCAAAAAGAGATCCTCTATCTTTTCTGTTTCTTTGATTTGATTCGCGGCAATCACACTGTATGTCGAAAGATCGATCTTCTTGCCTGTGTTAAGGTTCTGAATCTTGCCGCTCAAGACAATATTCATGCTGCGCAAACGTTCAGGAACACGAAACGTATATGTCGACTCCTTTTCGTCCTCAAGCTTGAAGTTGTTCATCTGTTTCTCAGCCGAATGCCCATCAATGTCAATCGAACGAATCGTCAACGTGGGATTTTCAATCAGAGATACAGCTACCGGCTCGCCATTAAGCAGAAGTTCAGGACGCACCGCCACAGTGCATTTCTTCCCGGATACCAATTGCTCACGGCCAAGATACATCCCAGCGTTGAGCTTATAACGCTCACCCAGATGCATAAACTCACGGAGCACAGAGAAGCCTTTATGAGTAAAGACTATCGATTGCTTCTTTGGATTACCGCTGAAGGGAACATGGATCTCCCCATCCTCAGCCTTGTACTCAGTCCCGCCCATCCATAATACCGCATCCCGCAAAAGCGCACCTGCGCTATCGTAAAGCATGAACACATGTCCTGCCGACCCGATTCTCTCTGTAAAAGTAAGTCGACCTTTACGAACAACAGCCCGACTGCTGACGCCGTTCCCTATCAGCTCCACAACATAGACACCTGGATTCTTTATCGCCGGAAAGCTCAGGGTTTCCACATGCCTACGCATTGGCGGAAGCTTGTACTTCTTCGTGCTGCTGCTATTCGGGACAAGTCCATCGAGCTCTATAGCTGTCGTTATCCTGGAAAGTTTCTGGCGATAATAGCCGGTTGTGTTGACCTCGTATACCTTGACGGTAAGATTCTTGATATTCTTCAACGCAACATCCAGCGACACTTTATCATCCAGTTCAAGATAATCATCATTCGTAGGAAGGATATCAATATCGATTCTGTCGCGAAGGTTCTTGACCATTGACGGACTATCCATCAATGCGTACCACTTCTCGGCATTACCCACCCCATTGACCAGCTTGACCTCAGCAAACAACCGCTTTAGATAATTATACTCAATATAGTCATCATACTCCTTGAAATTAGGTGCAGTCTTCAGAAAATGCATCAGATGCCTTCTTACCGCCAACTCATCGTTCCCAATTGGAGGCAACGACATAAAAGCCTTGTAGGAAGCATTCATATTGATTTGTGAATACTTATTAACCTTGGCGTTCAGCCAATCGCGGTTGGCATAATGAACCGGCCGCGGTATTTTAATATAGTGCATAAACAATGATTTATCATACGTGCCGTTTTTTACATTAAACTCCAATTGCTTGTATATTATGTTTGCCCTGAGTGAAGCCTGCGATGCCGGAAGCCTATCGGCAAAAACCAGCAGTCTCTTGAGATATGCCAGATACTCTACATCGTCTGCCATCCAGTTAACATCGTCATTCGGCCGAAGCTTAGTAAGATAAGTATTGATAAAGTTTGTCTGCTTGATCAAGTCAGGTTTCTTCTTTAGACACGCCTCAAGCTGATCAACAGTGAGCATCTTATGAACCGGATGATGCCAGAACCCGCGACTGCGCTTGTAATTAAGATCATTGATTATCAGCTTTACGATACCCGGATAGTCAGGACGGCGAAGACGCGAAAGAAGACTACGGCGCTGATCAGCCGTAAGCTTCGCGGTTACAAGATAATCAAACGCGCTATTCTCAAATCGTTCTGTATGACGCTTCTCATCAAATGCATATTTTGCGAGAGTACTGAAGGATATTCGACTCGGGCTCAGTTTCGTCGGCAGACGAACTTCTTCCTTCAGTTTCTTCTGGCGATGGTTGAAATAAACATTGAGGCGATCGATAATGTATCTGAGTGAATAGTCCGGCTTCTCCTTATAAGACTTAAGCGCATGCCTGTTTTCCAATTCGCGAAGACGACCACTGTGCCCGAATTTCTTAACGCCGGCGTCGAGAATCCGTTTTGCCTCTACCAGTCGCCCTTCAAGTTCAAGATGGAGAGCGTTATAATAATAGTAATCCTCTGTTCCGGGAATAAGCTCTTTGAGTGCGGCTGTGCGGTCACCACCAAGTGCGAACCGTTCGTTGTAGCTGATCTCCCCGGCCACCGCGTGCCCTGTCATTATTACCATGATCGCCAACAGGATTATTCTAGTAAGATGCTCATATTTATTATTCATCGTCCTATTCCCTTTCGATAGTTTAAGCAACGTTCAGTCTTTACTGAGAAATACAAAAATACAAGGGAAATACAAGGGACGCACCATTAATAAAGGGTGTTCTCAAGCCATGAAGTTGCTGCATATCTCCCGTGTTACCACACCAAGGGTGTGGCAAACGTGCGACATGTTACCAGGCTGGCTAAAAGCCAGACGTTACACTATTTCTGGATACTGATAAGCTCGATTTCAAAGATGAGCGTCTCGTTAGGGCCGATGTCTCTTCCGGCGCCTCTAGGGCCATATGCGAGATTAGACGGGATGAACAGCTTGTACTTACTACCAACTGTCATGAGCTGAAGCGCTTCAGTCCAACCAGGAATAACCTGAGTAACACCAAATGTAGCCGGTGTTCCGCGTTTATAAGAACTATCGAACTCATTGCCGTTGATTGTGGTTCCGAGGTAATGAACTTCAACTTTATCGGCGGCCACAGGCTTTGCGCCTTCGCCTTCCTTGATAACAACATACTGCAAGCCGGTATTCATCGTAACAACGCCCTCTTTCTTGGCGTTCTCCTCAAGAAAAGCCTTACCCACTTCCAGATTTTTCTCACCATCAGCAGATGCAGGTTGTGGCGATGGCGGACCAGCGGCGGCCATTTTTCCCTGATGAATCTTGTTCATCTCACCAAAAACAGCTTCCAAATCTTCCCGGGAAAGACGTGGCTCACTGCCTGCCAAAGAATCATCAAGCGCGGCGTCAAATGCGGCACGGTCAAACGCAACAGGGAATGTCGACATCGACCGCCCTATCTGCAAACCTACAGCATAACTCGCCTTCTGCGACAAGCTCTCTAACTCCACCTTGACCTCCTTTTTATCTTCCTCAGTACAACCAACCCCTGCGACAACAATCAAAGCCATAATAATAAGTGATCTCTTCATTCTTCCATTCCTCTCTGTTTTGTTTACGAAAGGAGGGTAGAATAGCGAACTAACACCCCGTAAGCAAGGGTTCTTTCTGGCGTGTGTCATACCAATATGAAAATGTCCCCTTGCGATCAATAGTTTTATCTTCAATAATCCAGCCATGCCCATTCTTTCTCTTAATCTCTGCAAAACCGTCATGTTTCTTGCCAGCCACCGCCTCACCTCTTCCTCATCTTATATCTGAGGTAGGCACACCAGCTCGTTATCCATGTATCGCCCCAGAGACGATCGGAAACATTCTTATGAACAAGATACATCGCATCATCAAAGTTCCAGAACATGATCGTCTTCCCCTTGGGCTTCAATTTAAGCAGGTCATTAATGTTACGCAGATTGGCAACATGCAGCATGAGATAATCAGCTTCGGTCTCTATTATATCATTGTATAATTTCTTCGTTAAAGCATCGAACGGCAGATAGGTTGACGACTTGATCCAGAAGATCTGACCCGTAGCAATTTTCTTATAGCGCGTATTAATATACCTGACCACATCCTCCGAAATAGAGCTTATCACCACGTCGTCATCAATCCCTCTCGCCACTATATCTACCACAATATAATCGACCAGTCGTTTATCCTCAGCCAAATCACCCTGAGACTTAATCTCTATATTGAGCTTCTTGCCTTTAACTAAACTCATCGTCTCTTTATAGCTGGCAATCTGGCCTCCACTCAGCTCCTGTAGCTTTTCATAACTGCGCGCTCCTATCTTGTCCCCTTTCTTGAAAAGCCGCCTTAAACTCTTATCATGAAAGACCACAATCTTGTCGTCAGCCGTATACTGAACGTCAAATTCGATAAAAGCATACGCGTCATTAGTCATCGCAGCCTTGATCGCACTCAGCGTGTTTTCCATATGCTGGACAGAATCACCTCTATGCGCGCCCGTCGTGCATCTATACTTACCAATATCCTCATTGCTCTTATTGATCTCCTTGCGCATAACAGTATCTAGGCCGACAGTATAACGAGGCAGACTACACCCGCAAACCACAATAGCTACGGTCATCACCGCACCCAAACGACAACATTCGAATAAACATAAACCCTGCTTCATAAAGCTCAACACTCTCGCTGCTCTCTTAAAAAAAACTTCGCATATCTAAAGCTCGCAAATATCAGAGCCAAGCCCATGCCGACATACAAAATAGCTATATACTGTTTCGAAAACGGAGAATGACGCAACATCACTCCCATTGCAATCATGACAGGAATAATACAATAGCTTTCCCAGGGCATAAATGCAAACACGCACCTCTTGTCATCTATCGAAAAAATTCGGTCCCGATTCTTATCTGCTATCCTCCTGAATCCAAAGCGATACACAAGCAAGGCAAGAATTGTCCCCAAAATTCCACACACACACCTATGCAAGTTTGAAACATCCTGCAGCCATGACGCCGCTCGAAGCAAAAGCATGGTACCGATGCAGAACCAAAACATTCCGGAAAGAAAAAGTAAGACCCCTTTGCTCACAGCTGGTTTATATTTATCCATTTTCATCAAGCCAAACCACATACTCTCTCATATAATTTCTATTGGCATAGATGAATAGAGTACTGGTTCAAGTGACTGGGGTCAAATTTCTTCATCGCTACCTGACTGATTTTAGGGTAGTTTACCCATCCTATGAGCGAAGAGAAAAAAAACGAGAATACAAACGGGGACGCCAAAGAATCTATCCAGAACCTTAGCCTGGAATTAAACTTTGTTCCTGAATGGGCTCGCAAACCACCTGAAACCAACTACTTCAGCCACAAGCCGCAAGGGGATAGAAGGCAGAGACCGGACGACAGAGGTCAGAGGTCAGGGGGCAGAGGACAGAAATCAGCGCCCAGGGTTCAGAGACCAGGGAGCAGAGACCAGAGATCATCGCCAAAAGGTCAAAGACCCGGAGCCAGAGGGCAGGGATCGAGAGAAAGAAGACCTGAAAGAGTTGAGATAGCACCGGTTCAAGTTCGATTCCTTCCCTTGCAAAGAGCCATTATGGAAATCGCCCGAAGAATCAAAAACAGCGGTCGGGCACACCCAATGATGCAGGTGGCTTTTCTTTATCTCGACAACCCGGAATCCTGTAGTGCCAGAGTGGAAATCAACAAAGAAGCCAAAGATCTAACGCTTAAACAGTGCAAGATCTGCGGAATGATTGCCCTTCATGAAGACACCCTCTATCGCCATATGGCAAAAAAGCACATGGATGATTTTATGGATAAAGAAGAAACGCAGGGCGAAATTCCATCTGGAAATTTTTCCTGTGTCGCGCAATGTGGTTTCTCAGGCAAACTGATCGGACCGCCGAATCATCACAGCTATTCGGAAAGCATTCAGGAATTGCACAAGCATTCGTATCGCAATATGAGTCTGGAGAGCTACAAATCGCGCATCAAGATGATTCATGAAGAAGATGCTGTTGAAAAGTGGAAGCAGGAGTATAGTCACCGAGTCTCTTACCGACCCAAGGGTGACGAGACGAGCAAACCTCTATCGCAAGCAAAAGCGGAGGCTTATTTCATCAGGACTATTGCGCCATCTCAACTGCAGGAGACTAAGCGAGCAACTGTACCCGTCCCGCTCTGTCGCGAGATAGACGACATAGGCTTACATCTGGCCATAAAGAATGCATGGATGGCAGAGCATCGCTTCCCATCATCTGTGATATCGGCATTGCGAGGCGCATTCAGCAGTAAGGGTCTGATAATTTTTAAGGCTGGCAAGGGGCGAGGTGTAACTTTTGTAACGCCTACAGCACTTTCGCCGATTAAGATCGAATATGTCGTAGACGCCATCAAAGAGGTATTGCTTTATCTTCAGGAACATCCGGGTTCATCAAGAACAGATTTGGTAAAGGAACTACGCCCTGATGCTAAGCCAGACTCCGAACAGATCAAAGAAATCCTTTCCCCGCTATGCTGGCTCATAGAGCGAGGCCATATAATAGAGTTCTTTGACGGAACATTATCGGTTCCCATGAAGAAAACCTCGAAACCCAAAAAACGCTGACATCAGGCATTTACGCAAGATTCTCCCGGCACTACCAGATTTCTTGCAATAAAATCCTGCAGGGATCCGTTATATTACTGTATTCACAATCAAGTGCCGAAAAACGGCATCAAACAAAAAGGAGGCGGTGATGAAGAAGTTCTGGATGACAATGATCATAATAGTGGTAACCTGCATGGTTTCCGGTGACTTAGTGGCGAGGGGAAAGAAAGGCAAAGACGATGCTGACAAGAAGCCTGGTCGCGAGGAGCGCGGAAAAACCAGAGGTCGTGACCGCAACAAGGATCGCCAAAAAGACTGTGAAGCCGAGATAGAGAAGATCATGAACAACAAAAGCCCGGTCGACGCATGCAAAGCCATCAAGAAAAAGATGAAAGAACGTCGCAAGGAAATGCAGAAACAGGGTGAAGAGCGTTCCAAGGAAGCAAAGAAGCGCCAAGCTGAGATGGCAAAGGAAAGGGAAAAACACCAGACTGAGATGAGAAAGCAACATGAAAAAGCCTACGAAGAACGTCAGGATGTTCTGGATGACTTGATCGACAAGGGCGATGACCTCACAAAAGAAGACGTTAAGGCCGCGATGAAGCAGCAGGGCGAGCAGATGAGAAAACGCCATGAGAACATGCGCAAGAAGCGCGAAGCCAAGAGGGAAAAGTTGGGCGAGGGAAAAGGACGCGGTGGCGACAGAAAGAAGTATGACAAGAAAAGAAGCAAGAATAAGAGCGATAAGTAGCAAAAACAATCAGATTGATTTTTAAAACCCGCGCCGCCAGGTGCGGGTTTTTTATTCTCTATTTTCCATCATTTCAATTATTCTAGTAGCCATGTCGTCTAGTTTAAGAGTATGCAATGCGTCAATCAGTTCCGGCTTGGCATCGTGATGCTCTAGCTGAGTGGTGATGACATCGAGCAGAGAATGCCGCTCATCAGTGGTAAGATTTGCCATTGCCAGCAAGATGGAGCTCATGGATGGATCCTCAAGTGACACACGGACGAATTCAGCAAAAGCGTGTTCCTTTTTATCGAGCTCCTTTTCTTCCCGATGTTTAACCCGCTGCTCATGAGTATGATGGAGATAATGCGCGATAAACGACTCTTTCTTCTGGGTGTTCTCGATATGTTCAAGATCGGGCGGGTTTATGCTTTTCTGCCACTTGGGGAAACAATCTTCGCAGATACAGGTTGCACCATCGAACTGTTCCGCCTTATGCGACCATAAGATATCCTTTCTGCTTACAACCTTATCGCACTCTATACATATAAACTGTGACGGAACTGAATTTGTCTGCGGCATAGCATCACCCCTTTCTTGTTTGTATAATAACAAAACACAACCACTCCGGCAAGAAAAACGGACCCGTCTTTCGATTGAACTCTCGCTAGAAATCAACTATACTTCCATTATGACCGTTGAGAAAAAAGTTCTACTACATGTGTGCTGCGCTAATTGCGCTACCGCCTGTATTGAAATGCTGCAGAGTACGAACTATGAAGTGGCTCTATTCTTTACCAACTCCAATATCGACACCGACGAGGAGTTTAAAAAACGCCTCAAAGACACCCGCCATTTGGCCCGTCACATAGGCTTGGTATTGTACGAAGACCTCTATAAACACGGTATATGGCTGCAAGCCGTTGAAGGGCTTGAAGATGAACCCGAAAAGGGCAAGAGATGCCGGAAATGCTTTGAGTTCAATCTTATGCGCGTAGCAGAAAAAGCCGGCGAGCTAGGCTTCCCTTCTTTCACAACCACACTCACTGTCAGCCCTCACAAGACCTCCAAGGTTATCTTTGAAATAGGGCAATATCTCAAGGGGTTCCTTCCTGTCGACTTCAAAAAACAAAACGGCTTTCGACGTAGCCTGGAACTGAGCAAACAACACGACTTCTACCGTCAAAACTACTGCGGGTGTGAATTCAGCAGGGAGAAAAAATAGCCACCGATGGACGCCGATAAATTGGATTTCTTATAGGCTCTGGATGATAGGCTTAGGAATTATTTTGCCCGCTCGCTCCCCCCGTCGCCCGCCTGCTCCCGACCATTCGGGAGGGCTGGCAGGCTAGATTCCTAAGATCATACTGATAAGAGAGCATATTTGCGCCGCGAGCTTGCATTGTTCAGTAAATACTGATAATAATCCGGGGTTGTTATGAATGAATGGAAAGACAATTTAGGCAGTTTCTTTAAAGAAGCCGAGAAGAAGGAAACGCAGGAAAAGAAGTCCGAGGCTGAGATGTTTATCTCTAAAGTTGTTGCACCCGCTTTTAAGGATCTTGCGGCTGAACTGGAAAAGCATGGTCGTGACGTCACTGTGCGCATATCCGATACTTCAGCGGCAATCATGATAAACAAAGACGGCGAAGAAGAACTTTCCTACCGCATGCAGGTGCGCATGTTCCCGACCGGCGTACTTCCTTGCGCAGAGATTCGCTTCAGGCAAAGAGGTGGTTTAAAGCTGATCACAACCGAGAATATGATACGAAGCGGCAACAAACCGTACAAGATCATGGACATCAAGAAGAAAGAAGTGATCGAACACTTCGTCTCAAACTACACCTCGCGCACTCAATAAGGGCTTTGTGTCCCCTGCCACCTTACGCCACCAGAGTCTACAGGCCTCTATTCCGCCGTTACTTCAAGATACCGCTTGTATGCCTTATCCCAGGCAGCCGTATCCTGTGGCTGATATTCCGTGATAGGGAAAGAGTTCTTGATGATTGGCTGGGCTGCTTCGATATTCGGTATTATGCCGAGTCCTACCGCTTGCACCATGAAATTACCAACAGCCGTCCCCTCTTCCGGGCCAGCTTTAACAGGAATACCAAGCGCGTCAGCGGTGTACTGGTTGAGCATGATGTTCTTCGTGCCCCCACCAACAATATTGACAACCTTGCTGTCCTTACCACTGACTTCCTTTAGCTGTTCCTTGATCATTCGATATTTCATCGCAAGACTTTCGTAAACAACGCGTAGAAACGTACCTCTTGTCGCCGGAACTTCCTGACCAGTCTTCTTACAGAATTCTATGACCGCCTCTTCCATGCTGGACGGGTTATAGAAAGATGCATCATCGACATCAAGAAATGCCGTGAACGCCGGAGCATCGACAGTCTCCTGATCAAGATCCTTCCAACTCGTTTCTTTTCCGTCCTGCACGCGCCAATCCCTGATAAGCTCCTGGACCAGCCAGGTACCCATGCAGTTCTTGAGTAGACGAACATTACCTATACCGCCTTCATTGCTCAGGCCATAATTCATGGCAGCTTCATTTGTGATTGCTTCAGGAACAAGCTTCCCAATTATGGACCAGGTGCCTGAACTGATTATCAATGCCTCATCGACGTTCTCAACCGGTGCGGCAGCAAAAGCACTTGCCGTATCGTGCGAACCCACAGCTGTTAGCTGAGCCTGATTAAGATCGACCATATCGGCTATCGGCTTGAGCAATTCACCAACGGCTGTACCAGGTGCTACGATTTCCGGCATCACATCCTCAGGAATACCAAGCGCCTCGAGCATCTCCGGGCTCCATTGCTTTGTCGCGGCATCCATCAGCTGAGTAACACTTGCCCAGGATGAATCGACTTTCTTTATACCGCCAAGGTAATAGTAAAATAATGAGGGTACAGGCAGATACGTGGCTCCGGCCGGAAGAATTCCTTTTCTGTTCTGCATAAACCAAAGCATCTGATTGCTCAGGTTGAAGGGCTGGAAGTGAATTCCCGTAATCTCGTAAACGCGTTTGGGATCAATCTTGCTTTTCACCTGATCAATCATGTCGTCAAGGCGGTGATCGCGGTAGCAATAGACCTTTCCGAGAATATC
This sequence comes from Lentisphaerota bacterium, assembly GCA_030590485.1. Lineage (GTDB taxonomy): Bacteria > Verrucomicrobiota > Kiritimatiellia > UBA8416 > JAUUYL01 > JAUUYL01. The sequence continues at coordinate 603 of JAUUYL010000045.1, read as the reverse complement.
GCCATCAGCCGTAACGAACTGGCCGTCAGCGCCCCAGGTGTCGATACCTATGGAATCCAGTGTATCGGCAACATCACGGCGATAAGCCTGCAAACCCTTGATGATATTGTCATAAAGATAAATATCATCCCAGTAGGTACGCTCTGTCAATTCCCCGGAAGCATCAGGAGCAAAAAACGACACGCCTTCGTGGGCAAACCGATGGACTTCCTGCATCTCGAACTTATCACCTTCAAAAGTTCCAGCAAAACATTTCCCGCCGGATGCACCAAAATCAATATCCAAAAGTCTCTTTGCGCTCATCGTAACACCTTTCTGTTTAATTCATTATCTACGCACAAAATATTGCATATCCGTTATTGAGTATGCAAGACAGTTTACACTGCAGAAACACCCACGGGCGCATTGCAGCTCTGCCGGGATTGCTCCTAATCCTAATCGTAATCGTAATCCTAATCGATTACTTCTGATCTGCTTGTGGAGTAATCCACGGAATCCTCATGAACGCGACTGGGAGAGGTGCTGCGAATGAGCCCGACAAGCATCGAGACAATTCGCACCAGCATAGATTTTCCGAAATCGGCCTGTTCTATGCGTTTCTTT
>JAUUYL010000119.1 GCA_030590485.1 Lentisphaerota bacterium | reverse complement strand
CGACATGACATCTCCAGTGCAATCTTTTTGGCATCTCGAGCTTCCTTGAACTGTCGGGGCCGCTACCCAAGCCTGCCAAGAAAAAGAAGATCCAGCCTCGGTCCCGAAAGCCAGCTAAAAACCACCCGTGGAATAAATCTTACAAAGACATCAAAACTTCAGGTCGATGCCTGCAGCCGGTTACATAGCATGGAAATACAAAGACTACAGTTTAGCGGAAAGTCCAAAAGAGGACATTTCTAAATGGTTAAGAATGGGGACATTTCTAAATTGGTTTGACACAGGCATGTTTCTTTTTTCTTTGATCTAACGCTTAGGCTAACACTCAACTTATGGCGCGCCATAAGTTGTAGTTGTTCAGCCTTTTGTTAGCCATTATTTATGCAACGGCCAGCTGATGCACTTCTTTGTGAATTCTTTTTGACAGAGTGTCTTCAGCAATATCGAGATCGTAATCCATCTGAAGGCCTAGCCAGAAAGAAGCTGAGTTCCCGAAGTAAGCAGATAAGCGTAGTGCGGTGTTCGCAGTGATGCTTCTCTTGCCGTGAACAATTTCGTTAATTCTGCGAGGTGAGACCCCAAGGTCACGCCCGAGCTGGTTCTGACTGATGTTCATAGGCCCGATGAATTCTTCAAGCAAGATTTCGCCAGGATGTATTGTTGGTATTTTTCTCATAATGTCACCTCAATGGTAGTCTACAATTTCAACATTGCACGCCTTCCCACTTTTCCATTCAAAACAGATTCGCCATTGTTGATTTATGCGAATGCTGTGTTGTCCTTTTCTTTTTCCTGATAGAGCCTCAAGTCTGTTTGCTGGCGGAATCCTCAAGTCTTGAATCGAGGAACTTCGATTCAGCATTCTGAGTTTCCGCAATGCAATAGACTGTATATTCATTGGCAGTTTTTTTGAGAATTGCCGCGCAAATATCTTTTTTGTCTCTTTACACTTAAAGTTTTCTATCATTACAACACTATAGTATAACGCGTAACGTCATAGGTCAAGATTAAATATTATGTATTTTTAGTGGCTAACGTCCTCAATCAGGCGCGCCGTCAGGCGTCGCCTGAATTGATTTGTTCGCTATCTATAAACTTCTCTACGGTGCCCGATATGGACAACCATAACGATCAGTTTGTCATCTTGGATTTCGTAAATAACGCGATAGGATCCAATGCGAATCCGCCATGCGGGTCGCCCCGAAAGTTTTTTACAGCCATCTGGACGTGGAGCATGGGCTAACGACTCGATTGCGGAGATGATGCGGTCTTGATCCTGTTTGGTAATCTTGCTCAGATGCTTCTGAGCAGAGCGGAGGATTTCAACAGAATAACTCAACTCTTGTAATCCTCGCGAATTTCGCGAACTGCCTGATTGAATGGGATAGTCTCTTCGTTGGATGCTTTTGCTGTATCAAACGCACGAATATCGTCAAGTTCCTCAAGCTCAGCAACCACGTTTTCCCATTCGGGGAAAGGCAGTAGCACCGCTTTGGTGTGCTTCGACTCATCTACTACAAATTCTGGATGTAATTTTACCATTGCAATCTCCTATACATATTATGCAAAAAGCACTACAGGGATTCAATCTTTCTTTTCATTTATTAGCGAACGTTGAGCGTTTTGTTCTGCTGTCTTGATTCGGTCTTTCCAGTATCCGGGTCTACGCTTGCAGTGGGCAATGGAAACAATCCAGAGACTTGAATTAAAATGCACGTAGACGACGAGATAAGGAAAACGATGTGTAAGGTATCTTCGTGTTCCGTCTTCGCGAAGGGGCCAGCGTTCTGGGAAACGCTTGATAGCGTTAACGGAACGCTCCACTTCCGCTTCAAAATCCAGTCCAAGTCCGGGAGCTTTGGATTCGTAATACGCTACCGCATCCCACAATTCGACCTCAGCTTCGTGCAGAATGGTTGCTGGAGTCATTTGTACTTGGCCTTGATGTCGGCAAAGACATCCTCGGTGGGGCGGCCAGTGGCCGTGCCCTCACGTACCATCTGGATCCTACGTTGAATCTCTTGCTCCTGCCCTGGACTCAGTTCGAAATCAGTCGGGTCCTCCAAACTGAGAATCAGGTCATGGGCTAGGCCGGCACGTTCGCTGGGCGACAGAGCCATTGCTTCGGTTTGTATATCTTGAACTGTATTCATGATTGAATATTACCAAACATCAGAAAGTCTTGTCAATCTTGTGATTTGCAGAACGTCGTGCTCACCTTCCATCTGAAGGCGCGCCTTCAGATGGTAATGGTGCAGCAATTTGTTAGCGCAATTCTTAATGTGCCAGTTTTGAACTTGCCAATCGATTAAGGCTAACACCGGCTTCTGCGGCTTCTACCGCGAGGTGGCGATGGACATCTGGAGGAACTCGAACCAGAAACTTGCCGCTGAATTGCTTACCAGCAAGAGGCGCTGGAATTGCTTCACGCGACTTCTTCATGTCCGCCACAACCTCACCCACCAGTGAGCTGACTCCCTTGAGTGCAGCTTGCTGAGAAGACGCAAGCCAACTAAGGCTTGGAAACTCAGCGCAGAGACCAACATACTCTTTATCATCTTCTGACCATGTCACCCGATATGTATAATGATCATTTTTCAGGTTTTTCATATTCTAACCTCCCGATAGCGTTCAGGACTTGTTTGACCTGGTAAGCTTTAGCTTTGCCCTTTGTATTTTGAATATTCACTCTTGGGTCACCTTGCCACGGTGTCTTGTATACACGGTGACTGGATCCCTTTTGTCTGGGATTACCAAAGTAGTGATCACAAACCTTGCAAAGGTCAGCAAAACGAATCCCTTTGGGATTCTTCTTCATAAGCTTAAGAATATCGCTAACCTTCGCCATGTCTATATAGTATCACTATTGATATCAGAGTCAAGAATTATTATTCATGCGCTAACGCTTGAATGACCGTTTTTCAAAAGCAAGCGAAGCGCGGCTTTTGAAAATACGTGTCGATTCGGAAACTCAAAGGGACAGACAAACTATTGTAATGGAAACCCCTACAAGCTAATCAGGGTTTTCCCTACAAAAAAAATCAGGGTGCGCCCCTACAGACAAGATTATTGAAATGCACTATTATTCTTCTAAATAAAGGGAGAGTGATATGCGAACAGCAAGACTGAAGGAAGAGGGGAAGGCCTATTATCATTGCATGACACGTATAGTTGACCGGCAGTTTCTGCTCGATGACAAGGAGAAGGAACGTCTGTGTAAACTAATGCGCAGCATGGAAATATTTACAGGCATAAATATTCTGACGCACTCTTTTCTCGACAACCATTTTCATTTTTTATTGGAAGTGCCGGAGCGGGTGGATATCTCCGATTCAGGGCTGAAGAAGCGGCTCCAGGGCATATACTCCGAGGATCATGTGCAAATGGTCATGGGTATCATCGAGGACTATCGTAAGGACAATGAAGAGGCGCTGGCGGATGAGTATAAAGCAAAATATACGTATCGTATGTTCGATATCTCCGAGTTTATGAAAACGTATAAGCAGAAGTATACTCAGTCATATAATAAGCGCCATGGCCGGAAGGGTACATTGTGGGAAGAGCGGTTTAAAAGCGTAATGGTGCAAGGCTCGCAGCATACATTACTGGCCATGGCTGCCTATATTGATCTGAATGCTGTTCGTGCTGGAATCGTGAAGGATCCAAAGGATTACAGATTTTGTGGTTATGGCGAGGCTGTTGCGGGTAAAAAGACGGCTAGGGCGGGCTTATTACGTATAATTGAGAGTGAGGGTGTTGCCGGCACCTGGCGGGAGATAAGCAGATTGTATCGTAAACAGCTATATATAGCCGGTGAAGCCAGAGGTGTAGGTGAGGACGGCAAAGCACTGAGCGTTGGCTTTTCGCCCGAGAAGGTAGACCAGGTGCTCAAGGATGACGGAAATCTGCCGGTGACCGAACTTTTAAGATGCAAGGTCAGATACTTCTCAGATGGATTGGCGATAGGCAGTAGTGATTATGTTGAAGGTGTCTTTGAGAAATACAGAGATCAGTTCGGCGCCAAGCGCAAAACTGGCGCACGGAAGATGAAAGGGGGCGGGTGGGGCGACCT
>JAUUYL010000097.1 GCA_030590485.1 Lentisphaerota bacterium | reverse complement strand
CGCAGGAATTCCAGCAGGCATTCGTTGGCTATCTTGCACAGCTGCTTAAGAAGCCAGCGGTTATTCCGAAAATACACGCGCAGCATTATGGGCAGACTGAAGACGTATTGACGGTGTGGTAAGGGGTGTTGTAGATGGCCATCCCACAAATGGCGCTCCATGGGTAACCGGCATGGTTACGGTTGCGGTCATGGACGGGCGACTCACTGTCTCCAACGCGCAGGATTCCGTAAGCAATGTGATCAACAGCATCGAGATCTACAGTTTTGGCGATGCATATGCTCACCGCTGGTCGGAAGAAAATATCGTTGTGGAGTCGACTACCAACACCATACCGGATTACGTTTACGACTACACCAACCACTACGACCGCGGCTGTCTGGTTCAGGACGAACGGTTTATCTATACATGGGACGATTTCAACAGAATCACAGAGGTAGAGGATACGTTCTACGTTGCGACCAACGAGATTCACCAGATACCGCAGACGGTAACATATCTGTACGATTCGCTTGGAAGACGCATTGCCAGACGCTACTCAGGTCATGATCCTGAGACAGATCCTGACGGTCGATGGGCCGATGAACGTGCAGTATATGATGGACTGGTTCTGATAGAAGAACGATCCTGGGATACTGGCGATCTGCATAGACGCTATTTCTACGATAACGCTGTCAACCGGCCGGTAGTAGTTCAGGAAGACAAGAATGGCAATAACCAGGTCGATGATAGCGAAGACAAGACATATATTCTTATCACCGACGATCGCGGTACCCTTATGGGGGTAGCTGATTCGAGCGGTGCGATCATTGAAAAATTATACTACAACAGCACCGGACTGACCCAGTCGTTTGAGGAAGACGAGTCAACCAAGATGCTCGATGCTAATGGCAACAGATTGTATAAGTCCAAACTGGTCCGCTTCGGGTTCTGCGGCATGTACCGCGAACCGCTCACCGGCAAGTATCATACCCATTTCAGGGACTATGACCCAGTACATTCCATGTGGCTGAGTAGGGATCCGATTGCTGAAGCTGGTGGTATCAATCTGACTGGGTTTGGATACGGCGATGCGATTAATAATTTCGATCCGTATGGTCTGTCTGCAATATCATGGATGTTCGGCTTTGGGTATTCAGGAAATGAAGCTGATGAGTTTGATATCTCTCTTGGCACTAGCTTGATTGAAATGGGCGGCGGGATGAAGCAGGGGGTCAAGGATACCTTCAATGGTAAAGCATATGTACGCTCTGTTAAAAGTACGGCTGGCTACATGGCGAGAACCTCATCTGGTGAAGGTGGCTTTATTGGTGGGGCTAAAGATATTACTCACGGTGTTTCGCACTTGGTCACCTCGGCGGTTGGGATTGAAGGCCTTTTAGAAGCCAGCACAGGCGTTTCAATTGTTGAGGATAGAGAGCTTTCCGGAATGGAAAGGACGTCACGTGGCCTTATTGGCGGTGGACAGGCAATTCTTACTGGTGTTGGACTCAAGGTGATGTATAATCCTAGTGCAACCTTGGCTGGTTCTGTTCAGGCTGCAAAGCAGTCTATTAAGAGTGGCTTGAAAAGCGGAAAGGGGATGCCTCGTCATCCAGGGCGACAGTTGTCGCGACGGTTAGAGAGATTGGGATATGATAGGGCTAATCGTGCTAGAATTCTTAGAGACGTACGGGCAGGCCGGCCTGTAACAGTTGTTGGCGAAAATATGAAGCGTGTCAACGCTGTTCGCAAGATGGTGGATAGGGCAGGTGGAATGAGTAGGCCCGTTCCAAAAGGGTGGTCCAAATGGACAGCGCCTACTCGACATACAATCGAGGCTAACAGGTCATGGGTGCGCTATTGGACGAAAAACAAAGGGGCCACCGTGATTGATATTGGCAGGCAGGCAACGCCACGTCGCTGGGGGCCGAGCATGCAGTATTGGATGGAGAATAATATGCTTCACAAATGGGATGTTTACACACCTTTTAATTATGGACCAAGACCACCATTACACTAATGTCGATGTAGACTCTAAAGCTAAGCAATTCGCTTCTGCCGTTATTGCGCATTTTAGCTTTCTTGAGTCTCAGTATGCTATGAAGCGTATTGATGTAAGAGTTGTTGATCGAGGCAGCGCACAAGACGAAGGTGCTGTTGTACGATATTTAAGTGACAATGTAGCTGTCGATATCTGTTGGGGTTTTGCCGAACTGGTAATCTCAATTATGATTCGTTATCCATCTCCGACTGGTCGTTTATCCTCCAACGATCCGTTGAAATATCTTTACTTCGAGCCATATGTTGAGTTTATCACTCAAGGCGAACTTACACCAATAGTACCTCAGGTTCCGCGGACACTCTCTAAATCTGGGTTTGAATCCGTATTAGAGGCAAGAGAATCGCTATTGGATGGAGGCATCAAAGGTGTTTTGGAAAAAATATCTAGTCGGCTCCAGAATTATGGTCATGTTGTTCTCAAGGGTGAAGTAGAGGACCTGAGAGAGTTTCACGAATGGCTTGGATGGGATGCTTGGAAACTGAAGTAGAAATTTGTTCTTTGAAAGAAATTGGCTGTGCTTGACGAGGGAATTTTTTTCAGTGTTCGATAATTTTCCTGACAACGGTAGGTGTAGGTTTTTTTTGCGGCATTCAATTATATCAGTACATGTAAGATGCCAAATCCGTTTTTCCCAGAAAGGCATGACGGTTTTGCTATAGAAGATTTAGAAGAAGAAAATAATTCAGAGTCTTCTCTTTTTTACTTCCTTTTTGTATCCATTCAGATATAAAGATAACAATGAAACAAACATTACAACAACGCCGGAAACAAATACTCACAGAAATGGCAAAGATAACCAGAATGCGACAGGGACAGCTCTCATCTCATTATGTCACAAAAACAGATGAGGACGATAATATGACCAGATATGGTCCATATCATATCTGGCAGTCATGGCGTGATGAAAAACAAAAAGACGGCTCAACTAAAGTCAGGAAGCAGTCAGTCCGAGTGTCAGGTAATATCAATGAGATCCAGGAGGAAGTCGATGCTTACCGAAAATTCAAAGAACTGGCAAAAGAGTTTATGGATGTTACTGAGGAGATTACGCTTTCTGTAGAATCAAAGGAGTAGTATTGTTTGAAATTATGAAAATATCCTTCCAAGGAAAACTTGTTTCAATTCAGCCGAGAATTCGTCTTGGGCGTTCATTTGATGAAATGTATCATAACTATCTTGGCTATGCGCTTCGTTTTGATGGAACGATTGGTAATGAAGCCAGGGAATTTACTGTAGGTATAGGTAAAGCTGTTCACTCCAAACATCAATTTCAGGCCGAACTCATAATAAGTGGCGAGTGTGAGCCTCCTTTGGATTCAAGAACGGAAACCGTTGAATTCTACAAGGCAAGCAAATTGAAAGTTCTAGAATCTACAGTGGAAGAAAATATGGAATCTCCTCCCTGGCTTGGTATACCACCTGAACTTCCTGTATTCCGAGAGAGGGGACATAGACTTTTGTCAGCCATAACATACAAGGCTAAATGTCTAAACTGTATATGGGGTTGTCATATGCCTGTTGAAATGATAATTGACCACTGGAATCCTCAGAAAAAGCGCTATCGCACAGAAACATTCTGTTATGGGCCCAAGATATGTAGATTCTATAAAAAGGGGCCCAGTCGCAAGGTCCCCGGCAGAAAAGGAATGGTTTACGAAGAACCTGATTGGATTTACGACGAGATGACCGCGCATAGAGAGCCTCACGAGTAAATCCCGATAAAAACTTCTTGAAAAGTTCACCTTTCTGCGGAACCACGAACTTTTCTTCTCACGATTAAAAGCCATCAATGACCGTGCCTGCCGCGGTATCAGCTTCTATACCACCGTCAGAAAAACCTTCATTACCTGAGCCACCGAGCCACGCCGATACTTTTAAGTATTCGCTCCCATTCCCCTGTTCTAGGGGAGCTCCGGCCCTTTTCGGGGCACACTCTCTATTCAAAAAGTTCACCTTACCGCAGAAATGTGAACTTTTGCACAAACATGGAGACAAACATATGAAAAATGGAACAAAAAAAAGGCAACGGAATCAACTGGATTCTGGATGAGGATAAAGTCCACACACCCGGCCAGTTGCGCAAACTGAGAAAAACAGTACAGCGAGAAAAGGAAAAAGCTTTGGCATCACACAGAAAGGTAGCAGTTAAAGATTGGTTCGTCGTAGAGACGGGCGCGGAAACCGGACTGCGTGTTCAGGAGATGGCTGATCTCTCCTGCGGTGACCTGAAAGTGTTCGCAGGTCAAAGCTCGGTAGTAGTCCGTAGTGGAAAAGGCGGAAAGAGACGAATTGTCCTGGTCAGAATGGAGTTCTGCCAAGCTGCGAGAGAATTCCTCCAATGGAAGCAACGCCAGGGCGACAGCATCGACGAGGATGCCCCTGTTTTCAGCGTAAAGGGCAGACGCATGACTAAACGCGCGCTACAGAAATCATATAATAGATCACGGACAAAGGCCCGCATCACGCAAGTTAAAGGTGTCGGAGTCCATTCTCTTCGCCACACTTACGCCACATTCTTAATGAAGGCCAGTAATGACAACATCACCCTCATTCAATGGCAATTGGGACATGCGGATCGAAGAATCACAGAAACGTATCAACATTTATTCGGAACGGATGTCAGGAAATCAGTGGGTCGTTTATACAGATAAGGAGGCAAAGCATGAAGTTTCAAAACAAAATCCAAATGTTATCTACAGCAGTTTTCTTAATTATTCTTATTGCAGAAACCGCTTGTATGGCAGCGCCGTCCAAAAGCAGAAACAAGACGAATCCAACTCCTGATATGTCGGGGTCATTACTCGGGGCGTATCATACGTCCGTTGGTCCAGGTTTAGGAGGAAACCTACGAATGGGCCAGTTAGGGTTAGAAGGTGTAATTTACTTTGGCATGAGCGGCTCATCATCCGTAGGAAGTAGCAGAGGCGGGTCAACAGAAGTTGAAACAGATAGTGCTGTTGGCCTTTCAGGGTTGTGGTATCTCGACAAAGCTTCATCAAGCCCATATCTCGGCATGGGACTATTGACTCTTACAGCTTCCGCCAAAGGATCAGATTATCGGGGAGCAATATCCGGTGGTGCAGATGGAACCCTAAGTTCCGTTGATATTTTCGCAGGTATCCAAGGATCAGAAGATCATTTCTTTTTCGATCTGCGTCTGGGCTATATTTTGAATACAGCAATGGAAGTAGAAGGAATATCCAGCAGTGGACGGTATTCATATTCTGCAACAGCAGAAATAGACGATTACCTATCACCATTCTATTTCTACATCGCAGGCGGCTATGCATTTTAACATGAGAAGGGTGAGATTATGAAAATATCAAAAGCATTCGTTTTCGGAATAGTGAACGCGAACATCGCGTTTCTTCTGTTTCTGTTCCTTCATTTTGGTGCGAATCAAAAGAAAAAAGATCCTGCCATGATCAGAGATGATCAAAGTACAGTCAATGTTAGCACGCAGGATGAAACTAACGATTTCTGCGGAAGGTGGGTCAATCCTGCTGGAAAGAACTGCGAGAGAATAATTGGACTGGAAGTTCGCATGATTGATGGAGCGTGGATGATTCGACCTGTGGAAGAGAACTCTAATGTTATTCTGATACAAACATGGAGCCATCTCAACGTGGATACATCCTCTGGTGTGGGCACCGCATCTTGGACTATTGGCTATCCGTATATGTTTCTTGAAATAACAAGATAACTGATAGGAATTTGCTTTTACCTGAATCACTCACATTAACCTCAATTAATCATTAAACGAACTTGGTGTTTAAATATTATGCTTCAAAAGGAATCGTTGCAAGAGTGAAATGGTCGATTCGCAGTT
>JAUUYL010000039.1 GCA_030590485.1 Lentisphaerota bacterium | reverse complement strand
CCGGACAAACCGAGGCGAAGGTATCAACGACGGTGCGACACAAAGGTCGCCCGGGACAAGCAAATGGGGACCGCTGGTTCCACCTTAAATTTGCCGGTTCGTGGTCGGAGAATGGGGGGAAGCGTAGAGTACTCTCTGGCGGTTGGTCGGTTATTGGGGTGGAATGTAATGAATGGTGCAGTTTTACTTATTGTTAGTATGTGTATCTTTATAGCGGCTTACATGCTGTATGGAAGATTTTTAACACGTCTGTTTGGTGTTGATCCTGAGCGGAAAACGCCTGCCCACACGAAGACGGATGGTATTGATTATATCCCCACGAAATTCCCAGTTCTCTTTGGTCATCACTTTGCATCAATAGCTGGTGCGGGTCCAATCGTTGGGCCTATTGCGGCCGCTTATTTCGGCTGGGGTGCTGTCGCGCTTTGGATATTGATTGGTTGTGTTTTTGTAGGGGCGATGCATGATTTTGCGGCGCTGTTTGTTTCTATAAGAGCGGACGGTCGATCGATTGGGCATGTCATTGAAAAATACATAGGGTATTCTGGGCGCCAGATATTTTTGCTGTTCAGTTGGGCGACTTTAATACTTGTGGTGGCGGTGTTCGCTGTCCTTGTGGCCAAGACATTTGTTTTGTCGCCGGCAGTAGCCACGGCCAGTTTGCTTTTTATTCTGATGGCGCCATGTTTCGGTTATTTGGTTTACAAAAAGAATGTATCGATACTGGCTGCGAGCTGCGTTTTCGTTCCGCTGCTTTTTTTCTTCGTTTGGCTGGGCACGAAGTTACCGCTGAATCTTGTTTCGATATTAGGGGTTGAACCGGCAGTTGCTCAAAACATCTGGATAGGAATTCTTTTTGTCTATGTGTTTATCGCTTCGGTGATTCCTGTCTGGGTTCTTTTGCAGCCGCGTGATTATCTTAACTCGTTCTTGTTGTATGCGATGGTCATTCTTGCGTTTATTGGGATGATATTTGCCGCACCGCATATAACTGGCCCAGCCTTCAAGGGATTTGTTGTTATGAAGGGGGGCAGTGGCGTGCCGTTGTTTCCAATACTTTTTATTACGGTTGCCTGTGGTGCCTGTTCGGGTTTTCATGCGCTTGTCGCTTCCGGCACGACGGCCAAGCAGCTTAATAGTGAGAGGGACATTCTTCCTGTAGGATACGGCAGCATGCTGGTGGAGGGTGTGTTGGCAATTATGGCTCTTATCAGTGTCTGCTATCTTGCGCCAGAGCGGATGGGGGAGGTTATAAAAGCGAATGGGCCAGTTGTTGCTTTTGCCAAGGGGCTGGCATTCTTTTGTACGTCGCTAAAGTTGCCCGCAGAAATTGGTGAGAATTTCTTTACGCTGGCTATATCGGCGTTTTTGCTGACCACGCTTGATACGGCGACAAGGCTGGCGAGATTCGCCTGGCAGGAGTTGTTTCTTAAGCGTCAGGAAGATGAGTCTGACGTGAAGTCTTTGCACGGTTTTTTCTCAAATAGGTTTGTTGCCACGGCAATTGTTCTTGCCGGCGCTGGACTTCTTGCGCTGATGAAGAGTACGGGCGCGGATGGAGAACCTATAGATGCGTGGCGTGTGATCTGGCCTATCTTTGGCGCCTCGAACCAGCTCCTCGCTGCGTTGACGCTGCTTGTAATCTCGGTGGTTCTTAAAAAGCAGGGTAAAAAGGCATTTGTTGCTATGGTTCCTATGGTTTTCATGATGCTAGTATGCCTGATTGCACTCTGGAGCCTGCTTGCGAGCAACTGGAATGCAGAAAATAGGAATTGGGTGCTTGTAATTGCTACAGGGTTTCTGCTAGTTATGGCGGCGGTGTTGATGATTCAGGGTGTTCGGTCGGTAAAAAAAGCAAAATATGGCGAGGAGGCTGAGTGAAAGAAGAACTTTCATTTGTATTGATAAATCCCTATACGATCAGGAAGTCGCGGACGGGCGGGGTTATCGCACGTTATTGTGCCAGAACAGGCCTGCGTCTTGCCGCCGCGCGTTTTTTCGGGGCGTCGAAGGAGCTTGCTGAAAATTACTCGGAACTTATACGTAAGTCTAACCCGGCGAGTAATGATGCGGCGAATTTGCTTGCAGATTATGTAGCCAGAGAATACACGCCTGACAAAGAGACTGGAAGGGTGCATAGATCGCTCCTTCTTCTTTTTGAAGGACAAGACGCTATAAAAAAGACATGGGAGGCAACGGGTGGATCCACGTTGAGGCGCGGTAGCGGTTTAACAGTGCGTGATACTTTTGGTGATTATATCACAAATAGCGATGGCTCTGTTCAATACTACGAGCCGGCCGTTCTCGTTGCACCTGACAAGGAGAAGGCAGCTGCGTCACTTAGATTATGGGCAGAGTTCAGTGCTGAGTGTGGAGGTGTTGTAGAGAACGCTGACGACGTTCCCTTTGGGGCAGATGTGGAGAAGACACTCGTGATGCTTAAGCCTGATAATTTTCGCTTCCCAAGTTTGAGGCCTGGCAATATCATCGATGTTTTGTCCGCATCTGGACTTAGGATAGTCGGGGCTAAAAAGTTCTCAATGACTGTGACGCAGGCTGAACAGTTTTATGGACCGGTTAAGAAGAGCCTCGAGGGGATATTCCCGAAGATAGGTGCTGAGCGTATGCGTGGTGCCATTGCTGGTGAATTTGGGTTTGACGTTTCGAGTGACGAAGGTAAAGAGCTTTGCAAGAAATTTGGCTCCAAGTTTGCTGAACAGGAATTCGAGAATATTGTTCAATATATTACGGGTCATAAGCCGTCTGAATGTGAAGAGTCCGAAAAGGATAAGCTTTCAAGTGAGGCGTGTCTTGCTCTTGTTTATGAAGGAGTGAATGCTGTTGAAACGATTCGCAATATATTGGGCCCTACTGATCCGAGTAAAGCTCAGCCGGGTTCGGTTAGAAAAGAGTTCGGTAGTAATGTGATGGTGAACGCCGCGCATGCTTCCGATTCTCCCGAGAATGCAGAACGTGAGATGGAAATAATTGGAGTTAATGAAGGTACTATCAAGCCGTTGGTTGAAAAGTACTATGGGCTGTAGGTAGTTAACGTGTGGAGGAAGAAGTGAACAAGAGAATCGCAGGGATATCACCATCGTTGACACTTGGTGTTACGAGTAAAGCAAAGCAGATGAAAGCCGACGGGATTGATGTGTGCAGTTTTGCGGCTGGTGAGCCAGATTTTGATACGCCGGATAAAATTAAGGAAATGGCGAAGGAAGCGTTGATGGCTGGCGAGACGAAGTACGCGCCTGTTGCGGGCTTGGCCGCGTTGCGTTTGGCAATTTCGAAAAAGCTTGAGAGTGAGAATGGTCTTTCGTATGGACCGGATCAAACCCTTGTAAGTATAGGGGCAAAACATTCGCTATTTAATATATTCATGACGATATGTGATGAGGGTGAAGAGGTTGTTATCCCTGCACCTTACTGGTTAAGTTATCCAGAGATGGTGAATGTTGCTGGTGGGGTGCCTGTCTTTGTTGAAGGAAGCGAGGAGAATGATTACAAGATTACGGCGGATGATCTGGAAGCTGTGATTACCGATAAGACGGTTGCGGTTGTTATTAATAGCCCCTCAAATCCTATAGGTATTGTTTACACCGGTGATGAGCTTCGTGCGTTGGCAGAGGTTGCAGTGCGTCATGACATTTATATTGTGGCTGACGAAATATACGAAAAGATTATTTATGATGATGCCGAGCATGTCAGTATAGGCAGTCTTTCCTGCGATATTTTCAATAAGACAATAACCGTTAATGGTTTCAGCAAGGCATGGTCTATGACCGGTTGGCGACTTGGGTATTTTGCGGGGCCTTTAGATGTGGTGAAAGGTGCGACAGCATTGCAGAGTCACAGCACATCCGGCGCAACAACATTTGCGCAGTACGGGGCAATTGAGGCGTTACGTGAGGATGATGGCAGTGTGGGTAAGATGCTGGAGGCATTCGCGGAAAGACGCAGCTATATGTATGGTCGGCTGTCGAGTATGGAAGGGGTGACGTGCGTGAAGCCGATGGGTGCTTTTTATATGTTACCAAACATTTCTGCTACGGGCGTGGGCTCTTTGGAGTTTTGTGAGAAACTTCTTGAAGAGGCGAAGGTTGCAGCGGTTCCTGGCGCCGCCTTTGGTTGTGATAAGAACATTCGACTTTCCTATGCGTGCAGTATGGAGAATATTTCAGAAGGCTTGGACCGGCTGGAGAAATTTATGGGGTCTCTGTAGTATCGCGAACTGTGATATATTTTTCGTATTTACAATTCATCATTCATCAATCATACTTCGGCGTTAATTCTAATGGGCGGGTGGTGAAATTGGCAGACACGCAAGATTTAGGATCTTGTGCCGCAAGGCTTGCAGGTTCGATTCCTGTCCCGCCCATGAGTATAATGATGAATTTTGAGTGATGAGTGATGAATCTCAGAACAACTTCTTTCGTTTCCCGCTTGACTCTTTTCATCTTTTTCGTATCTTACCTACTGTTTTCTGAATAAAGCGAGAGTAGCTCAGTGGTAGAGCTCCACCTTGCCAAGGTGGTTGTCGAGGGTTCGAATCCCTTCTCTCGCTCCATTCTTTATAACGTGGGAGCGTAGCTCAGTTGGTAGAGCAGCTGACTCTTAATCAGCGGGTCTGGGGTTCGAGCCCCCACGCTCCTACCACTTGGTAATCAACGACTTACGACTTATTTTTACCCTCCGTTTTCGTCCCTGATTTTCGTTTTGTTACGACTTGTTCTTGCCTTATGCCTGTATGATACTGGCACTTCGGGTTAGCTTGAAGGTGCAACTGTCGGAAACAATGTTTTCTGGGGAGGGTATTTATTATGGCTTCAATTTCTGAACGCGGTAAGACATATTATGCCCGTTTTATGCACAACGGGGAGGATGTTTGTAAATCTACGGGGGAAACAAACAAGGGGAAAGCTGAAAATCTCACAATCCCTGATCGCATGGCTGGCGATTCCTCGCACAACGAAGGCTTCAACCCTTTCTGGGTATCGCGCTATTTGGAAGCGCTTTGATAACCTTTAGCTTGTGGCGACTGTGCTAGAATCAGGCCCACTTGCAGTTGTCGCATTGCTCTTGTGAACTGTGTTTCTGGCGCATCTCCGCGTAGATCTTCGTCAATACGAGCTTGTCTTTCGCATCGGTAGATACTATGACGATCTACATACAGACTCTGAGGGAGTCCACGGCGGCGAACGTAACGCTCTCTCTGCTTAATCAAGTTGTGCATACGTACTGTCTTGTAAGTAGGTGGAGATGTAGAGGCTGCTTAACGTACAAGGGTGGGTTGTTCTCTGACTGTAAAGGATTGTAAAGCTTGCGATTGCCTGTCATTATTGCAATAAAGCAGCAATAGCAGTGTATTTCGGATGAGAGAACAAGTTCGATGTAAAGACTTGTAAAGATAGTTGGTGCATGGTATATGATGTGCTTGTTGTCGGCTGGTTGTAATGGCGACCTGCTATCTAGGTGAGATGAGACTTTATGAGTGATGAATATTTTACAATTAAAGAAGTATGTGAGGTGCTTGATATAAGTAGGCCTACTTTTGATTCTTATAGAAAGAAGGATGCTATAGAGAGTGTCACTCTAAAAGGACAATTATATTTCAAGAAGACAGATATTCTTGAACGATTCTCTTTTGCAAGGGAAGGTATGAAGCCAGAGATAGATCTTATGGTGTTGAAAGATTTTGCAGTTGAAGAACTGGAGGTTGCGCCCAACGTGTTTGACCTTCGAATGATCAGGGCGATGGATGCATTCGGTGCTATCAGTCTTATGTGTTGTTTAAAGAGCAGAGTTAGGGCCAAGCGGCATGTGTACTTGTTGACTGGAATGGATTCGGCCTCTTTCTACTTGCAGGGTATAAATTTCTTTCAGGAGCTAAAAAGAGTTGATGCTGAATACTTGCATTATAATTCAGACACCTTGCGTGATGTTATTTCCAGTAATCCTGAGATCATTTTACCATTACACTTGATTGGTTATAAGGGAGAAGAAAAAAGTATACTTGAAGATATATATGCCAGCTTAAGAGAGCAAGGATACTCTGCGGAGATGTGCGCCTCATTGGGGTGGACGTTGGGCGAACTGGCTGATAATGCTACGCTTCATGCTGGGGGGCCGTGCTATTTTATGTTGTCGAGTATTGTTGGTCCACGGAAATTCTTAACCTTAACAATTGGTGATACAGGTATTGGTATTCCCGTTACGTTGAAAACCAATGAACAGTACAAGGCATTAAGTGATTTCAAAGCTTTTGTTAGCGCATTTAAGTCTGATGTGTCGTCGTGGGATGATATTTATGACAGAGGCAAGGGGCTTAATGATCTTTTAGCTGTTGCCAAAGGTAATGGCGCTTGGGTCCGAGCGGAATCTAATGGGATGGGCGTTTTTTTTGATTTTAGCAATAATGAAGATTCGATAAGTGTTAAGAGTGCAGGAACGCAAGCAGTTGGGACAAGATACAGCATGGTTCTTATTGATGCGGATTTTAATAATGTAACAAAGAGTGAAATGAATGCTCTATTGAATGATTATTTGGAGAAACTATGAATACAGTTGAAATGATTCAGTTTGGTTCAACCTTGACCGATAGGGCGGATGGTAAGAAAGCGTTTAAGTCCATAGCGGACAAATATTCCCTGCCCGTGAAATTAGATTTTGTCAGTGTCGTTGCGCTGGGGTCGTCCTTCGGCGATGAGATAATATTGCCACTTGCAGAAAAGCAGGATGGCAATATTACTGTTCTGAATGCGAATAATGTCATTAAGAACTCAATAAGAAGAATCGTAGAGGAACGCTCGATTGAAATTTCGTTTGCAGACTGAATGGGGTGAATTCCTTAAGAAACTCAATGAAAACAGACGTTTTTGTTCACTCTTAATCAGCGGGTCTGGGGTTCGAGCCCCCACGCTCCTACCATTGGCCACAATGGGCGTCCACGTCTTCATTCAAAACAAGTCGCAAGCCTGGCTTCATCGAAAATGAGAAAGTTACATGGTTTTGACAATGTTTTGACAATTAATGCCTTGAAATATTGCTATTTAAGAGGTTACACTTGATTTACGGATGGAAAAGATATTTTAAGGGAATATAGTGACTGCAAAGAACTTATTTTCTATCAGTTTTTGTTTAATGCTCACAATGCACTGTCTTGCGGTTCAGAACAGACTCACGATTGCAAAGAAAAAGGAGAAATTGAAGTGATTTTTCTGGTGCAGGGCTTGAAATGTGATAATGTGTCAAAGGCTTTGAATGTAGTAAAGGGACTTATGTTTTCGCTTGCCAGATATAAACGTCATCTATTGTGTATGATGATGGTGGTTGCTAGCATCTCTGCGTCGGCGCAAGTTATAATTACTGGTGCTGTCATTACGGCTGATGTTTACGAAGATGCCGATAGTTCTCCCTCGAATTCCTCCAAAAAGCTTGCTCAGCGCGAACAGCGTCTAGTCGATGTTACCCGCGATCTTGGGATTATCCAGAGCCAGCTAATGCGTATAAATACTGGTTTTCAGCAGTTTCAGAGGACTGAGGTCTATACGAATAGTCCCGCTGCTGAGATTTACCAGGAAATCAAGGCTATAGAGAAGGTTCTTGTCGAGAAGCGCAGGCAGCTCCAGGCCGAGACCCTGAAGAGTAAAGGTGCCCATTTTTTCATTGAGAACCGCAGTGAGATTATGAAAAAGAAGAGAGCTTTGCTCAATCTCAAGGTTCTTGTGGCAAATGAAATTATGGTTTTGAGGCTGCGAGTTGCTCAGGATGAGGCGCGAAAAACTGAAAGTGACTGATTTTAAGCTGGATAATGCTCAGGAATATGATAAAGAATATGCGAATTAATGTGGATAAAAGTGCGATGATCTCAGTTACAAGGACGAAACTTACGGGTCTAATTGTTGCGGTGTTGTGTCTTGGCGCGGCATGTGCGTATGCTCAGGATGCATATGAGCCGGACAATACTTTCGCAGCCGCTACTACATCCGAGCTTTCAATTGCACAGCTTCACACAATCGCGCCGGCAAATGATTCCGACTGGTTCACGTTTATTCCTCAGACAGGGCACGTTTACAGAATTGAGACTTATGCAGGACCGATTTATGGAGACACCGTTGATACAGTCATCGAACTCTGGAATGAAGATGTGACTGTTCGGCTTGACGAGAACGACGATGCGTTCCCCGCTAATTTTTTCTCCCGTATAGATTATACAGCGGTGACTACTAACAGGCTGAACTTCGAAGTACGCCTGAATCTCCCTACCGAAGTTGGCGATTATTATATAGAGGTCTCGGATCTCACCGGCGCAGGCGGGGGCGGCGGTCCGATCGTTGTCTATCCTCCTCATCCGCTTACAGGTATGGCCTCGAATACCGCCATTACAATGGATAACGACGGCTTTCCTGTGATTGCCTACACCGATGACGATACGAACGGGGTTCAGCAGGTCTATGTCATCAGGTGGGATTTCCCGATTGATGGTGTGGTAGGCGATTGGGTGTCACTTCTTGGTCATTGGGTGTCTGCGGATAAGAGTGTGGGTATAGTCGATCAGGTGAGTTCTGCTGGAGTCTGGGCCGGTGCTCCTTCAATTGATGTGTTTGATGACGAGATCTATGTGGCCTGGCTAAATCTTGCCGTTGATGGCGGTAAGGAAAGAGTATTTCTTTC
The DNA here is from genome assembly GCA_030590485.1 of Lentisphaerota bacterium. GTDB lineage: Bacteria > Verrucomicrobiota > Kiritimatiellia > UBA8416 > JAUUYL01 > JAUUYL01. The sequence goes on along the minus strand of JAUUYL010000039.1, from coordinate 16,440 downwards.
TCACTTCGACGGGTCGTCATGGAGCGAATTGGGTGGATCAATGACTGATACTGGTATCACTCCTCCTTCGGTAGGTCTGTTTGACAGCGATTGCGCTCAGCCTGTAGTAAAGGTTACATCCGCAGGTGTCCCTGTTGTCGCTTACCGGAATGCATTTTTCGATGGCTCTGATTATATCCAGACCCCTTGTGTGCAGATTCATCAGGGAGGTACCAACGGATGGTTGGGTATGGACGGGTCAACAAATGGTGTTGTTGACGGCGGTGAGATTGCGATACGTTTGGCGATGGATCTCGATGCAAGCGACAATCCTGTTGTCGTATGGGGCGACCCGATGGGTATTCGCTCCAGACGGTGGGCGGGTTCTTCATGGGTGAGTCTGGCGTCGGAGATTCCAGGGACACCTTATGCCTCTCAGCCAAGTTTGGCAGTTTATGGAAACACTGTTTATGTTGCCTGGAAAGGCCTTCACGTTGGAGATATAGACTGGCTCATGCTTTATCAGTCTAGTCAGGTAAGAGCACTTCAGACAACAATAGGCTCGGGAAGCTGGTCGGGCATGGGCGATTCCAATACTCCTGAGGGACTTTCTCGGGCACCTGCGGGTGGTGAGCATCGCCCTTCGAGCATATCGATAGATGTTAACCCCTCCACGGGCCGGCCTATGGTTTCGTGGGTGGCCGGGTCTGTATCTAACGCCATTTACCTGAGGGCATGGGATGGAGCGAGCTGGGCCGAGATCGATGGTTCTGCAACGGGCAATGGCATCCCGAATGAGGCTGGCAGTTTCAGCGCGGCGTCGCTGGCCGTTGATGATTACGGATTTCCTGCAGTTGTTTTTGCGAACGCTGATGAACAGGGAACAAATACACTGAAGACGTATATGGTCGTGCCCTCCGACCCTCCTGCACCGCCGCTATTCGGCGGAGTTAAAGTTGCAAGGGCCGAGACTAACGGCGGTGATTTTGTCTACCTTGAGTGGTCCGATGCCGAACCTCCTTACGTCACTGAGACTTATACGTCAGTTAGGTACAACGTATATCAAAGCACAAGAACCAGCTGGGTTTTTGCCGGGACGCCGTCGTACAGTGAAGATGATGTATTCGGGAGCGGCAGTGTTTTTCTTGGAAGTACCAACATACCGATAGCTGCGTTAACCAACAGTTTCCTCTGGCCTGTGCCGGCATCAGATCTTAACCGGGTCTGGGGCTTCGGTGTCAGGGCGGTCTCGCCTAATACTGGGATGGAGGATGAAAATAAGTCAATACGGTACGCTGGGGTATCGAACTTTGTAGCCTCGTCAGCATTGCCGACAAACGACACTGACGGGGATGGGCTGGATGACATCGTGGATCCTGCACCAAATGATCCTGATGCAAATGACAACGGGGTGTCTGATGGCGACGAAAGACAGGCAGGCTACACGGATGCCGAGATCGTGGCTCCTAACGTTCTTTATGATGACGTCCTTGCCGGTGACGATGTTAACTTTACTGGAGGCGAAGGCGGCTGGACTCATACATCGGCGATCGACCTCTGGCACAGGACTCAGGCCGATCCTGATCCCCCCACAGGCACAAGGATGCATGAGCACACCGCGCCGTGGTCTTTCAGATGCGCAAAGAACGTGCCCGCTGACGATACAAGTACGACCTACTCGCAGGGCTCAGCATTTATTCACTCAGCATTGGATTCGCCCACTTTTAATCCGGGCGTTCGGGCAAATCTTTTCGTCAGATGGAATGAGTTCTTCATCACGGAAGCAAAGTGGGATATATGTTCGGTCGCTGTCAGTGATGATGGGGCGAACTGGACGCTTGTGCGGTCGGGTGTGTCGGGCAGCAGCGTTGAGTGGCTTCACCGGACGGTGGATATAACCGAATGGTGGCGTTCAAAGGGTTCACCGGCAGCGGGGATTCAGGTGCGATTCGAGTTCCAGACGATTAACAATATCAATAATGAGTTTGGCGGGTGGTACGTCGACGATGTGAATGTGTATGGAACACCTGAGGTCGTTGGCAAAATTCGCAGCGAGAGCGGCGATCCACTCGAAGGTGCTGTTGTTTACGCTATAGGGAAAGGCGGTGTTACCAACATTGTAGATGGACATGCCTACGTCGCGCCGGGTTCTATTATTGCCATGGCTGTTACTGATGCCAATGGGGATTATGAGCTGAGAAGTATGCCTGAAGGCCGATATTACATCAAGGCGGTTATTGACGGGTTTAAAGCTGAGTTCTGGGATGGACAGCTTTATGTCGCACCCTACATTAACGCGTTTGGCGGGGCAAACGGTGCAGTCAATCCTGGCAAACATGATGTAAGGGCTGTATCCGCTCTCGGGTTCCTGGACCTGACCGCCGCAAGCACCGCCGCAACTTGCAATTTCGAAATGGATCCCGGACTCTCTCGTGGAAGTCTTGTCATTCAGACTCTGGCAGGAAGCTACAATGTGTATCTGAATCAGAGTGCTGCTCAGGAGCAGATATGGAACGGAACGGCCACGTCAAATGGCGCTGCGTTCATAGATTACACAACTGATATGGCCGACACGAGTGCATTCCCAGATATTGACTGGGCTGCAAATCCTGCTCTGCCGCCTGAAATGTCGGACTTAATGTCGGGATCATACGATGTCTTTCTCTATCCCGGATGGGCAGCGGCACCTGACTATTCGAAGATCACAGCAGACGTTCGTGAGGGCGAGAAGACGAAGGTTGTCGTAGGCGTAGTATCCGCTTCGGGAGGTGACCTGAATATTCTCACTGAGGATGACGTGGCAGCAACGGTTTACATTAACGGCAGGGCTACAGCCTTTACTACACCAATTCTTATATCCGGACTTCAGGCGGGTGTGCATGATATTTCTCTTGTGACTACGGGCGCAGTCTATTCGATCGAGCCCAAGTCTATAACAGTTTCGACCAATGGTATAGCCAACCTCTATTTCAACAGTGATGAACTCTCCGGCGCTCCCGGCAGTGCGTATATAAGAGGATTTAATGTTCATGGTGTTGAGATTACGGGGTCAGCAGTTTATATCAATGGTTTTGATACAGGCATGACAACCCCCGTCACGATCCCGGGCCTTATGGCCGGCAGTCATGAACTGACTCTCCGGACTGACGGCTACATGAACACTCCGCTCCTGCAGCTTGCGGTTCTTTCGGGGCAGACAACGGCTTTCTCGACCACGGTGAGAGTGTCCGACAGGGATTATGACTCTGTAGGTGATGCGTTTGAGGTTGAAGGCTACGGCCGCATTTTTGATTATGACGCGGATGATGATCCTGATGGTGACGGGGTCTCCAACTTTAATGAGACGGAGCAGTTCCGCCTTCACGGCATAAGCATGGATATCAATAATGCTGATACCGATGGCGATGGCATGTCTGACGGGCAGGAGTTCGCCTATGACGGGCTGACTAATCGACTTGCCCTGAGTGTGCTGGCCGCCGACGCATCCGTACGGGAGACCGCCGTGCAGATCATGTTTAATGGTTCATACCTGGCCGGTGTAAGTTTCTTTCCCTCTACCGGCCCCATGTCTATTGAAGGAGACAGGTTCGAAGCTACAGGTCTCTCATGGACAACCAACTCAAGAGGGCGGCCGGTCATGGTCTATGCTGTAGATGTACTCGGTGACGATGAATCTATAGTCAATATCAGCCATAATCTGAACGAAGCCGTGTTTGCCGACCCAACGCCGACGGATGAGGACAGCGATGATGATGACATGTGGGATGGGTACGAGTTTCTCTATGAATCAGTTGACGGCATTGATGTGCTGGATAATACAGGCGCGGACTATGATCCTGATCTGGACGGCCTGTCTAACCTCCGTGAATTTCTTGGTGTTGATGCTATAGCCAGCGGCTTGTCGAACAGCTGGAGTAATCCCGGCCTCGCTGACACCGATGGCGACGGAATACCTGATGGGTGGGAATATGAATACGGCCTCGATCCGGTTGATCCTGCAGATGCCCTGTTTGATGAGGATCTCGATGGGCCTGATGGTCTGAATAATTTTGAGGAGTGGATAAACCGGACTGATCCTTTTGCCTCGGATTCTGATAATGATTTCGTTATCGACGGAGCGGAAGTGAACGTTTACGGAACTGACCCGCTTGCTCATGACACCGATCTGGACGGACTCTGGGATGGGCAGGAGGTGATCGATACAGATCTCGATGAATCCAATGGCCTGGACGGGGGTTTCTTCCCAAACTGGAACGGCGGTGACTTCGATTTTGACGGTTTTATAGATGGCCCGACTGACTGGGATACGGATGGTGATGGAATGCCGGACGGGTTCGAAGTTCTTACGGCGTTTAACGATACGAATGGTATGCGCATCATCAGGGATGGTACCCAGAGATTGAATCCGATGGATCAACTGGATGGCACTGCTGATGAGGACGGTGACGGCCTCTCTAATCTGGAGGAGTGGCTGGTTCGCGATAATCTTACAGGAATTAACCCTGACGGTCTCGTGTGGGATTACCCGTCTGATCCTTTTGATCCTGATTCCGATGGCGATGGAATGCCTGACGGATGGGAAGTGTGGCGCGGCCTGCATCCTCAGGATCCGATTCCAAGCCTGCGCTCTGAGACTCAGTGGGCCATAAGGGAGGAGGACTACTGGCGTTACGGTGATCTTGACGGTGACGGACTTGATAATATAGACGAGTACGAGATGCGTTTCGTAATGGATGCCGACGCTGACCAGTATGCGATTGAAGGCAGCGCCGACCCCTGGGATCCGGATTCTGACGATGACGGTGTACCGGATGGCGATGAGATTAAATCATATCGCACGAGTCCTATGGCTCAGGACAGTGATGGTGACGGCCTGATAGATGGTATCGACCCGGCAGGACTGAGACAGGGTGAAGTGAACAGTTCTACCAATATCAATGCTGGCGGGCATTATGACCGTGCCCTCAACGACATGTGGCAGCTCGGGGTCGGGCGGGTATACAATCCTCTAACCGAATCGCATTGGATCGGCTATGAACCGTTTTTTCCAGACGCGGCTCCAGGGCTGCAGCCTGTGTACAGGCATAACCCGGCTGGACAGTTTGCTATCGATATAACCAATGCGCCTATGGTCAACAACTGGGCACTGTCAGGCTATATACCTGCACCGCCTACAGGCCCTGCTGATTACTACTCGTGGACGCGGAAACTCAAGAAAGATCCGACTGAGACCGGTTTTGATGATATCCCTGGGCGGGGACAAGGGCTTTTGAGCTTTTACCTCGATATTCAGCAGGCGGGAACCTATCAGATCAGGCTCTACAATATGGTTACCAGTATTCTTGATGAGGAGGATACGGTCTGGATCAACCTGGACTTCGGACCCTGGATTGCTGTTGAACCTAATCCAAATGATTTCATGGCAACGGTTGATACATGGTCCTGGGATACAAAACTGGCCAGCGGTCTGGGTCTCTCACAGTACCTAGAGGCTGGAATACATAGACTTTATATATCTGCCAGGGGCAACGCCTTCTCCGTTGCGCGGCTGCTTGTCTACGATGATACTGTAGGTTCAGCAGCAGCTGAAGTCGCAGATCTAAGCACCCAGGTGCTTGTCGAGCCGGACCCGGTGGCCACTCTGTTCTATTCAATACCTACGGTGCCTGAAAGACGTTGGGGCGCGAAGGCGGCCAGGGTTAAATTTACTATAATGGATGATGATGACGGAACATACGTAGGTGCACCGGTAGGTCACAATGTAAAAAGGCAGAGGAAACAGACTCTGCTTAGAACAGATCAGTACCTTCTTGTAGGCGGCCGTGACGGTGGACATTTCTATGACCAGATCTGGGTTCTGAAGGGAATGATGGACTGGGTTCTTGATAGTGTTTATGGTGCCGTTGACCCTCGCGGCACGATGAGTGCGGGCCGCTCTGAACTCCTGCTCTTTGCCTTTCCGCAGGTATGCCCAAGCGGACCCGGTAACTGGGGCGGAGTTGACGGCGTTGTGAGACCAAGACCTGGCGTTCCCCCTGGATACCAGTATTATGATGGAGACAGTGGCACTGATCCGGCGGAGATTTGGGGTGAAAATGGAACGAACAATATGGTTCCAATGGGGTACTTCACCGGGTTTGACAACATTAATACAAATTTCTATTATTATCCTATAGGCAACAATACCAAGGAAGCGGTTGAGAAGTGGAAGCTGCCATACAATAATAATTTTATTCCTTATTATCTCCATGAAGATGATTTCTCTCAGGCAACCTATGAGTGGGCCGCTGGCAACGTATCATACCAGTGGCTTGCGAATTCAATCTCTTCCAATGCCCCCAATGAGTTAATCAATACGGGAGGCTACCTGGCCTATGATGCCCAGACTGTCCCCGGTGTCACCAACCAGACGATCGTCGGGCTTCAGGTGGAAAATATCCTCAATACTAAGAACTCTTCGGACGCGGGTACACTCTTTTCCGCTCTCTCTATCGTGAGTGGATTCAGGACGAACACTGCCCCTATGATACTGGACGTCTTTGCCGAGGTCAGCCTGAGAGAAGTGCCGTCGGTACCTAATCCCGATCCGCACCAGATCTGGTCGTCAAACCCGTCTTACGGGGTTAATGGGGCCAATGCCAGAGACACGGACTTCACGCCTCTTCGCCGAGAGAATCTGGATACATGGGACAACTTCCTCCCACGTAATGAGGCCTATTACAAGACCACTAACATTCAGGTGACCATTCCGGTTCAGAAACCGGGTGATGTCTTCGGCATGGACGTAACGCCTCTTGTAAACGAAATATTCCAGATCGTTCATCCTTCCGGTGTATGGGAACTTGGCGGTAATATAGGCTTCGTCCTGAAGCCTCAGCCAGTCGCAGGAACAACGAACCAGCTGGTCATATCTGATCACTGGATGACCGTCTATGCCCGCGCACCATTCTGGGAATGGCCTGCTGCAGGCGGATACTGGGTCAGCGGTGACAAGTTTGCCTCTAAATACACACCTAATCAGATAAGTATAATGACGAGTGTGAGCGGGGCTACTGAACCGACATATACGCCGTTCCCAAGGAAATCATCAGCCAATGTTATTTTTGCTGACGGACTGCTGCTGTTCGGCGGTGTTGACGGTAACAATGTACTCAATGATACATGGGCGTCAGATGGTTTGGTAGGCGAAGGTTCCATATCTATTACCTGGGCATTGAAAACGCCTGTTAACAAGCCGGTCGGTCGCTGGGGGCATGGAATGGCGGAGTCCATCCATGGTGCGGTGATGTTTGGCGGGTTTGATGTCAATAATGAGCCGCTCAATGATCTCTGGCTATGGGAGAATACTCTCGACAACTGGTACGAGATTACCAACTTCGCCAATGTTGACAGCGGTGAATATATTACTGATCCTAACCGACCCAACCCGCGTGGAGGTCATATCTTCCATAAGATCAACGGAAGACCTTCAATCTTCGGCGGAACCGATGGACAGTTTTATTACAATGATGCCTGGGTTCTGCAGGAAGGTCAGAACCCAAGCACTGTAGACCTGAATGACCCTGATGCAATTTCAACGCCATGGCGCTGGATACTAGCGAATCCTTACGGGGAGAGGAGCGGAACGCCTCCTGCGAGGGCCTTCGCGGCGTTTGACGGACAGTATATGTTCGGCGGGCGTACCGGAACCCTGCCTACTTCGAAAGATACGGATAATGACTGGGTCGATGATGGGATGGAGCATTCTCTGGGTGGACCTGATGCCGGCCGTGACCCAAGGGTCAATGCACTGTTCGATCGAAATGGCGGCTTTTACCCTATTCTTGACTGGGGTTTTTCGCTCAACACAAACGCTGCGGAGAAGATACCGTTCGCGTTCCAGAGACTGGGTGGATACAGCTGGGAGGAAGAGTTTTGGTCAATTCCGGGTACACCAGCTCCTGGGCAGTATAATGCATATCCACGCGGAGCCGTAGCTGACTTCGAGGCGCTCTCCTTCTCGCATGAACGTTCTAACGGCGACCTCGAGTTCGAGGCAATGTATGGCGGTGCGCCATTCAATACACCGATACAGGGCCATCGCATGCCGTCGCCAACGATTCCAGGGTTTGAGATGAGAACTGGATTTGACGGAATGCTCGTGAGTTTCACAAACCTCTGGTACAGGGCTGCGGATCTGGAGGGCGGGTGGGAACTCGGACCGCCTCAGTCCGGCACACCGAAGAGCGCACGCAGCGGGCGCTGGTGTTACGGGACTGACCTGAAGGATTTCTATAATAACGATGCGGTTGAAGAGCTCTACTCGCCGATTCTCCAGCTAACGCTGCCGTTTAATGCGGATGAGAGCACAGATACGAGCAACAACAATGGTATATATCTGGTGTTCCATGAGTACCTTGATCTTAATGACTCGGGTGACAATGTCCGTGTTGAAGCGATCAGGCCGACGACCGCCGCTGATATCCTGACAAGAGTAAGTGGCCAGGGCAGACCAACTGTCACTGTGCTACCTGATCGTAACAATTCATTCAACACCACGGACGGCCAGTGGCGTCGTGTGGTCGTTTCTCTTGAACCGCTGCAAAACCAGGAAAATGTATATCTCAAGTTCGTTTTTGAGTCAGACGGTGCGGGACGGGCGAACGGATGGTTCATTGATGATGTTGCGATACTCCAATCTGGTGAGATATCAGGTATTCTTAATCCGGCTACGAGCGCCGATGTCTACCTGTTCGGCGATACCAGTGCCTTCGGGACTAATAATGTTATCAATGATCCTATTATGTCAACAGTCGCGAGCGGGACAGGCGGGTTTGGTTTCTCGGGTCTTATTCCAGCCGGCAAGTATAAACTGATGAGTGATACAGGCTCTTCGCAAACCACCGATGTGGGGCTGTCTGGAAGCTGGACAGTGGCGGGTCTTACGGTTGATCAGGTCGATAGGATCATTATTGGAATAACCGTTAACAGTCCAGCATTGCTGACGTGGAACTCTATACCGGGAGTTGAATATCTGGTTTTCTACGCTACGCCTCAGTCGCTTGCAACAGGATCACCGTGGCAGTATCTCTCTTCAGTGACACCAACTGGCCGTTTCGGTGTATACCGTGATGAAGATTCTGATGGTGAACAGTCGCGGTATTACAAAATAATGATGGTTGATTAGAGTTCACGGTGCTATTGACAGGCCAGTTGAAAACGGCTATTCTGTCTGTCTGTTTTAAAAATATGCGCTAAGCGCTTTTGGTACTCAGGAGATATAATGAAGAAATTATTAAGATTAGGCCCGGTTGTTATGCTGGCACTGTTTGCTGGAATCTATTCAGGCTGCGAATGGGAAAGCGATGCAGATACAGCCTTTAATACCAGTGGCGGGGCTGGCGTTGAGTTGAATTTTTCTGGTCAGTATGTTGCACGCGAAACAGACGGTCAATTGGTAACCGGCAGGCCAGATATAACCTATTTTCTGATTACTCAGACGGGAAACAGGCTTGATGTTGTTGACAATCTGGGCGAGCGCTACGAAGGTGTGACCGGGTCGCCAGGAGTGATCGCACCACCGGTTGACGGAACAACGACCTACCCTAACGGTGCGATGATGTCTTTGATGAACTTTACGTTCTGGAAGATAGGTCCTAACGGCAACACAATTCATGATGACATTTATTTTGAAGGCTTCTTGCGTTTTCTCGCCGTTACTGATATCGCGGATGAAAACTCTAGCACAAGAATCAACATAGGCGAGGATGGTGTCGATGAGTTCGTATTTGAGAAAGAGATAATTTCCACATATTCTGCCGACAGAAGCAATAGTATGATGATTCTCGAAGGTCAGTGGCGTGAAGGCGACGACATCAGGTACGTAGACGGTTGGTCTAATAATTTCAAGGTGTCATGGTAAACAGTCATACTCATGGCTTCGAAGGCAATGAGGGGCTCCGGACGAAGGTAGCGATACCAACTGGAAACGTAGCGCAGTGTGTATGCGCACTTTACTGCACTTAGCAGGTTGATCAAATGAAAGTCAAAGACCTGGACGATTTTAAATCACCCAACCGGAAGCCATGGCTGATTCTAATCCTGATAGTCATCGCCGGAGTGATCTTTCTCTGGAACGAAAATCAGAAAAAGATGAAGAAGGCGCAGGAGCTTCAGCGCCGAGTTGAGATAGTTGCTGAAAAGTTCGAGGCTGAAGCCGGATCCACCAACGAAACCTCATCAGCTCAATCTGAACAACCGCCTGGCCCGAAAACTCCCGTTTCACCCGTAAACATTGCGAATACCGGGGCAATGCTTAAGAAGGCACAAGCGTTGGAAGGAAAGCGACAGTTTGTTGCCGCTCAGAAGATATATCGAGATATTCTGAAACTGCCTATCAAAGACAATATCAGGAAGTCTGTTGAGGCACGGGTGGGTAAGATCAATATAGACCTGATCATGACGCCCTACGCCATGCCTGAGAAGATGGATTATGTTGTCAAGCGGGGTGATTCTCTCGATAAGATAGCTAAAAAGGTCGGAACTACGGTGGATCTCATAGCAAAAAGCAATAATGTAAAAAACCCGTCACGCATAAAGGTTGGAGATATGCTTCGGGTGTTTACTGGAAAGTTGTCCGTTACGGTGAGTAAGTCTGATATAGACATGATTGTTTATATGAACGGCGAGTTTTTTAAGAGATATAGCGTCGGCACCGGAAAATTTGGAAAGACTCCGGTTGGAAAGTTCCTGATTACAGAGAAGCAGAAGGAACCGGTCTGGTGGCATCCGAACGGAAAGAGTTATCAGTTCGGCGAGCCGGAGAATATTCTGGGTACCAGATGGATGACTCTTAAAGCAACAGGAGATACACCTAATGTCAAAGGCTACGGGATACATGGTACATGGAAGCCCGAAAGCATCGGTAAAGCCGAAAGCGCAGGCTGTGTCCGTATGCGAAATAACGAAGTGGAAGAGCTTTATACATATCTGCCATCTGGGACCGTAATAACGATAGTAGAGTAGAGATGGCTCCGCCATTTTCGGAGAGAATCGAACTTCCAACAACCAACGTCCAACTTCCACGGAAATGCAATGAAACAATGGGGAGACAGCTCGAATCCTAGGTGTATTATGAACGGGACGCTTGCTTGTTGGAAGTTGGTTGTTGGGCGTTGTGACCTTGCGACTGCTTGTCATAATATGATTGATACTGGCTCTTTTTTTTTGTAAGTAATACGACCTTAGTTATTAACAGAGGGGTTTATGCATAAATATAGAACACATAAATGTGGTGAGATAAGAAAAGAGGACAGTGGATCCGAAGTGCGCGTTTCCGGCTGGGTGTACAGAAAGCGCGACCATGGCGGCGTGCTTTTTATTGATTTAAGAGACCATTACGGCGTAGCGCAGATTGTCGTTCAGCCCGACAGAGAGTTTTTTGATAAATGTCAGCGTATCAGGCCTGAATCTGTTCTAACCATCACAGGAAAGGTTGAATGTCGTGCTGATGAAGCCATTAACCCTAAGCTTCCGACTGGAGAAGTTGAACTCTTTGCAGATACTATTGTCTTTGAGAGCGAAGCCGAAGCGCTTCCCATATATCTCGCCGGTGATGAAGAATATCCCGAAGATCAGCGCCTTAAGTACCGCTATCTGGATTTGCGACGTGAAAAAATGCAGGCCAACCTTCGTTTGAGGTCTCAGGTCATAGCCAGTATGCGACAGAGGATGCAAGCTCAAGGCTTTAATGAGTTTCAGACGCCTATACTGACCTGCAGTTCACCCGAGGGCGCGCGTGACTATCTAGTACCCAGCAGAGTTCATCCTGGTAAGTTTTATGCCTTGCCGCAGGCGCCACAGCTCTTTAAACAGCTTCTTATGGTTGCCGGTATGGACAGGTACTTTCAGATTGCACCATGTTTCCGTGATGAAGACGCGCGTGCCGATCGCTCGCCGGGCGAGTTCTATCAGCTTGATATAGAAATGTCTTTCGTTGAGCAGGATGAAGTGTTCGAAGTGGTGGAGGACGTTTTACAGGGAATATTCACAGAGTTCTCCGATAAGACATCAGATCCCGCACCTTTCAGGCGGATTACCTACAAAGACTCCATGCTTAAGTACGGGTCGGATAAACCTGACCTGAGAATACCTATAGAGATTGTTGATGTGTCTGAGGTGTTTGCAAACTCTGGGTTTAATGCGTTTAAGTCTGTTGTTGAGAAGGGCGGTGTTGTAAGGGCTCTGCCGGTTAAGGGAATATCTGATAGGCCCAGGAGTTTCTTTGATAAAATGGTCGGGTATGCACAATCAGTTGGCTCGAAAGGGCTGGCGTATATTGTCTGGGACGGAGAAAACACCAAGGGTCCAATTGTTAAATTCCTTGAGGAAGAACAACTTGCGCAGATTGCTGAGAGTTGTAATGTGGAGTCCGGTGATGTTGTATTCTTTGTGAGCGACGAGCCTAAGTCTGCGGCTAGAATTGCCGGAGAGGTTCGTGTCCACCTTGGGCAGGAACTGGATATCATTGAAAAGGATGTTTTCCGTTTCTGCTGGGTAGTTGATTTCCCAATGTTCGAAATAGACGAAGAGACCGATCAGGTAGCGTTTTCTCACAACCCGTTTTCGATGCCGCAGGGTGGCATGGACGCGTTGATGGGCGACGACCCGCTTTCAGTGCTTGCATATCAGTACGATATTGTGTGCAACGGTGTCGAATTGTCCAGTGGCGCTATAAGAAATCACAGTCCGGAAATCATGTACAAGGCATTTGAAATTGCCGGATATTCCCAGAAAGAAGTCGACGAACAGTTTTCATTCATGATCAACGCGTTCAAATATGGCGCTCCGCCTCATGGCGGGCTTGCTCCGGGAATCGACCGCATTGTCATGCTTCTTGCGGATGAAGATAACATCAGGGAAGTGATCGCTTTTCCGATGAATCAGAAGGCGCAGGATCTCATGATGAATGCTCCTGCTGAAGTGTCAGAGGTTCAGCTGCGTGAACTTCATCTGAAATTAAATCTTCCTAAAGAGAAGAAAGAAGAATAGGACCTACAGGACATATGGGACCTATGTTTACTTAATGTGGAGGTCTTAACTCAGGGGCATTTCTTCTTCGCGTCGGGTGGCAAGGTCTTTGATTCTGACGACACCTTTTTCTTTGTCATCCGGTCCGATGTAAACGGCTTTGCTGTAGTTACATTTGTTTGCCTTACCAAAGAAGTTTTTCGCTTTTTCCGGCTTGAGGGAAAGGTCGACATTGTTGCCTTTTGCTCTTAGTAAGGATGCAACAGACATGGCTGTGTTCCTTTGCTCTTCCTGCATAAATCCGACAGAGGTAACATCTATGGTGTTTTCTGATTCTTCATCAGACGTCTTTTCTGATAGCACCTCATCAATGACTACATCACCAAAGCCCAGGCCCACTCCAGTTGCTGGCTTTCCGCCAATATCACCAAGAAGGTTATCGTAACGGCCTCCGCCGAAGATGGCTCTGAATTTGCCGGCCGTATCAAACGCCTCGAAAACGATTCCAGTGTAGTAGGCCAGTCCACGAACGACCGATATATCGAATACGACGGCATCTTTAAGGCCGTATGTGTCGAGTAAGCTCATGAACGATTGTATATTAACAAGGGCATCGGTAGTCTCGCCTAGCGCTTTCTGAACGTCATCCAGGGATGATATCTCGAGAAGACTGAAGACCTGTTCAATTGTTGCGCTGTCGACGCCTTCCTTTGTTAAAAGCTCGGTGATGGCTTTGTCATCAATCTTGCCGCGTTTGTCCAGGGCGAGGAAGGCTGCCTGATGGTGTGTGGCGTCTATGCCCAGTTTGGATAAGAGGTCGGAAAGTAAAGCCCTGCTGCTGAAGTGAATTTTAAAATCCTTACTGCTCAAGCCCATAAGCTCAAGGGCATGGACTGAGGCGGCGATAACTTCCGCTTCAGCGGAAATGCTTTCTTCGCCTATGATATCGAGGTTCCATTGGTAATGCTCCCGCTTGCGACCGCGTGTCATGCGCTCGTATCTAAAACACTGTGCCATGGCAAACCATTTAAGAGGGAAAGTCAGCGAGTTCTGCTTTGAGGCAACCATTCGCGCGAGGGTGGGGGTCATTTCCGGACGGAGAGCCAGCTTGCGACCGCTCTTGTCTTCGAAATCATATATCTGGTTGACTATTTCCTCACCGGCTTTTCGTTTCAGGAGATCCAGTGATTCAACAACAGACGCATCGTACTGAGAGAAGCCGAAGCGATGAGCCGCTTCTTTCCAAGCGTCAAAGATTGCGTTGCGCCGGGTCATATCTTCGGGGTAGAAGTCCCGCATTCCCCGGGGCGCTTGATATTTCGTGTTCGATGCCATTATGAGTTGAGGACAATGTCCTTCATTTTCTTTCCGGGCTTAAACTTCACGACCTTGCGAGCAGGGATTTGGACTGTTTCTTTCGGCTTGTGTGGGTTGCGGCCTATACGCGGTTTGCGTACGGCTACATCAAAAACGCCGAAATCACGAAATTCAACATGGTCACCATTGGCCAGACCTTCGGTAATATAATCAAGTGTCTTCTGGATTATTGCATGGACATCTTCCTGTATGATGCCTGTTTCCTTGGATATTCGAACAACCAATTCCCTTTTCGTCATCTCATCACTCCTTTTTAATATGCTTTAGCAAATATTACACGTTGAGGGCTTTTCTCTCCGCAGACGATGCATTTGCCCTGTTCCTCGTTATCGGAGGAGGATGGGATGCATCGAATAGTAACGGAAAGATCCGCATTAATTTTATTTTCACAATTTGGGTTTGTGCACCAGTGTGAAAGCGCAAACCCGCCATGAGTTTCCGGTTTCTCCGGATTCTCTGGCGTGAAGAAGTCTGCAAACTTAGAAAGGTCATCAATGTTTTTTGTGTGCTCTTCGCGGTAGGCAAGTGCTTTCTTGAACAAGTTGTCTTGTATCTCACCGAGTATACCCGCGACATCGGCAACGAACTGGGCCCTTGGCATACCCGACTTGCCCTGCTGGTCGCGGCGGCCCATGAAGACAGAATCGCTCTCAATGTCGCGCATTCCGATTTCTAATCGTATCGGGGCGCCTTTCTTTACCCAGCTCCATCCCTTTTCTCCCGCATTAAGGTCTCTGTTATCCAGTTCAACCCTGACGGGTACTCTGTTGAAATTAACATCTTCCAATTCAATCTTAAGTTTCTCGCAGTAGCTGAGAACTGTCTCTGCGTCTTTGTCATCACGGATGATCGGGAGTATTACGATATGTTTAGGTGCCAGGCGTGGCGGGACGATAAATCCATCATCATCACCGTGTGTCATTATCATGCCGCCGATAAGTCTCGTCGAGACACCCCATGATGTTGTCCATGCATGTACTCTCTGTCCTTCTCTGTTCTGGAACGCGATGTCCGCTGACTTAGCAAAGTTCTGGCCCAGAAAATGGCTTGTCCCCGCCTGTAGCGCTTTGCGGTCTTGCATCATAGCCTCGATGCATAAAGTGTTTTCAGCGCCCGGGAAGCGTTCTTCTGTCGTTTTCTCGCCCGTTATCACTGGCATTGCCATATACTCTTCAGCAAAAGTCTTGTAGACCTCGAGCATCTTAACAGTCTCGTCCCAAGCCTCATCCTTGGTTTCATGTACGGTATGACCTTCCTGCCACAGGAATTCAGTGGTACGCAGGAATATCCTCGGGCGCATTTCCCATCTTACCACGTTCGCCCATTGGTTGATAAGGATAGGCAGATCGCGATAGCTCTGCACCCATTTGGAATATGTTTCTCCGATGATTGTTTCTGATGTTGGGCGAACGACAAGCGGCTCTTCCAGCTCGCCTGCCGGCACGAGTTTGCCATCGGCGTCGGCTTCGAGGCGATGATGCGTGACTACGGCGCATTCCTTGGCGAAGCCGTCAACATGATCAGCTTCCTTCTGAAGATAGCTGAGCGGTATAAAGAGGGGGAAGTATGCGTTAACATGACCAGTAGCCTTGAACATGATATCGAGTTCTGTGCGAATATTTTCCCAGAGCGCGTAGCCCCACGGTTTGATAACCATGCAACCCCTGACCGGGCTCGACTCTGCGAGGTCGGCATTCTTGACGACCTGCTGATACCACTCAGGGTAGTCTTCATGCCGCTTTGGACTGATTGCTGATTTACGTTCTTTAGCCATAGTTGTTAGATATTAAGTATTCCGCGTATTTGACCTAATATCAGCGGGTTATGCAAGTTAAAAGAGCGGGCAATACCCATGAGTTCACTAAGGGCGCATTGCAGCTCTGCCGGGATTGCTCCTAATCCTAATCCTAATCGTAATCGTAATCCTAATCGATTACTTCTGATCTGCCTGTGGAGTAATCCACGGAATCCTCATGAACGCGACTGGGAGAGGTGCTGCGAATGAGCCCGACAAGCATCGAGACAATTCGCACCAGCATAGATTTTCCGAAATCGGCCTGTTCTATGCGTTTCTTT
>JAUUYL010000027.1 GCA_030590485.1 Lentisphaerota bacterium | reverse complement strand
TACAACCTCGACGAAATGGTTGCAGATTTACGCATGCGTGAAAAATCCCATCCCGACAAAATCGTTGACCACCGAACAAAATCTTCCAGCGTACGCGTCTAAAGCCGCGCCGCTGAAGATCAGCGTTATGCTACTGTACATTCTGGCTTCGCCAGCGCAACATGGTGCCCAGCAACCGATTACTACATTTTACATCGCACTACAGCCCCTTAGACTCTTATTTTGGGGTCAAAACCGAGCTGTAAGGTATTCCTGATCCATATTATGTGTTTATCTTAAAGCCCCGTTTTGCCACCAAAAACAACCTCTAAGAGCCCTCAGGACTCCTCCGACATATCTATCTCCCTGCTCCTCATTCACTTACAATGGCGAAGCCAGAGAAGTGGAATGTATTCAGCAAAAAGCTGCGGCAGGGGCAGCTTTCTGTCTCTTGATTATTTGCCAGATCTTACAGTTCTCGCCAATTCTCAATGGTGAAGCCGGCAAGTATAGGCGTGTCATTTGTTGCAAGTGCTTCATCAAAATGAAAGTCAAAACCACCTCCGATATACAGCTCAGCCCCAACGATAGAACCAAATACTGACGCACTACCAGCCAACGTGATACTGGCACTTGGAGCATACACGACCAATGATTTCTCATCATTCGCGGTCACCTTAACATCTAGACAATTTTGCGTCCCATACAACTGCAGAGCCAGAGGCGGCCCGTCGTTATTAAGCGTGCCAAGCATATCCATATGCTCACCATTTACAATTATTATGACCTCCAATGTCTTGTTTGTGGCTGGAATAAGCGTCAAAGTAGAGGCAGTTCCAATTTCAAAGTCACCTGCAACATATATAGTCAGTTTACCTTCGCCTTGAATAATGACTTCCTTATTCTTACCATCGAAAGACGGAACACCCATATACTGGTCGCCAAGTACATCAATGGTGGTTTCCGAGAATACAGCAACATCTGTGATGTCTGTTCGCTCAGGAATATATGGAGGAATATCAACATCCAGACTGCCAAACTCTTCACCGGTCCAGAACTCGCCAACCGCGTCTCCAGCTTCGGTAACATACACATCGCCTTGAACAAGAACTGTACCTCCACCTTCTATGCCCTCTATGCTAAGCGCCATCGAACCAATATCGCAATTGGTTGAAACATTCAGGACAGGATCGTATGGACCATCATTTGAATTGTAAGAATCGCAGTTTGCAACACCCTGGAAGGTCAATACATCCTTACCCAGCAGGCCCTTCTCAAAACGATACATCCAGTCCGGCTCGAGGTCGACTTGAATGGTTCGCGTAATCGTTCCGCCTGTCCCCGGCTCAGCCATAAAACCGCCAGCCGTCGCTACCATCAAATTTGTGTCAAGCGAAATGGAAAATGAGGCATCCTGCGTAATATGACCGTCCATAGTCAGGTCGATGTCTGCCATAGAATAGATATCACCGTCCTTGCTCCAGCCGTTGTCTTCCCAGTCATACCCATACTGTACAAATTGCTGTAGCGATGCTATGGCAAAATCTATACCCGCTTCCGCTGCATGCAGCGACTGCGCCCTATTCGATGAAATCATCGAGAATTTAAATTCATGCAGCACCAGTGTAACCGCTCCAGCCACCATCATCGAAATAACAAATGTCAGTAGCAGTGTTATCAATATCACCGAACCCTCATTGCCCTTTATCTTTGTCTTTTTAGTTCTCATCCGGTTCTCCTTTTTATGTAGTCTAAAATCTATTGATTCGAAATTTGTCACGAAGCATTACTCCTGTTTATTCCGAAGCATTACACGACTCTGGAAAGTATCGTCAAAATCCATGTCTCCAACCGATTTCTGCATCGTCAAAGTTATGTCGATCGAAAACGCATCGGCAGGAGTCGTTGTAACCGTCAGACCGTCATCTTCATACATAACTATATTCATACCCGTTACGTCCTCCGCAAGTATCTTCGCGCTTGTCTCGAACTTATACACCCGATTGGCAGAATAAATATAATACACCGGCACTGCATTGGTTCCGCGCTGGGCCATTACCCTGACGTATGAAACTCCTCCACCACCGCCCAAAACCCCCGCGGATTCACCATAGGCCAAGACCTCGCTGGCTGACATCAGGTCTTTCGACATCACCTCAACCACAATACGTAGATCAGCATGCATATCACTGCATTGCTTGGCAATGGACGAAGAACGCGCCAACGCCACAAACCCGGATGTGCTCATCCCAATCACTATCCCGACAAGCGATACAGCGATCATCATCTCAACAAGTGAAAAGCCCTCTCTGTTTCTTGTCTTCATTTCAACATCCCCCGCTTTGTAATTGCACTCGTAAGTGTTTTGGCACCTGTCGTACCGTCATAAGCCGTCCAATTGACGGTGACGGTGACCCCTAGAATATCCACAAACAGACCCGCGGGGGTGATTGCCGTTCTTTTGATCGATCCGACGCCATTGCGCAAATACCCGAGAGCAGCATTATCATTCACATCAAATGCCGTATCATCATCCATTGTAAGCAGACTCATCCATGTGCGAGAGCGAAGCTTCTCCATCTCGTACGTAGCCGCCTGTGTTGCTCTTGATTCATCACGAGCCATCTGAAGAAAATTCATTGTCTGCAGACTTACCATATATATGCCCGTAAACATAAGCGTCGCTATCGCCAAAGCTATAGTCAGCTCTATAAGGCTGAATCCATCAGAAAAATCGTTTTTTCGTTTCATTCTACCCTCCTCAGTAATTCCACTGTTGTATGATGTCTCTCATCTTTTGCTCTCTTTTAACCTTTATACACCTCTGATTGACTGCTTCGTCACATATTTTATTACTTTTTCAATTAAAAAACACTCGAAAAATGCGTGTTTTTCCCTCACAATCCCCATATGCACAGTCAAACAAAAAACCCTGAACCTAAATATATGTGACTTTTTACCCGTCATCTTTGTATATGGATTGAAGTAAATAATGGATATTCCTGACGAAATACTGGTTCAAAAAAGTATCGAGGGCGACCAGAACTCCTACGAAGTCCTGGTTAACCGATATGAAAGGAGTGTTTATAACCTGGCATACCGGATGACAAACAGTGCTCCGGATGCCCAGGATCTGGCGCAGGATACCTTCGTGAGGGCATACAAGAAGCTTGAAAAATACGACTGCGCATATTCATTCAAGAACTGGCTTCTTACAATATGCTCCAATCTGACAAAAAACGTTTTCAGAAAAAGGGTTAAACGGAGAAGGACGGAAGAACAATATCTGAAAGACAAGTATCTCGAAGACAAAGGGCATGACATCAACAGAGACAAGTTTGAAAAGGCATTATCAAGGCTTGCACCAGTAATAAGGACAGCTCTCACACTGAAATACACCGAGGGTTGCT
Organism: Lentisphaerota bacterium; assembly: GCA_030590485.1. GTDB lineage: Bacteria > Verrucomicrobiota > Kiritimatiellia > UBA8416 > JAUUYL01 > JAUUYL01. The sequence goes on along the minus strand of JAUUYL010000027.1, from coordinate 29,286 downwards.
CATACGAAGAGATAGCCGAGATTCTCCTCATCGGTGTAAGCGCGGCGAAAATGAGAGTTATGCGCGGAAGAGACGAATTGAAAAAGATCTTAAACCGAGAACAGGCATGAACATGGAACCGGAAAAATATAACGACGAAATGATAGAAACGATGCTGGAGGACAGTTTCGTTGAAGCGCCGGAAGACATCAGCACCGAAGTGGTGAAAGCGCTCCCGTCTATCCGCAGAAAAAAAACATTAAGCGGTCGTGCTTTCTGGTCGCGAAGGAAAACGATGATGGCCGCGTTTGTTTATATGACAATCGTAATCATACTTATGATCCTCTTCACCATCGCAACAGTGCGCGTCTACAAGGGAAATCTCAGCACAGAATCCAGACAGGGGGCGACAGAATCCATTGATAAGAAATAACCACTAGGATCACCACCGACTAAAGTCGGCAACATCTAGGCTCCGCTCCATCACGTTTCAAGTATCACATCATTCAATGCGCGCTTGGGGACATGGTGAAGATGGTTGATATCACGCCAATACTTTATGTCGCCATCTTTGTTGACCCGGTCGATTGTAACCTTCTCCTTCGGCTTTCCAATTGCGACCACCAGCAATATCTTGTAGCGCGCCGGAATCTTAAGGGCTTTTCGAAGCTGTTTCTTCTTAACTGCCCCCATCATGCAGCCGCCAAGGTCCATCTCTGCAGCGGCAAGCAGCATGTTCTGCGCAGCTATCCCGTAATCACATCCGAACGACTTGGCTATCTCTGTATCTCCTACAATCACAACATAAGCCGGGGGACGCTCGCCCTCGGGCGGACATTTCCAGTCCTTTAGATAGCCGGCCCAGCTTAGGCATGGAAAAACCACCTCATTGGTCGCTTCATCACAGGAAAGAACATACTTCAACGGCTGAAGGTTGGCAACGGAGGCACTGAGCCTGGCGAAATCAACCAGCATGCGTAACGTCTGACGAGTAACCGGAGTGTCCTCGTAGAAACGACGATAACTCCTCGCCTTCAACACCAAATCTCTTAAAGTCATGACAATTAAAGCTCCATAAGCAAATTCTGCCTGTACAATTCCTTAACCATGCACACATCCAACGTGTGACCTGCCCTGTGCGATACAATCTTACCCACGAACCGCCCTGTATCAATCAAGGCCGCCGCTGCCAGCAAATCCAAAGTCGCCCTGTGCCATACGGCCTCCAGCGACTTACCTTCATGTATCAATTGCGGCTTGTTAACATATTTTCTCGGCCCAGCAACCAGAATGTTCTTTGTAGAATACCCTAAATTGCGAGTGTCGGCAAAGAGTTTTCCAATAGTTTTACAGTATAGCATCATTCCAAGAGTCGTATTAGTCCGCGCCGATGCACCGCGCCTGAATGTCTGCTCATTGACCCTGAATTTTATTCTCTGTTTGCCAATTGCCGACTTAAAAGCAACTGCGCAATCAACATCAAGTTCTCTGCCCCCATCCTCAGCCGGCAGAAACGTCAGAAAGTCACCCCTGTCTCCCCCTAGAGTAACGGGCTCTTTGACTGTCACGTATTTAGCAGGTTCATTACCGGATACTATTCCGACCTTCTCAACCGCCTCGACCAAATCCATGCTACTTCTGTCAAAAAGCGGTGGATCACCTGAATCCATGTTTATCATGACGCTGTCCAAACCCATGCCCACCTTGAGTGCCACAATGTGTTCAACCATACGCATATAGTTATGAGGCGAACCACTGCTCAATACAATATTGCGCACCACGGTCCACAGGTTGTTAATTGAAACATAAATCGGCATCTCGGCGGAACGATCCGTCCGATTGAACCACCAGCCACGCTTATCCGAAGGCGTAAACGTTAATGTCCTCTGTGCGCGCCCAAAGAACGTCCCCGGGCCCGTAACAGACACCTCGCCACCAAGTGTCGTCTGCTTATCGCTGAACGGCGCAGACGGCTCACAGCCAGCCTCAAGTATGCTGCCGACATCATGATCAACCGCTTGAGCCTGAAAAGTCTCATACGCCCGAGCTATATCATCTGCCGCTCCACCTAATATTCTGCCGTATGGCTGCGCCATCCCACTAATCTCCTTAAATTCAGAGATAAACTAACAGGTAAACGGTGATGGTTCAAGGTTCAATGGTTCACTCCCGTACGTTTTACGTTTCATTCTCTCTTGCTTCGCACCCCTACATCTGGTAGTTTCCTCGGAAACGAAACACAACCCATAGGCTATTGATATGATATTGAAAGTTAAGAAACTTACTGAAAACGCAATCCTCCCCCAATACGCACACCCCGGCGACGCTGGTGCAGATCTGTTTTCCAACGTCAACCTTGAACTCGAGTCTGGCGCGTCAGTAATGGTCAAAACCGGCATAGCCCTCGAACTACCCCCAAGCACAGAAGCGCAGGTCCGGCCAAGAAGCGGTCTCGCGGCTAAGAACCAGATTACCGTCCTGAACACACCGGGGACTATCGACGAAGGTTACCGAGGAGAAGTCTGCGTGATACTGATCAATCACGGCAAAGAGAAATTTATTATTGAAAAAGGAATGAAGATTGCACAGATAGTCGTCAAACCCGTCATCACTGTCGAGGTCGAAGAGGTAGAAGAGCTCTCCGACACCAGCAGAGGCGAAGGCGGATTCGGATCGACGGGGACGCATGCGGATACGCATGCGAATGATAGTTTCTAACCACAGACCATTCTTATAACCATGACTATTAACTTTTAACTATAATTCCGGAGGAATTATCACATGAGCAAAGCTAAAGAGATGCTGGAGCGTATAGGACCGCTTGAAACATTTAAAGAAGCCCGTAAGGTCGCAAAGGAATATGCGTACAACCTGAGAAGTGAAGGTAAGATTTCCTTCTCCGATCCATCACCACGCTGTCATCCGTCAATTCATGTCGTACGTCGCACCCTCCCCGAAGTATGGGAAGCCACTATCATGGCGGTTCTAGGAGTTGGACAGGAAGTTCATACCCATTACGACCCGACCACCAAGGAAGGCGATTACACAAGCTTTCCAAGCATCGAAGCCACAGTCACAATGCATATTGAGGAGCCGTTCGGCGAACCTCGCTTTCACAAGCACTACCTGGGTGGATGGATGGGATTCGGCGACTATAAGGCTGAGATCGAAGGCGTCAAGGATCCATGGATGATCTCACCGACAGACGTAGCGGACAAGATGAAGACCGGCAAGTTTGATGAAGTCAAAGGCGATGAACGCTGGAATTACACCTACAGCCAACGCTTCCGCGCGTATCCGTTTTTTGACCTCAACGGTGACCTGAAGACCGCCAACCAGCTGCAGTCTGTTGTCGACAATCTGGTGCGCAACACGACCAGCCGCTCCGCACAATGCGTCACATGGGACCCGCGCTGGGATCACAACGACGAACAACTTGGCCCGTTTAAGTGGGATTCTTATCACTCACCCTGCCTCCAGCGCTTCTGGTTCAGACTCATAGACAACCCTGAAGGCGAAGGCTACATTCTTAACGTCAATGGACATTGGCGCTCAAGAGATCTTCTCAAGGCGGTGCCGACCAATATCTTCGGTATCACAGAAGGTATGCACGAGGAAGTACGTCGCGGACTCATAGAGAAACTCGGCGTTCCTGTTGAAAGAGGTTCGTACATCGATATCAACGACTCTCTACACCTGTACGGGCATTATCTCGATCCGCGTCTGCAGGGACTTGATGCAGAAAGTTACCTCGAAGACATATTCAGGATTGCCGCTGGCGAACCTATCGAGGAAAGATGCATTCTTCCTGATACGCCTATGTACGAGATGATGATGGAAGACATCGCAGCGGAATACAAACACCGCGTAGAGAACCCGAACTATGGTCGGGACCTGTAGGAGATTCCTCGACTTCGCTCCGCTTCACTCGGAATGACATCTTGTCATCTCGAGCGCAGTCGAGAAATCTCTAAGCTGAGAACCCATCAGGATTATCAGACTGCCAGCGCCAGGTGTCGGCACACATTTCATCGATGCCTTTTTCTGCTGACCAGCCGAGTTCTGCGAGAGCAAGATCAGGCACGGCATAGACTTCAGAAACATCACCGGGACGACGATCCACTACCTTATAGGGTATATCTTTCCCGCTCGCCTTGCTGAACGCAGCAACCATTTCCAACACACTACAACCTTTGCCTGTACCGAGATTATATGTGACAACACCCGGATTCTCAGTCAGCTTATCCAATGCTTTCAAATGCCCAATTGCAAGATCCACAACATGAATATAATCACGAACACCGGTCCCGTCAGGCGTTGGGTAATCATTGCCAAACACCAACAGCTCTTCACGCCTGCCAATAGCTACCTGCGCTACAAACGGCATCAGATTGTTCGGCATCCCTAGCGGATCTTCCCCGATTCGGCCGCTTGGATGCGCGCCCACCGGATTGAAGTAACGTAAAAGCGCAATATTCCACGCGCTATCAGAAACACTGAGATCACGCAATATCTCCTCAATCATAAGCTTGGTACGGCCATAAGGATTCGTTGCGCCTGTCGGGAAATCCTCCGTAATCGGAACCTTCTCTGGTTCACCGTACACTGTGGCTGAAGAGCTAAAGATCAGATTCTTAACCCCATGCTCAGCCATGACTTCACAGAGTATCAATGTGCCGGTGATATTGTTGTGATAATAACGAAGGGGAACAGCAACAGATTCGCCAACCGCCTTGAGCCCCGCAAAATGAATTACAGCCTCAATACCTGCATCACGAAACACCTTATCAAGCGCATCACGATCCAACAAATCAACATTATGAAACAGCAGGTTTTTTCCGGTTAACTCCTCAACGCGTCGCAACGAATCTTCACTGCTGTTATCAAGATTATCGACAACTACGACCTCATGCCCCGCGTTGAGCAACTCCACGCAAGTATGACTGCCTATATATCCGGCTCCGCCTGTTACAAGTATCTTCATGCAGGGAGAATATAATGTAACAAAGATTATTGCAATAATAAGTGGCAGGCGGAACTCTATTTTAACCACGAATAACACTAATCTTCACAAATCATGAAGCATGTATTCGCCTACAGCAAATCAGAACGCCACAAGAAAGCCAAATACAAACATCTTTGCATTTGCCCTCCTTGCCGCATTCCATTCTCACGCTTCGCGTGAGGAAATACATGCTTTGAGAAATCGTTACATCACAATACGCTCATACTGTAATTTCATAGGATACCCGAAATTCACTATGATTCCTAAGCGATATTGAGTTGCCTTAAGATAGTTCATTACCTGAGCCCTATACCCATCCGTTATATTCTTAGCCGCTTTTAGCTCTAAAATAATCTTATTATAACAGATGAAATCTGGCTCATACGTATGCTTCAACTTTTTATCTCTGTAGAAAAGATCCAACCCCTCTTGTTCACTAAAAGGTATCTTCTGATACTCTAATTCAATATTCATACACTCCTGATATACTGGCTCCAAAAATCCAGAGCCCTTATCATTATATACATTAAAACATGCACCCATTATCTTATAACTTTCTTCTGAATATATAATTTCACTCATTATTTCCCCCGTATGTTTCGCTTGAGAAATCTCGATGTCGCTAGCGCCATCGAGATACATTTCCATATTCGTGTCCATTCGTGTTATTCGTGGTTGATAAATATTTTCCGCCTGAATACAGCGGTTGCTATTCCTGGTATAACTGCGCCGTAGAAGAAAAGTTTTATAGCACTGAAGCTCTGGACTTCCCAGCCGGCGGCGGCATAGAGATTCCAAAAGATCACCAAACAGGCAAGCCAGACGGACACAAAATTCCACAAGGCATCACCCGAATGCACTTTCATCGCTCCGGTCAGCCGCCTTCGCGTAAACGGAAACCATAAGTTACTGCCCATGAATCCCAACTGATCAACCAATACATGCAAAGCATAGGCAAGAAAAATCGTCACCCCCGCCCAGAGACCCCATATCAACCACCCAAGCAAACCAAACACAAAAGCAATAACCAGACTATGCGACCAGGAACGATGCCATGGCAAGAAATTCGCTTCAACCTTTCTGTTGTCTGCTGTCGGCACAAATTCAAAGACCGGTCCATCAAAGATATCAATTTCTGTTACCGCAAAATACTCCAGCTTTACTCTGATCCTCAAGTCGGCCTGAGCAAGCGGCTCGCGAGGACTCTCGCCCTCCATTGGCGGAACCACGTTTCCGCCCAGATCGACTTCCGGACCCTTCCTGACAACAACCCGCCGCTTCGCAACATCAAACTCAACTCTATAGCTCTGCCACCGATCTTCGGCCAACTGAATCGTGCTCAACTTTAATCTAACAGACTGACCACTTTCATAAGCCCTGTTGACCGCCACGGCTATACCGTCGGCTATCATCTGAGCATCGAAATCGAGCGGGTCGGGGCGTATCTCCATGTCACATCTGTAAAAGAAGCGATAGAACTTGAAATCAATAGTATCTGGCAAAAGCCCAAAAACACCACCCAGAATGAAGCAAAGAGGATTACCATTCGCCCCCGCCTCAACAGCCGTCGGCAAACAAGATGCCGCCGCAACCCCAATAGTAAAATGTGTAATTCCTTTCATCGTATATAATAATATCGAATATCGAAAAACAACTAGCCTGCTATGCTATGTCTAACCTTTCTGTTTTGCCTCAGCTGTATTGATGCTCGACCTGAATATCTTTATTAGTTCCACATTCTCATCCAACACAGCATCATCCGCTCTCAAAGACCCAATAATAGCTTTTCGCTTGGAAATCTTTAGCCAAACATATGTTTCCCTTAGTTCCTTAAGCGCAACCTTCATCTTGTGAATAAAGTCCTTTCGTGACTCGGCACTCTGAGCCTCTCCATAATTGGGCGCAGGAGAAGTTCCTGACCGTATAATTTGCCCTGCAATATGGTTCCCTATCCTCGTTGCTGGCATTTTCTCTGCAACATCCAGAATGGCAACCGCAAATGTTATCAGCCTTTCCTCCAAGTCGTATGTTCTGTCACGCACTACATCATAATTCCCGCTACTCATCACCGTCCCCCTTTTCTCTTTACTTCGATATTCGATATTCCGTTCCCCCCTTCGACATTCGACATCCGATATTCGATATTCGATATTCGATATTCCGTTCTCCCCCCTTCGACATCCGATATTCGATATTCGATATTCCGTTCTCCCCCCTTCAACATCCGATATTCGATATTCCTTTTTCCTCCTCATAATAAAATTGCGACTGGCAAAAGAATCACACCAAGGCAATTCATTCTACGCGAGCCGTACAGAACCGGAATCATACCAATCCCCAGAGCTGTAATCATTACCAGCATTCCTTCAAACCCCGTAAACGCCAATACCAGTGCCGACACAATCCCTACTCCTGCAACAGACATCCGCCTGTACCCAACTGTCTGCACAATCCTTATCGCAACACGCGTCACGGGACTGACGAGAAGAAAGGCCGCACAGCCGCCGATTGCCACTGCCGCTAAAGCCATGTGGTAATCACGAGATGACTCAGGCATATAAACACCTTTTATCATCCAAGCGGCACCACCACGCGTAAGAGACATTGCAGGCACAAAGAAGAGCAGAAAGCTTCCTATATAATAAACCGCCCTCGAAGCACCCTGCGAAACAAGAAACGCCCTGTCATCCCTCATCGCCGTTGCATGCCCCGCAAGAAAACCACCCACACCACCCGTAATAGCTGGCAACAATGCCGCAAAACTCCCACCAAGAATACCAGCCAGACCACCTGCGAACACCGCACCAACACCTGATCTGTCCATCCTTATCTCCTGCGCAGGAAGATCACTGCTGCCAGCAAGATTCAATACCAGCCACGGTAAAGTAAAAAGCCCTGTGAATGCGGGCATCAGATTCTGAAACGCACCTTCGACCCGAACAGGACTCCTAAAGAACAGCAACAGACCGAGCGTACCAGATAATAGAAACGTCACCAATCCAGCCAAAAGCGGACCCCAGGCATCAAACAACCGCTCACGAGTCCCGCATCCATATCTCCCGCCTTTCGGCCACTCTGACAACAACATAAAACATATGACACACCATATCATCCAATGCATATGCGGACGTAGAACCGAAACCACCAGGCCCAGAAAAAATGGCGCGCCAATACCAGCAACACATACCCATAAAAGTCCGGCTAAGCCACCAATCGCCATCAACATGACGGCCTCATATCCCCGTCCCATCCTTAAATATTTCATGCCTGGCAATACAGCGAGAAACGCACTCTCATCCGGTGCCGAAAGCAACACGGTCGGCAGAACCCCGACCACAGAATAGGCGGCAATTAAACCCGCGCAAAACGGAACAAACATTTCCGGCACCACTCCACCCGACACCCATATAACACACAGCGCCACCACACCATATATATGGATTCCGGGCACACAGGACAAAGCCACAGAGAGCACCGCGCCCAACAGAGAAAACACAACTACCAACATCACTTCCATCTGATCCCCGTATTCCCCAGCCGTAGCGTCGGCTTCTTACCCGCAACAATCCTGAGGCTACCGCTCACCTCAACCCAGTCACCCTTCTTTGGCATCTTTCCACTGCCCAGTTTATTCGCGACATCAGAATAGGCCGCCACCCTGAAAACCCCCGTGCCATCATCCAGGTAAAATGACATATACTCAATCATCCCGTCTTTCCTGGAAACATAAACATTCCGCTCAACCACTCCCGTCATCCTGACCCGTGCGAAATTCATCATGGGCGTCACCCTGCCCACCATTACCAGCGGCAAGCCCCGTGATACCGACATCAGAAACAAGAACATAATCCCAATTACTCCAAGCATCACTGCAGCAAGGCGAAACCTCTTGAGTAGTCGTGGAGTCAGCGTATCACACCCACAATATGGGCATTCATCCTGCGTGCCTATGTATCTGTCGCAAATGGGACATCTGGATCTCATGCATAAATACTAGCAGGAAGAGAAAATTCTGGGTATCGGGGAAACCCTGATTTTTCTTGTAAGGTTTACCCTTAGGAATGCGTAAGGGTTTCCCTTACAAAATCAACTGCGGCCAGTGAGCAGAGGCCAGGAAACACGTCCCATCATAGGTCCCATGGGGTCCTATTCTCTCCGGGCAATGGAATAACACGGCCATGCGCACTGCCTTTATTCTAAGCTCATCAGCACGGAGCCCTACAGCTTGCCGACGATTTCTTCGAGTATGTCCTCTGTCGTCACCATCCCGAGCACCTTGCCTTGGTCGTTATTCACAAGGGCGACGGGCTGTCTGGAGCGGCGCAACTTAGGAAAGATATCGTCTAGCGGCATCTTCTCGGAAATAAATAACGGTGGTCTCAGATAATCCTTTACCAGCCCCTGGTGATCTTTTTCATCAAGTGACAGGACATAAAAAACATTTATTACGCCTGTATACTTATCACTATCCGAATCCCAAACAGGCATGCGCGTATATTTGGATTTCCGCGCAACGTCAAATAACTCACTTATTGTCATATTGCTTTCTACTTTTATCATTTCTTCGAGCGGTATCATTATTTGGTCAGCGGTTTTATCAGACAGATCAAAGACCCTGCTGATCATTGCGTGCTCTTCCGGCGAAAGGACTCCGTCCTTTTCTCCCTCCTTAGCGAGTATCTTAAGGTCCTCGATAGTGACAAACGGTATCGGCTTTGAGAATGATTCCTTCGGGCCCGGCACTAGCAAACGCGTAAACATAATTACAACCTTGGAGAAGGGCAGAAAAAACAGTTCAGTCAGGCGCAATATTCCAGCAAATCTCCGCGACCTTTCTAACGGTCTATTCCTGAACCATATCTTGGGAATATATTCGCAAAACACCAGTACAAACACCGAAACCACTACCGTCGACATGATCTCACCCCAACGCGGAAACACATCCACAGCCATACTTGTCACCATAACCGATATTATTACAAGCGACACATTGTTTCCAACAAGAGTTGTACCCAGAAGTCTGTCTGAATCCTCAAGAAACTCATGTAGCAATTTTGAGCCAGGCTCACCACGCCGAACGAAATGGCGAAGACGCATCCTGTGAATCGATATGACGCCAGTTTCTATTCCGGCGAAAAACGCATTCGTCAGCAAAAAGAACAATATAACGATTAAGTACCCTAACTCAGCCATTTTAAACTTTCTCCAGCAGGACCAGAGTAATCCTATTTTTCCGTCTCTGCTCTACGGTGACCCTGCAGCCCTGTGCCTCAACCACTTCGCCCTTTTGGGGTATATGTTCAGCCTTCGCACTTATCCAACCAGCGATTCGGTCCGCACCCTCGGCTTCCAGCGTCGTGTTCAGTTCGTAATTAATATCCTCCAGGCTAGTATTACCGTTGATGAGCCATTTGCGCTCAGACATCAACTGTATGGATAATTTTTCAACGCCATACTCGGCATCTACATCGTCGACTATTTCCTCAAGAATATCTCCACGCGTAATCAGGCCTGCTGTCCCGCCGTATTCATCAACAACGATTGCCACCCGCTTGTTTTCTTTCTGAAAAGTCGATAGCAACGTATCAAGCGGTGCTGTCTCAGGCACTGAGTGCGGCACTATCATCGATTTCGCAGGGTCCTTATCACCTGAGAGCAAATATCTCGGAACATCAAGAAACCCGTGTACGTTGTCTAGAGAATCCGTATACACGGGAAGATATCTGTACAGCACATGGCGGATCGCTTTCTCACGCTTTTCAAGCGGATCATCCATATCAATACCCACAAGATCCACCCGAGGTGTCATGACATCACTGGCCTGCGTTTCCTCAAGCCTGATAATGCCATCTACCATCTCGCGTTCCTCCTCATCAAGAACGCCCTCCTCCTCACCAACCTCGACAACCGTACGGAACTCATCCTCCGACAGAGATTTCTGCCTCGCATGCGGCTCTTTCATGAACAACCCGGATACCCATGCCAACACAAGGCGAAGTGGCATGAAGATTGACATCAGCCTCTTCAGTGCTGGAGAATACATGACAGCCAACCGCTCCGGATGACGCATAGCCAGCCGTTTAGGCGCCACTTCGCCCAGAATCAGCAAAAGTATCGTCATCGCAGGAATCGCTATTGCCTCGCCATAATCAGGAAACAGCCCTTCGGACATAACAAACCCCAATCCAGCGGCAGCCACATTCACCAAGGTATTGCCTATTAGAATAGTAGATAAAAGCTGAGATGGCGCATCCAGAAGTGATTCGATTGCTTCGCCAGACGTTTGCCGTTTACGCCTTATACGGTGCACCTGAACAGAATTCAGCGAGAACAATGCCGTCTCGGCACTGGAAAAGAATGCCGAGCAACAGAGAAGAAACACCAATATTAAAAATTCTATAACCAGGGTCGTGTTCAGAGCTTTGAAACCTCCCGGTCACTTATCCAATACAACTTCATTTACTCTCATCTTTGTTCTATGGATGACAGGATAACTCTGGACTTCCATGTCCTTCACCATCCAACGCTCATCAATCTTCTTAAAACTTCTGATCCATAACTTACGTTTCAGGTCGCCCTTTACCCCATACCCCTCAGCCTGCATCAGCATGCTCAATTCTTTGTCAATCCAAAGCTTAACATTGGCATACCCACCATCGATTCCCTCGGGAGCTTTGATTTCAACCAGATGACAATCTCTGCCCTTAACTGCCTCTTCCCCCGCAATCACCCCCCCTTTCCACCACAGAAAGGAAAGCGACATATCCATCCAGCTCACATCACTGCCACGAATAGCAACAAACATGTCCGGTGTCTTCTCGGGCGAAGAAATGCCTCCTTCAAAATGCTCGTACTCAGGCTTGCCCTGCTGCTTTCTGGTAATAACAAGTCTCTCAAGCTCTTTGCCCGATGCATCGAAAAGAGTATAAACCGCCACTGACGGTGAATCCCCCCACCTCAGCGACATCTCAAACTTAAGCTCCTTTACAACAACCCCTCTGCGTCTGCGCACAATCATATCGCCGGAAATCAGAATAGGATCGTGAGGCAGGCGGTTTATGACCTCACCAAGCAACTTATCCGCTGCGAGCGGTTCTGCTGTAGAAATCGTAACGCTGCTTAGCAGTACTATAATAAGACGGGTCAGCCTCAACGGCAATACTCCTACTCGGGGCTGTCAGATTCACAGGGCCCGGCTTCCTTATGCGCCGCGAGAACGCGCGCTAATATGTCCACTACATCTTCCAATCCCGTTGCGGGCATGATGATAGTGTCCCTTCTGCCCCCGACATCTTCTGTAACCTTGAGAAAGCGCCCTCGCGGGTTCTCTCTGAGGTCAAACGAGAACAACTTACGTTCGATCTGAACCTGTTCGTTGAAGAGTTCCTTATCCACGTTGTATACCCCCTTTATTACTGAATAGATGGTAGCAAAAACGGTGGTTATGTCAAATAAATCATGAAGTTTTTTAAGAAAACAGCACAAGAAAAGCCCTGAAAAGACTATTATGTAATAGTAGCAAGTGACACCACAATCACCCCTACCAACACACCTACAATCATACCCATGAATACTTCCAGACGCGTGTGCCCCAGAAGTTCAGCAAGTTTCTTTTCCGAGAACCTATGTTCCTTGAACAATTCCTCTATCATCTGATTCAACAATCTTGCCTGTAGACCCGCCGCCCGCCGAACAGTAGATGCATCAAACATCGTTATCATGGCAAAAGCCACGGACAGCATAAAAACAGGCGAATCGAATCTCTGCACAAGGCCAACTGCCGTTGCAAGACCACAGACCATCGCCGAATGGGCACTTGGCATCCCCCCGGTGCTCACCAGATAACTGAGATCCAAATTGCGAGTTCTGTAATAACTGATCAGCATCTTTACACACTGTGCCGTAGTCCAACCCAGAAACGCCGCCCAGAAATACACATTTTTAAATAAACCCAATATCGAATTATCCATCATATTCTCCCTATCCACCGCCCACAGTCCACAGTCCACAGTCCACAGTCCACAGTCCAACTAGTATGCATTTTCTTTTGCAAATACTGTTTTCATCAATATCTTGAAATCAAATGCCAGCGACCAGTTCTCCAGATAATACAAATCGTACTTGATACGCTCCTCGATACTTGTGTTGCCACGCAAACCGTTCACTTGCGCCCAGCCTGTAAGCCCTGGCTTAGAAACATGACGCCACATGTACCTGCCTATATCTTCTTTAAACTGTTCCACAAAATGCGGGCGCTCAGGTCGGGGGCCGACCAGACTCATGTCACCCTTCAGAACATTCCATAACTGCGGAAGCTCATCGATATTGTGCTTTCGCAGAAAGTCACCAGTCCTGGTCTTACGCGGGTCGTCTTCAGCCGTGAAAACCGGGCCTGTCGCATCCTCCGCGTTTTCGCACATCGTCCGCAGCTTGTAGAGCATAAACGTCCGACCCTGCTCGCCGCATCGCTCCTGCTTGTAAAATACGCCTCCGGGCGAGTCCTTTTTGATAAACAATGCCGCTAAACCCACAATAGGCGCAGTCAGAACAATCCCCACCAGCGCGCCGAATATGTCCTCCATCCGCTTCATCCGCCTGTTCCAGAAAAGATCCAGCGGCCATTTACTGACACCCAGCATCGGAATATCATCAATTTCCTGAACGTCCATACTACTGGTCAATATCCGGAAGAGATCAGGAACCATGTTAAACTTGATGAGATTTTGCTCACAATAGAGAATAATCTTCACAATCTTCTTATGTCCAAGGTCAGGGTTGGTCAGAATAATCTGATTTACCTCGTTCTCCTCCACAAAAGAACCCAGCTCATCAATAACACCCTTGATTAATTCTTTTGGGACATCCTTAGACGGCTCCGAAAGATCCGTTCTCATAAATCCGATCACTTTGGCCCTGTGCTTTGGCTCACGATCAAGACCACGCATCAGATGCGCGGCAACATCGTCCGTACCTAATATTAATACACTATTGGAATGCGGACTGTGACGCGCATAATGCAGCTCCAGCCGGAAAAGAATATATCGTTCAAGCAAAACACAAACAGAAAGGGTAAAAAACGCTATAGTATATGTAATAGACGCGATTTTAGTATAAATGTTAACCACAAGGAAGTTCAATACAATGGATATGACAAGACCAACCCCTATCGCCCTGATTATCCTTGGTATTTTATTCTCAAAACGCCCTATCTGAGGCCTGTCATAAAGACCCAGCGACCTGAAGATCCCCAGAAAGATAAGTACCCCAACAGCTGCACCATGACCATATACTGAATAAAGATCAGGTATCTCGTTTCCCCATAGAATCGGTACAAGACCACTGTCAAACCTTATCCACGTCGCCAGCATAAACCCGCCAAAGACCGCAATGGCATCAAATAACACGGCCCACAGACTGGACAAAACATCGAGAGTATCTTTCTTCCGCATGCCAAGGATAGTAATACGCACATCACCCACCTTGCAAGTTCCAATAGCAGATTACATTATAGTGGACTGCGAGCCCGAGGATCGCGGATTAGCAGTGTTGCCGACCATCCGAACCGACATGATCCAGCAACATCGCAGAAATGTCAAAAAAAGCAAAGAAAATGCTTGTTTTTACTAATGAAACAAGCATAATTCGAACAAGAATCTGGCTATGGAGGCAGATTAAGAGTTTCAAACATCATAAACTAACAGAGGAGACGGTATATGACTAAATCACAGACAATCGCAACTCTCGCCGAACAGACTGGTTTTTCCAAAACACAGGTAAGTGAATTTCTCGATAAGTTCGCAAACCTCGCATACAAAGAAGCTAAAGACGGTTTTGTTCTTCCCGGTCTCGGCAAGCTCGTTCTTGTGAATCGTAAAGCACGCATGGGTCGCAACCCTGCTACAGGCGAAACGATTTCGATCCCAGCTAAGACCGTAGTTAAATTCCGCGTAGCAAAAGCCTGCAAAGAAGCTGTTCTCTTAACGAATAATTAATGCCATTACGGGCGGTGGGCGTTCTTTCGCTACATCAAGCGAATTTGTGACCACCGCCCTTTTTCTATGGATTCATAATGAATCGCTCGCCACACATTATATCACTCGCCATCCTGCTCATCTGCGCCCACAAGGCAGAAACCGCAGAAACCAGCCCCGTAACACCCAGCCCTCACTTTAAGTATATAGCTCGAGAGTTCTCCTCCACTTTCCCCGCGCAACACCTTAAGTATAACAAGCTTGATGATTCTATATCCAAGCAGGCATGGACAAATTACATCAACTCACTCGATCCTGACCATACTTACTTTCTAGCCTCAGACATTAAAGAGTTCGAAAAAACAAAAACACTGCTGGACGACCTCATTAAAGAAGGAAATCTTGAGTTTGCATATGACGTCTTCGCTGTCTTTAAGCAGCGCCTGCAGAACCGATACGAATACATTCAGAAGCTGCTCGACAAAGACTTCGATATGGATATCAAGGAAATGTACACCATTAAAAGAAGTGCCCTTCCATTTCCAGAAGACGAAGAAGCCTGGAACGATACCTGGAGAAAAAAGGTCAAGAACTCATATGTCCGATCCTTCGTCGCCAAAGCGCTAAAAGAAGCCGAGCCCGAAAAAGAAGATGATAAAGAGACAACAGACAAGGAGAATCCTCATGACGTAGAAGACCTGAATCCTAAAGAATTAATTCTTAAGCGATACAAGAACATGAAGACCATCATAGACGACAGCGATGCTGATTGGGTCCTTCAAAAATACATTTCTTCGGTTGCGCACGCTTACGACCCTCATTCCAGCTATTTCTCACCCAGCGCACTGGCAAATTTCAATATAGACATGAAACTCTCGCTTGAGGGAATCGGTGCCATGCTCCAGCCGGAGGACGGCGCCGCAATGATCGTCCGCCTTATACCCGGTGGCCCCGCCAGCAAGGATGAAAGCGAAACCGCACTTAAACAGGGCGACAAGATCATTGCCGTTGGACAGGGCGATGAACCGCCCGTCGATATACTTCACTGGCCACTGGACAAGATTGTAAAACTCATCAGAGGCCCAAAGGGCACTGTTGTTGTACTGACTGTCATCCCTAAATCCGCCCCCACCAGCACCAAAACGGTAAGAATAACAAGGGACGAAGTCAAACTGGAGGATCAGGCGGCCAAATGGCAAAGCATAAAGGCAAAAGACTTCACCGGCAAGGAACACAATTTAGGCGTCATCACACTTCCCGCCTTTTACGCCAATATGCACACCAGAACGAAAAGCGACCCAAAATTCAAGAGCTCAGCATATGATGTCGAAACACTCATACGCACAAATATTGATGGAATGGTTGACGGACTGCTGCTGGATCTCCGAAACAACGGCGGGGGCTCCCTTTTGGAAGCAATCAACATGACAGGCCTTTTCATCAGCTCCGGGCCCGTAGTGCAAGTGAAAGAACGTTTCAGACGTGTTCTGGATGACAACGACCCGAAGACCGTCTACGCTGGCCCTCTTGTCGTACTCGTCAACCGACTGAGCGCCTCAGCATCGGAAATCCTCGCGAGCGCACTTCAGGACTACGGCCGGGCAATAATTGTCGGTGACTCCAGGACACATGGCAAAGGAACGGTTCAAAACGTCATCAGACTTGATGACAAAAATATGCTGGGCGCCATCAAGGTCACTTCTGCAGGATACTACCGCATATCAGGCGATTCCACGCAACTGATCGGTGTAAAACCCGATATTATACTCCCATCAATATACGACAACAAAGAATGGGGTGAAGAAAACCTTCCAAATGCCATGACCCTGCTTCCCGTTCACCGCTCGAATTACTCCAAACTGGCATACCTGGAGCCTGTCGTTGCCAAGATCAAAGAATACTCAGAAGCGCGCAGATCAAAAGACCCTCAGTTCGAGGCATACTCGAAACTGCTCGACAGACTTAACAAGATGTACAATACCACCGAAATGCCGCTGGACCTGGAAACACGGACCAGCATAGCACAAGAAGAGAAGAAGCTTTACGATATCCAGGAAGAACTCATGAAAAGCGCCAACGGCCCTACAGCCACTAACGCAAACCTCAATGCAGACATTATTCTGCAGGAAGCATTAAATATTCTAGCCGACCTCACGGCACTTGACGATATCGCCTCTCAACCTGTGCCGCCAGCCGCTCAACAGCAACCACAAACCATACTAGAAAGAATCAGCAACTGGCTGAGAAGCATGTGATATAGACTGTGGACTGTGGACTACCCCGGCTTCGCTTTCAGCTACGCCGTGGCACGCGGACTACGAGGAGGCGGGTTTGCTTTGGTTGTAAATTCGCAATATTGCCAGCACAACAATAACTATTGCCGTTATGGTTATGGGAATTCCCCGGTGTATCTCGCCTAGCCAACCGAATAACTTGTCATAGGCGAACACCCAACATACAACCGCACTAACACTTCCGATTACAACAGTAGCAATGTTGACCCATGTTCTCAGTCCAAGCAGATAACCAAGCACCGACCCCATGATGATGCCTGCCATCCAAAGAGGAAACCAGACAAACAGAAACACACTTAAAATCTTTGCTCTGCGAAATCTGGTTATGTTCTTTCAGGCCGAGTCGAAGACCGATTTCATGTGCTTTTTGAAGAATCGCATTCTTTCCTTGTGCTTACGAAAGATGGTCATAAATCAAACTCCGCCACAAGAAACGTGTGGTCTGAGGGTCTATCCTTCAGGCGCGGCTTGAGATCAATGTACGAGTCTGTCGATTTTCGAAAAAGCGATGGAGTAGCGAGGATGTAATCAATCCGCCAACCCATGTTTCGCTTAACAACATCAATAGTTCGATAATCAAAGAAAGTATACTGACCTGGCTCCGGATGATGCTTCCGAAATACATCTGAAAAACCCCAATCTACCGTATTCGCAAACGCCTCTCTCGCGTCAACATGATAACAGACGTGTTTTCCCTGCTTCTCGGAATTGTGGATGTCAATAGGCGCAACGGCAACATTGAGATCACCCACCCATACTACCTTTTTCCTTGTGGTAAGATGTCGATCGTAATAGTCCCTAAGCCGCTTGAACCATTCCAACTTGTACTGGAACATCGGATGATCAAGTTCCCGGCCCTGAGGAACATATGTGTTGATCACATGCAACGAACCAAAGCGGGCATACATCAACCTGGCCTCATCAGCCTGCTTGCCGTCGTCAAAACCGTATGACACCTCATTGGGCGGCTTCTTTGAGACAATCGCCACTCCGTTGTACGATTTCTCGCCCTTAAACTCGACGTAGTAACCTGCTTCGGTAAAAGCCATCTCAGGAAATTCAGCATCCTGAACCTTGGTCTCCTGGATACAAAGAATGTCAGGGTCATTCTGCTTAAGCCAATCCAACACTATTTCCAGACGAGCCCGCACCGAGTTGGCATTAAATGTCGCTATTTTCACGCATCATACTCCAGCACACCCTTGAACACGTGAACTGCAGGACCCAGAAGCATTACATTCTCCGCGCCATCATCTGTAAGATCAAACTCCACAGTCAGAACATCACCACTCGCCGCCGTCAACGTGACCGGACTGGACACTTTACCGCTCTTGGCAGCAATGAGCGCACTTGCCACAATGCCTGTACCACAAGCTAAAGTCTCATCCTCGACACCTCTCTCGTAAGTGCGCACCAGCAGGGAATCCGATCCCGTGACACTGATGAAATTGGCATTTGTTCCAGCGGGTGCAAACGCGTCGTGATAACGAATACCTGAGCCAATAGCCTTGATGTCAAAATCGTCCAGATCCTCCATCTCAACCACGGCATGCGGCACGCCGGAATTAACAAATCCATACTGCAACACGTTTCCGTTTAACTCCAGCGACTGATCAAGCAACCAGTCTTTCGGCGGGGTCATACCAAGACGAATCTGATCATCCATGCATTCTGCCGTAAGAATCCCGGCAACCGTATCGATGGTCATCGACTGAGGTGCTGCACCTATCTCAAAAGCAAGTCTTGAGACACAGCGCGCACCGTTACCACACATTTCCACCTCTGTTCCGTCAGGATTAAAAAAGCGCATGCGGAAATCTGCCTTGTCAGAAGGCTGAATAAGGATAATGCCCTCACAACCAACACCAATCCTGCGGATGCCTATCGAAGCTATCCAATCATTATCGTCAACAGGAAAAGAGCCATCCCTGTCATCCACAAGAATAAAATCATTCCCCGCACCATGCATCTTCCAAAAATCTATAGTCATCACCTGCATCTCCACAATCTGTTTCAAAGACAAAAGGCTTACAGGAAAGGGTTAATGTGTCAAGACTATCTCCCCTTGACACCAGGGCAACTTTTCCTGCAAGCCTCTCTTGTCATAAAGAAGGCTATAAGGAGAAAACAATCATGTCTTTGATCAAACTCGAAACATCAGCCACCCTTTCACCCGAACAGAAAGATAAACTGCTCGCAGATCTGTCTGAAACAGTCTCCGAAGCTGTCCGAAAAGGCCAGGCTCAGTTACTGATTAACAGTTAAAGGTTATTAGCTCCCGGCACACCAACAGATTGGCCAATCTAAGCGCTCTACGCACTCACGGCTGTCTTCCTGAACTTAGACGGGCTCATATTGATCTGTTTCTTGAATACCCTCGAGAAATAGAACTCGTTGTCATAGCCGGTCTGAAGCGCTATCTCCCTGATTGTCAGATCTGTTGTCGCGAGCAGCTGCCGCGCCTCATCCAGACGCCGTCGCGTCATATAGACATGAGGAGTGACATTGAACGTCTTTTTAAAGACCCTGTGGAAATAATTTGGCACCATGTTCGCCTTCTTAGCTATTTCACTCAGCGACGGGGACTCCAGGTAATGCGAATTTATGAAGTTCATAGCCGGTTCAAGCCGCTTAAATACTTCTGCCCCATCCGCCTGATATCCCTCGCCTGCCCCACCCAGTATATCCGAAATAAAATATAGAAGCAGCGAGTTCACCATGCAAGTCTGCTGATCAGGATGGTCCGAGCGGAGTGACGGACTGTCGGACCAGGGATTGTCAAACAGGCTCGAAACAATCTCCAGGTTGTCTACCCCGAACGGAATATCCGACATAGCCCACGAATGCAATACCTCAGAGCGGTCAAGAAACCAGCGCATCTGCAGTGACTTGGGCATAAAGTGAACCCATATGACATCCATCTCATCAGAACATTCATAACGCTGCAGCCTGAACCCGGAGAATATGTATATGTTGCCCGCCGCCAGATCATGCCATTCCCCGTCCAGCATCAGCCTTGCTCCACCGCGCACAGGCGCATAAAGCTTGAAGCAGTTGTCCCACTCCTCAGCATCCCTCCCCCAATCAGGACCGCAAAAATAACGCCCGCCGGCAATCAACAGTAAATTAAAATTCTCAATCATAGTTAAGATTGTACATGTTCTCGTTACAATAATGCATGGCTATTAGCTAGATATATCTCATAGTGTAGTTTACATCAAACAAAAAGAAAGTCATAATTACTAAATACTCAAGCCCGAAGGACTACACCATGTTGCATGACCCTGAGCATATTGAAGCGCCGCCTACAGATGAAGAAATAATGATAAACGACAAGGAGAAGGATATCCTGCGTCGGCTTGGCGGAGAGATTGCTGAAATAGCCGCCCTCCCCGCACAAAAGGAAAATGCCGAACTATGGACAAAGGTGAACAGCCTCAAGTCCGAGCGGCCTGTCGTATGGATCAACGAACTTCCATGGAACGAGATGAATGTTAATGACGAGCTCACACTCCAATGCGAGCATGATTTTGCGCGACACCTCGAAGACGAATTCAGAAAAACCATCTACCAGTGGAAACATCTGCGCGGCAATATGGTAGTAAACGATTTCGTTACCTGCGCGAAAGCCACCCACAGTACTGACTTCGGAATCGTGGAATCTGTTGACACATTAAAACAGAGCGACGACAGCGCAATAAAGTCACGCCACTTCAAGATTCAGATCTCCGAACCTGAAGACATAGAAAAGATAAAGATGCCAATCGTCACCCACAATGAAACTGCTACCGCAAATCGGTTCGCAGCCATGTCGGATACGTTTGAAGGTATAATTCCTGTAAAAGTTCTCGGTCAGAGCCACATCTGGTTCACTCCCTGGGATTATCTGATCCGCTGGTGGGGAATACAGGAAGCGATGATGGACCTTGTAATGCGGCCCGAGATGGTCCACGCTGCGGTCGCCCGCATGGTCGACGCATGGATGACAGAGTTGGACCAGTTCGAAGAAATGAACCTGCTTGCGCTGGACAACAATAATACCCGCGTTGGATCCGGCGGCTACGGTTACGTAGAGGATTTGCCGGGCAATGACTTCGATCCGGATTATGTACGCCCAAAAAACATGTGGGGTTGCTCCAACGCGCAGATATTCTCGGAAGTATCACCGGAAATGCATTGGGAATTCTCAATTGAGCATGACATGCGCTGGCTGGAACGCTGGGGCATGACCTACTATGGATGCTGTGAGCCGCTGCATCGCAAGATGCACCTGATGCGCAAGATTCCCAATCTGCGCAAGATATCTGTAAGCCCATGGTGCGACTTCGAAAAGATCTTCAGTGAAATAGGCAACGATTACGCTATAAGCGCAAAGCCCAGCCCGGCAGTCTTCACCGATGACGGATGGAGCCAGAATAAGGCGCGCGCCGGAATAAGAGAAATTCTTGACGCGGCCGGCGGAAAAGGTCATATCGAGCTGATCATGAAAGACGTTTCTACAGTCAACTACAAGCCTGAGCGAGTCTGGGAATGGTCTCAGATCGCCATGGAGGAGGTATGTCGATAATGAATATTGCTCACCAATCTTGCGCTGATATCACGGCCCAACATCACAACAGAAATGGCTCACTATGCTGAATATACTGGATTTCGTAATCTTAATTGGCTACGTGCTAATGGTCATATCGGTCGGCTGCGGATCGGCCTGGTATCAGAAACGCAAAGCCGCCAAGCTTGGCAAGGAGCAGGACGACGGAGCCTATTTTCTGGCGGCGCGTACGCTGGCCTGGCCGATCATCGGACTCTCGCTGTTTTCTACCAACATCTCCACCGTCCACATCGTAGCCCTGTGCGAAGAAGGCTATCGAAGCGGGCTGGCCTACGCCAACTTTGAGCTGGCAGCCGTCTTTACGTTGGTGATTCTGGCGGTCTTCTTTGTACCGTTTTACCTGCGTGCGCACGTCACCACACTGCCGGACTTTCTCGAGAAGCGATACAATCGCAACTGTCGTGATTTCCTCGCCTTCATCTCGATCATATCCGCCATCTTCATCCATATCGGTGTTTCACTGTATGCCGGAGCAGTGGTTATCAACGCGATGCTCGGATTCGGCACTGAAATTGCGCAGCTGATGCCGACGATGATCGCAATCGCCATGGCGACAGGGATCTACGTTGTGGTTGGTGGCCTTCTGGCCGTCACCCTCACCGACGCCATTCAGACCACTACCCTGCTGATCGGCTCCGCCATCGTCACCTACTTCGCCTTTACCAAGCTGGGCGGGTGGGGCGAGCTGCACAATGCCGTCGGCCCGCAGATGCTCTCCGTGCTGCGCCCCACCGGCGACTTCAGCGGCTTGCCGTGGCACGCTGTTGTACTCGGCTATCCCGTTATTGGAATCTGGTACTGGTGCACCGATCAGACGATCGTCCAGCGCGTGCTTGGCGCAAAGAACGAAGACCACGGCAAAGCCGGGGCGCTGTTCGCCGGATTCCTGAAACTCCTGCCTATGTTCCTGTTCGTGCTGCCCGGCCTGCTCTGCCTCGCACTGGTCAACAACGGCCTGCTACCGGAACTTGTCGACACCAAAGAGGCTTTCGCCCACATGGTGATGAATCTGCTTCCAGCCGGAATGAGAGGGTTGATTGTCGCCGCCCTGCTGGCCGCGCTCATGGGTACCATCGCCGGGGCGCTCAACTCGATTGCTACGCTCTTCGCGTTCGACCTCTACAAGCGATTCAAACCTGAAACATCCGACAGGAAGCTGGTACACATCGGACGCGCTGCCACCATCGCCGGTGTTATTCTGGCCATCATCTGGTCTCCGATCATTGGAAAGTTTGATTCCATTTACGGGGCCATCGCCTCCATGATCTGCTACATCGCCCCGCCAATTACCGCCGTATTCATGGTCGGTATTTTCTGGAAACGAGCCACTGCCAAAGCGGCGAGCATCACCCTTTGGTCTGGTTTCGCCATGGGTATGATCGTCTTTGCACTCGATATGTTCAAAGCGCAAACAGGCTGGAGCATGCTCTTCATGCATGCCGCAGGCATGCTGTGTGGCATCTGCATCCTGATCATCATCGTCGTTTCGCTGCTGGATAACAACACCAACACCGAAGAAAACCTGAAACTCGTATGGGACTCTCCGATGACGCCACTGCGTATCAAAGGGGTCGCCGGACTGATGAACTACAAATTCCTCTCTCTTCTCGTGATGTTGGCAGCTTCGATCATATACTTCGTATTCCGAGCGCCATCGGCAGAAAAAATAGAAGCATGGAAAACAGCCAACCCAGAAAATGCCGCAAAAATCGAAGCGCACATCAACCCCGCACCGACACAGCCAACCATTTGAGAAGAATAATGAGAATAATTATTATTGCTATAATGCTTACTCTCGCATCTTCTTTTACAATGGCATTCTCACCATATGAGAACTACATACTCAACGCAAAGGTCAAGCGCGCAGCCCTGATAGCCTCGGTCAAGCCGGGTCAGGAAGCCGCAATGGACAACGCCCTTAAAGCCCTGTCGGACAAGAAAGAGTCCAAGGCTTTGAAGAAAAAGGATATCACCAACCTCAGCTGCTATAAAAAGAAGCTGAGCGGCAAGACATGGGTAATGATCTATTTTGATTACTCTGGCGATGATTATCTTCAGGCAGCCAAAGACTTCGAGTCAGCCGGTGAAGTAATCGAAACATTAAACAAGTCAATCGTTCCTCACCCGCGCGCAAAGCGTTACGGAACAACATGGCTACAGATGGAATGGATATGCTATATCCGTGGCTCGCTGAGTGAAGAAGAAACCAAGAACGCATTTTCTATGGTCACCACCATTAAGCCGCAGAATGAAAAGGAATACCGCCTGCTCCATCAGTCCGTATGGCCCGGAGTAGTAGATCAAATGACCAGAGGCAACAACCGTCACTTCTCAATCTTCCTCGTCGAGATTGACAAAACCATATACGAATTTTTCTACCTCGAATACGTGGGGATCGACTCCAAGAAAGACGGCGAAATGAGCAGCACCGATCCAGCCAACATCCGCTGGTGGAAACTGACTGATCCCTGCCAGACACCTCTGCCCGGCACAAAAGACATCTGGTCGATGATGGATAAGATCTCAGACAAAATAACAAAGTAACACCACCATCCAATTGAAACACGTCGGGATGCTACCCAAACACACAATGCGGATCCGCAGGGACCACGCCAATACGCGTGGCAAGCGCTCGCCCTCCATGTCCACTAAATCAGAGCCTATACACTTGCCACTTCTCTCCTGCCACCCTACACTCTCCGCATGACTAAAAACCGCGTAATTATCATCGGCGGAGGAGCTTCCGGCCTCATGGCCGCCACCCAGGCCGCCGAATCAGGTGCCGACGTCCTCATCCTGGAAAAGATGAAACATCCAGGCCGCAAGCTCAACATCACCGGCAAAGGCCGCTGCAACATCACCAACATCGCCCCACTCAACGATTTCATCTCCCACTTCAACAACAACTTCCTGCAATCCGCTTTCTCACAATACTTCACACCAGATCTCATGACCTTCCTCGAAGCCCAGAACCTCAAACTCGTCACCGAACGCGGTGGCCGCGTCTTCCCTGCCACCGGCAAAGCACCAGATGTCACAAAGACACTCCTGGACGCAGCCCGCTCACTCGGCGTCGAAACACAATGCTCCGCCCCCGTCTCCAAACTGATTACAAATAACAACCGCATCGCCGGCGTCATCGCCAAAGACCGCGAATACAGATGCAACTCTGTCATCCTTGCCACCGGCGGCTGTTCATACCCGGCTACCGGCTCGACAGGAGACGGCTATAAATTCGCTGAATCTGCCGGTCATACTATCGTCCCCACACGTCCCGCTCTCGTCCCACTCGAAACAGCAGGCAGAACAACAACCCGCATGGATACCCTTAACCTGCGCAACGTCAATGTACGCATGTTCATCGACGACAAGATGGCGAAAGAAGCTTTCGGCGAACTGGTCTTCTCAAAGACCGGCGTAACCGGACCCGTCATACTCACATTGAGCGGCGATGCGGTCGACGCCTTACGCGCCAACAAGAAGGTTTTCATCTCCATTGACCTCAAACCAGCACTCAACGACGCAAAACTCGGCGCACGCATCACACGCGACTGTGCATCACGCGCCAAAGAAAACTTCGGGAGCTTCCTGCGCGGCTTCATGGCTAAACAAATGGTACCCGTCTGCGCCAATCTCACAAGAATTCCCATGAACCGCGCCGTCAGCCGACTGACAGACGACGACCGAAACCGCCTGCGCACCTGGCTTAAGGATTTTCAACTCAAAGTCACCGGCTTCCGCCCGTTCGCCGAAGCCATCGTCACAGCCGGCGGCGTTGCAACCACCGAAGTCGACCCGGCAACCATGGAATCGCTAAAGACAAAAGGACTCTATATCGCAGGCGAACTCCTTGATATCAATGCCGACACTGGCGGCTACAATCTGCAAGCAGCATTCTCTACCGGCTGGCTCGCCGGACATTCAGCCGCACAACAGGAAAACTAACAATGTTTATTCCCACTACAAGACAGGAAATGGAAAAGCTGGGATGGGATGGACTTGATATCATCCTGGTCACGGGTGACAGCTATATCGACTCTCCTTTCGTCGGCATCGCAGTCATAGGCAAGGTCCTGCTCAATGCCGGCTACCGCGTCGGCATCATCGCTCAACCCGATACTGATTCCGATAACGACATCTGCCGCCTCGGTGAACCATCTCTCTTCTGGGGCGTATCCGCAGGCTGTATCGACTCGCTCGTCGCCAACCGCACAGCCACAGGCAGAAAGCGAAAGAACGACGACTACACTCCAGGTGGAATCAACGACAAACGGCCCGACCGCGCAACGATAGTCTACAGCAACCTGATAAGAAAACATTTCAAGGATACAAAACCGATAGTCCTCGGTGGCATCGAGGCGAGCCTCCGCCGTATAGCCCATTACGATTTCTGGACCGACAAGATACGCAAGTCGGTCCTGTTCGATGCTAAAGCCGATTTTCTCCTCTACGGAATGGCCGAATACGCCGTACTCGAGCTCGCCGATTGCCTGAAGAATGACGTCGACACCCAGAGCATCCAGGGCCTCTGTTACATCTCCAACGAAAAAAAAGGCATCGAATTACCGTCATTCAAGGAAACCGCAGAAGACAAGGATGCATTCACTGAAATGTTTCATACCTTCTACAAAAACAACGACCCCGTAACCGCGCAACCGCTGTCCCAAAAACAAGACACCCGCTACCTCGTGCAGAATCCACCCGCCCCATACTTGAGCAGTCCGGAACTTGATACCATATACGCCCTCTCCTTCGAACGGGATCTTCATCCCTACTACGCCAAGCATGGCAAGGTAAGGGCACTGGAGACTATCCGCTGCTCGATATCGACCCATCGCGGCTGTTATGGCGAATGCAACTTCTGCGCCATAGCCATCCACGAAGGACGCACCGTCAGATGGCGAAGCAAGAAATCCATACTCGCCGAAGCCCGCACAATCGCCTCTCTCCCGGACTTCAAGGGAACTATCATGGATGTCGGTGGGCCGACAGCAAACATGTACGGGTTTGAATGCGCACGCAAGACGACCAAAGGCTGCTGTCCCGATAAACGTTGCCTTTACCCGGAAATATGCTCCAGCATGAATATCGATCACAGCGCCCAGACAGAATTACTGACCGAGCTGCGCAAGATAAAGGGTATCAAAAAAATAGTCGTCGCCTCGGGTGTACGTTACGATATGGTTATGAAGGACAAAAAACACGGCCTCGAATATCTTAACGCCATCGTCTGCCATCACGTATCCGGTCAGATGAAAGTCGCACCAGAACATTCGGAATCAACTGTATTGGAAGCCATGGGCAAGCCAAACACTGATTCGCTCCTGAAATTCCGCAAACTGTTTTACCAGCTCACCGACAAGGCGGGCAAGGATCAACACCTTACCTACTACATGATAGCCGCTCATCCCGGCTCCAGCCAGCAGGACATGGTCCGCCTCAGCAAATTCGCCCAAAAGGAACTTCACCTGCGCCCGCGTCAGGTGCAAGTCTTCACCCCCACCCCGTCAACATATTCAACTCTGATGTACTACACAGAAAAAGATCCTTTCACGGGCGAATCATGCTTTGTTGAAAAAAACCCACGCGGAAAAGAAAATCAAAAAGACGTTTTTAAGAAATAATCTTTCGCGGTCATGCGAGACACACGCCCCAAGCCTAGGAGTCTGCCGAAATGGGATGCCATCAAAGATGTTGATATTATATCCTATTTAACCCTTAGCGAGCTCCGCACGTTGCCTTGCTCCTTTAACATATTGAAGTTATTTTACTCCGGACACTCGGATTATGATTAGCGTAACGGCAATTATGGAAATGCGCGTTTTCCTTAGGAAACTCGGTCATTTCAACAGGTTACGGAGAATGCTACCATGCAGTAGACTGCAATAGAATGCAGTAGCGAGCAACACCTGCTTCCGGAAACGTTCCGGGGAGGGCAGCTCTATACTGCAGCCAATCCCTGCCTCAGTTTCTCTTCAATCCGATCTCGAAGACGTTTGGGCATCAGAATCTTCACATTCGGTTGCCAGGAGAGTATCCATCTGACCAGCTCTTTCCAACCCGTTGTCTCAAAGCTCATATCCAGGCTTCCGTCTCGCCGGCGCTTCATCTTCTGAGTGGGATGCCAGACCCGCTCTTCTATGTAAGTTGCAATCTTTGCATCAAAAAGAAGCCTTACTTTGAACGGCTTTTCTCCACGGCTGATGCCAAAGGCGTCCTTGATGTGTTGCTCCGCATCGAACTCATAATCCACCTTAAATATTTTACCTGTACCGTTGATCTTCTTGATCCGGGATATCGCAAAAGTTGACCAAGGTTTCTCATTATCTTCCCGCCGAGCCAACAGGTACCAGTTGCCATGATATGCAAAGAGGTGATATGGCTCGACCACGTATGATTTAGTCTCACCATTGAATTTGCGGTATTTCATCCGGAGCTGTTCTGACCGGCTTGTGTACTTGGCCACTTCCGCCCACATGGCCGGATCCAGAAGAACATGGTCTTCTGAGATTACCGAGAAGTTCTCTGTAAGGCCCTCGATATCCATGGAGACACTGCCTTCCAGCGATTCCTCAATCTTTGATAATGTGCTCCGCATGTCCATCTCCAGCGGCGTACCTTCAAAAGCACCCAGTAGTTTACGGGCAATTGAAAAGCTGAAGACTTCCTTCCGGCTAAGCCGTACTGGTGGCAATGAATAGGATTCATCTGTCAGAAGATATCCTTTCAGGGATTCATCGTATTCTATCGGAGCATTCTCTTCGTCCCTCAGAAAATCCATATCACGGGCAACTGTACGACGTGAAACGCCCAGCTCCTCTTTGAAATCTGAGCTGTTTGCCAGGTATCCGCTTTGTGTTCCTTCCCGGACCATCTCCAGAACGCGCCTGATTCGGTAATATTGCGGTCTTGATTTTGTTTTCATTATTTCTCCACCTGTGCCGTTAGATGGCACAGGTCCTTTTATACAATTAGCGGCATGGTGGATCAAGTCTATCGTCCAAGAAAGCCGCAATCCTCGCCGTTATGGAAATGTCTCTGCCGGCACTTCTACGATTTTGTGCAGGCATATCCAGAAGCATATGAAAAGAAATACGGTTTTCTTAAACCGGCTGTCGAAGAGGTGGTGGACAAATATCTGGACTGTGGTGACCTCAGCAAAGGCTTTGCCCGGCTCCACTGTGATAAATGCAACAAGGACTACCTGCTGGCGTTTTCATGTAAAGGACGCTGGTTCTGTCCATCCTGCCACCAGAAGAAAGTACTCTTATTCGGCGAGTTCATCACGGATTCAGTGGCCTACCCCTTACCACACCGTCAATACGTCTTCAGTCTGCCCATAATGCTGCGCGTGTATTTTCGGAATAACCGCTGGCTTCTTAAGCAGCTGTGCAAGATAGCCAACGAATGCCTGCTGGAATTCCTGCG
>JAUUYL010000019.1 GCA_030590485.1 Lentisphaerota bacterium | reverse complement strand
ATGACCCCCCATAACAATATGGTTATCAGAAGTGATAGTATTAAAGTCCGTAGTGCACGCATTGGGGGATATATAGCATAGCAATTATCGCTCTGCAAGAGCGCTGATTGCTATCTGCACCCGCTGGGTGCCTCCTCTCAGGTTGCATTCTTCAGGATTCTTTTGTAATATCGGTCTTTAAATAAGGAACAATCGTTTTATATCCGGTAATGCTGAAGATGTAGCGATGGCGAAGCGTTATGAAGATCTGTTATTTGATAAGTGCCTTTTATCCTGTGGTAGGTGGCGGAGAAACTCACGCGCGTTTGCTCTGTGCCGAGATGAAGAAGCAGGGTCATGATGTTTTTGTCATTACGCGTCGAACCAAGGCAGATTTCAGGAAGGAAGATAAGGTTGACGGCGTAAAGGTATATCGTGTCCCGCCGAGCGGAAGTCATCGTTTGGACAAATACCTGATGCTTGTGCCTGCATTTTTCATGATGATCAAGATGCGTGCCTCGTATGACGTGATTCTTGTGAGTGGCTTAAGGCTGCTCGGTATACCGGCGATGTTGGTCGCAAAAATGTATGGCAAGAAATGTGTTCTACGCGGTGCGAGCTGTGGAGAGCTTTCGGGCGCGTTCATTTGGGACAGTCCGCATCTTGCTCAGAAAAAGAAACCATCGCCAATACTTAAGATGCTTATCGCCATGCGGAATAAGCTTCTACTCAAGGCAGATGGATTTCTGGGGATATCGGGAGTGATAGGTGATGAATACAGGGAATGCGGTGTCCCCGAAAAGAAGATAATGGTAATCAATAACGGAACGGACACCGAAAAATACTCCCCCGTGACAGGTGAAGCTCGCAAACAGTTGAGGTTTAATCTGGGTGTTCCTGATAAGACAGTGTTTGCCTACTCGGGCAAGCTGAACAAGGGGAAGGGACTGGCGTTCCTGCTTCAGATTTGGAAAAAGCTGATTGAAGGGCGCGATGATATTCATCTTCTTCTCATAGGATCCGGACGTGACAGCTTTTTATCCTGCGAAAAGGAATTGTGGGACTTCGTCTTAAAGAACGATTTGAATGATACGGTGACATTTACCGATTACGTTGAAAATGTTCATGAGTTTCTGCAATGTTCCGACTACTTTGTGTTCCCGTCAGAGAACGAATCCCTCTCCAACGCATTAATCGAAGCGCTGGCCTGCGGATTGCCCTGCTTCGCGTCAGATGTGGGTGGTATACCAGACACTGTAAAAGATGGTCTTAACGGGCGACTGCTTCCGATGCGGAATGAAGATGAATGGCTGAAAGCCATTCGCGAAGTAATGGATGGTAAAGATCGCGCGAAGAAGTGGGGCGAGCAGGGCAGGGCACGTGTGGTTAAACACAACGGCATGGCAAATGTGGCGAAGCAACACGTGAAGTTTTTCAAGAAACTGGAAACGGCTTAAACGACTCAACGGCTTGGCGAGAATTAGAAATTCAGAAGAGATGATAGGCTATGGGAAGAAGATTCACAGATCAGAAAGTCCGACTGGGGTATGGTCGGACAGGAAACGAAGGAAACCACAATTGGGATATCCCCTCCTTGGCGGGGTGGGTTCCACCGTGTCACGTGTCAAGCTTGCCAAGCCGCAGGCATGGTTTCACGAGCGTAGCATTATGAAAATTCCATTTCAGGAGAGAAAAACGAAACTGCGAGGGGTGCTGGATATTATCACCGGCTGTTACCCGAGTTTTTTGTTTGGGGGTCGTCTTGGCGGCATTCTGCCTGTTTTTCATTTTCATGATGTAACCAGGGAATATCTTGAGCCGTATTTAAAGTATTTGTCAGAGAACGGCTATAAGACCGTTGCATCCAAAGAGATGGGCGAGTATATTCGTAACGGTGTATCCGTTGGCGATAAGACGGTTGTTTTAAGTTTCGATGACGCCTGGGCAAGCATGCATGAGGTGGTGTTCCCTCTTTTGAACGAGTACTCATTCAGGGCGATAACCTATGTGGCGCCATCTTTGATTGAGGATGCTGTTGTTGGTGACCGGTTTGTGACCTGGGATCATTTAAAAGACATGAGCAATAGTGGTCTTGTTGATGTGCAGTCGCATACATGGTCGCACGCGATGATATATGACGATGATGTTGTGGTCGACTGGGTTAAGCCGGATTATGACAGGTCCTTGATGGCTGGGCCTGTCATTGAGATGAATGACGTTGTGACCAGGGTCACGGCAGAGATGCTTGGCCGCCCGTTGTACAGGGCTCGTTCGAGGATGTCTGATGCTTTGCGTTATATAGATGACCCTTCGGTCCATGGCGAATGTGTCGCGCATGTCAATGCGAACGGGGGAGCGGAATTCTTTAAAGGCGAGAGCTGGCAGGAACAGTTGATGAATATCGTTTTGAGTGGCAAAGGTAGATTTGAGACTGAGGCGGAGCGGTTGGCAGAGATCAAGCGAGAGCTGGCTCGTTCCAAAGAGGTTTTGCAGTTGGCATTGGGGACGAAGATCAGGCAGGTATGCATGCCCTGGGCTGTTGGGGGCGATCTGGCGGAAGAAACGGCCAAGGCGGCAGGGTATGAGACCATGGTTGCTGATGAGCTGTATGGGAAACGGTTCCTGGTCAAGGGCGGTAATCCATATCGTATCATGCGCCTGAAACATCAGTACATTTACTGCCTGCCAGGGAACGACCGTAAGACGGTCTTCAGTTGTTGAGAGTAGAATTTTCCGTGTCTCGTGTTGCCGCGTCAAAGGCGTGGTAAACGTGCGACGTGCAACGAGCGAAGCGTTATGAATATTGATTACACTAAAGTGCCGTCGACGAAGACGATGGCGGGGAATACCATCTGGAACCTCCTTGGGATGGGTCTGCCGCTTTTCGTTGGACTGGTTTCTTTTCGTTTGCTTACAAATGGATTGCACAGTGGGCCGGTAACCTTTGAGGGACTTGATACGGGGCGTTTTGGTGCGCTCGGGCTGGTGTGGATGTTCGTGGGGTATTTCGGCATTTTCGATATGGGGCTGGGGCGTGCTCTTACGAAGTTTATTGTCGATAAGTTGAGTCAGGAGAAACGGAACGAACTGCCCGGTGTCTTCTGGACGTCAATCATCATGATGCTTGCATTCGGGGTGATGGCAGGTGTTATTCTTGCCGGTTGCTCGCCTGTTCTTGCCGGGCGGTGGTTGAAAATAGATGAGGCGCTCAGGTCTGAAGTAATGAGGGCGTTCTTTGTTGTCGCCATTGGCATGCCAATAGTAGTCATGAATGTCGGTTTAGTTGGTGTGCTTGAGGCATGTCACAGTTTCAAGCTTCTTAATATCATCAGAATTCCAGCGGCGGTATACAGTTTTGTCGCACCTGTCTGCGTTTTGCCCTTTACAAACAATCTGGTTGTCATCGTTGCCGTACTTCTGTTTGGGCGTGTTGCGGTATTGATCACGTGTTTTATTGCATCGCTTGTTGTTTTGCCCGAGTTACGGACTGCGGTCAAATGGGACAGGAGCGAGGCTGTTTCGATGCTTCGTTTTGGTGGGTGGATGACCGTGTCTAATATGGCTGTTCCGCTGATGACCAATATAAACAGACTTTTAATAGGGGTGATACATTCCGTTGGCATTGGTACTTTTTATCTTATTCCGGAGGAAGTAGTAATCAGGCTGTTCATGTTTCCCCGGGCATGGATATCGGTCATTTTTCCACCAATGGTCAGTGCTTATGCCCGCTCCAGGAAGGAGCTTTCCAATTTGTTTCAGCGTGGCGTTGTGTATCTGATGCTCGCTTTCTTTCCTGTTATCATGGGACTTCTGTTGATAGCGCCTGAGGGACTTGATTTATGGTTGGGTCAGGAATATGCCGAGAAAGGGTCATCCGTCATGCGTTGTTTGACGGTTGGTGTGTTTCTTCACGGTCTGGCGCGTGTCCCCTGGTTCATGATACAGGCGGTTAACAAGCCTGACATCTCAGCTAAAATACATCTTCTGGAGATACCGTTATATTTTGCTCTGGCCTGGGTGCTTATAGGTAAGATGGGTATTATGGGGGCGGCGGCGGCTTGGACTGTCCGTATGCTGTTTGATTACATTGCGATGTTTGTGGCTGCAGGAAAGTTTCTTGATGATGCTGTGCGGGTTATAGGAAAGATATGGATAGCAACAGGGTTGGGTGTGCTTATACTGTTGCTCTCGATAATGCCAGATTCTTTTGCGCTCAGAATTGGGTCGGGGCTTGCTGGGGTACTTGCCTTTTATATGGTCAGCTGGCTCTTTATTCTGACCAAGAACGACAAGGAGGAGTTGATCGCCTTTGTTTTGCGTCGGAATGCGTGACAATCTGAAAGGAACTTGACTCAGGTGTTTGAAAACAACATAGTTATTCGAAATTCAGGCCATGGTGGTCTGTGTGTTACCGACTGAAAGAATTCCTAATGCGAGCCATATCCAGGTGTATCCCGCAATTTGTAAAGACGCCATTTATTCAGCTTGGCGTGCGTCGGCCTGAGCCCTGGGCATTGGAATGCATGCGTCAGGTCAATCGTATACAGCTTAGCCGTGCAGAGCTGTCTCTCATTTCGCAAGTTATAGTCTCTAAGCGACCCTGTCGCATGTTAGTCTTCGGACTTGGCAACGATGCTCCCTTCTGGACCAGGTTGAATGAGGGTGGTACTACTGTTTTTCTCGAAGATAATAAGATATGGCTTGATATCATGATGGGCCGCGACAGTCAGCTTTCCGCATTTCTGGTCGATTATCAGACTAGTGTCACTAAATACAAAGAATTGCTTGCTGACCCCTCGAGTTTAGGCGGTCCATTAGTCGAAGAGGTCGAGAAAGAAAAATGGGATATTATTTTTGTCGATGCGCCCGACGGCTCTAAGCCCGATTCGCCTGGGCGAATGCGAAGTATTTATATGGCATCACAACTGGTCAGCGATGATGGTGATATTTTCGTTCACGACTGCGATCGTGAGATTGAGAAAGCCTGTTGCGACCAATTCCTTGGTTCGGACAATCTACGGGCGGAAGTAGCGCTATTGCGTCATTACCGTCGGTAAGATGCCGGGATTCGTCAGGAGAATCGCGCGCATCCTCGGAGCAAATGAGCGAAGTGATACCACGGGGTGGGTTAAACGACCACGCCTATGGCGTGGCAGGCTTGAACGATTTGAACGATCTTATGATTACTATTTTACAACTTTGTGAACATTTCGGCGGCGAGAAAGCATCATTGCATGGTGTTGCTCGTGGTTTTCAATGGTGGCTGCCGGCTTTCGATAAAACCGAATTCCGGGTATTGCTCTGTAGCCGCAAGGCCAGGGACAAGGCTGCTGAAGAAATGGAGCGGTTGGGCTTGACGCCCTTCTATCTAGGGTACGGCAAATTCGATTTGCGTAATCTTACCTCGCTCTTGAAATTGTTGGATGCTGAGAAGATTGATATTATTCACGCGCATGGGTACGGCGCCTGTACATGGGGTCGGATAGCCGGATTGATCAAAGGCATACCTGTTATTGTCCATGAGCGATGCAATACGCTTGTGGTGCCCTGGTATCAGCGACCTATTGAATGGATTCTTGGGAAGACGACCAAGCTCGCCTTGGCGGTATCCGAATCCAGTAGACAGTTCTGCATCGAAAAGAGGTATATGAAGGCTGACGTGGTCAAGGTACTGTATCACGGGATACTCATGAAAGACATTCCCCGGATTGATGAGCAGTGGAAACAGCATTCCCGGAAAGAGCATGGCACGAAGGCTGGAGAGAAGGTTATAGGCATTGTTGGGCGCTTGGAGAGTCATAAAGGTCATATAGATGCGTTCAAGGCATTGGTCAGATTGTTGGAGAAGGATGTTTCCGCCTGCATGTGGGTTGTCGGTGACGGGGCGTATGCAGATGTATTGCGTGAGTGGGTAGCGGAGAATGGGCTTGAGAAGAAAGTTCAGTTTCTGGGATTCAGGCGTGATGCCCTGGGCGTGATACAATGCTTCGATGTACATTTGTTTCCCAGTCACATGGAAGGCACTCCCAATACCCTGTATGAGGCGATGGCGGTTGGTAATGCGATTGTAGCGTCAACGGCAGACGGGCAGGGTGAGATACTGACTGATGGGAAAGACGCTTTGATGTTTGAGCCTGGAGATGATGAAAAGATGGCAGGGTTATTGGGGCGGATATTGGGTGACAAAGACTTGGAGAACAGGTTGCGGGACGCATCCAGGCAACTATCCGGTACATTCGACGGCATGAACGCTATTCACAAGATGGAAGAATACTACCGCGGATTGATGAAGAGAGATGGGTAGGGAGAGAGAGTTTGCCCGCCCGCGCCGCCCGGGATCTTCACAGATGGGATGAATATCCGGCGTCGCCTTCTGCTATGCCGGGACAAGTAGGCTTTGGATATGAATAACAGGATGATTAATGCCCTCACCAATCGCGCATATTTCAGTCGGCTACGTCATTTATTGCTGCTTACGCAGCAAGTGGACGGCGAAGACGAGGGTTAATCCCGAAGTAAAACCATCCCCTCCTTGGAGGGGTGCCGCCAGGCGGGGTGGGTTTCTCCTGTTTACCTGCATCTTCCTCTCCTTACTTCCCGACATGGATTGCATCCCAGGGCTATTTACAGGCAATCTCAAACCCTTCCACAACTACTACTCCCACAGTATATTTGTCCTTCTGCTAGCCGCAGTCCCTCTTGCATTTCTTGTTCAATTCCTTCTTTTCCGATCATCCAATTCTCCAATAGACCAATCTCCGCATGAGCGAGAACGATACGTTTATGCTTATGCGTTAACAGCCGCCTGTGTCTTAATTCATGTCACCATGGATGTTCTTGGATACGGCAGGGGGCAGATGTTATTCTGGCCGCTAACCGACGCGCGCTTCAAGCTGCCGTTTTATATTTTCTATGGTCTACGCTGGTCCGAAGGCTGGTGGAGCATTCACCACGTCTGGACAATCCTGACCGAAGGATTATTTGCGGTGGGGATTATTGTGCTGACGAAGTTTGCCCTGAATAAGGCAGGCAAGAAGGCGGAATCATTAGGGTGAAAAAACCCCAATAAAGAACATGCCCAGTGTGGGGTCTGATAAACCCGAAGCTCTACCAAAGCTCTATGTTTGCTACCTATGCATATTACGCATGTCTTTTTGCAGGCGGGCGTAGAATCGTGTCAGGGGTTCGGAGTAGGCTTTTCTGCCGGCTTCGAAGCCGCGTGCCCATTGCGGGGTTTTGTTGACGAAGGCTTGTGTCATTCGTTGGTCGTTCCCGCTTACCGCATAATACCAGCCGTCTTTGAAGCCTCTCAGGTAATCATCCTGACGCTGATGGTTGTTGTCGTATGGCGTGGATGAGGGTAGGGGGACGGGAAGGGTTAAGGCGTATTGCTTGATTTCCATCAGGGTGGCCATCCGTGATGTTAAACCGCGTGGTATCGGGTAGTTGTCCAGGAATTGCGCCCATGGGGATTGCTTCGTTGCGCATCCAGTGCTGAGCATGGCAAATAGCAGAATTGAGATTACCTTGTTCATTTCTTCTT
Organism: Lentisphaerota bacterium; assembly: GCA_030590485.1. Lineage (GTDB taxonomy): Bacteria > Verrucomicrobiota > Kiritimatiellia > UBA8416 > JAUUYL01 > JAUUYL01. Next base: position 30,556 of record JAUUYL010000019.1, on the reverse strand, counting down.
GTTCTCTTCTTTCTGATTAAATCTTTAAAATGTTCTCGTCACTTTGTTTTGGGGTATTGACGTCGGATGCTTTAATATATGTTTCTGTTTTGTACATGGCGACACTCTGTAGCTTTTTCAGGACTTCGCCCAGTTCATTTATGGCTTCAATGCTCGATTCAATGAGTATCATTCGATCAGGATCATCTTCGCCTGTCTTGAGCGCGTCAAGTGATGTCATTAAGACAGTGGCGGGCTGCCCTATGTGATGGCATGCGGCGCCTACACTTTCCAGCATGACACGTTCTCGCTCAGCCGCTATAAGCTGGACGCTTTGTTTTTCGACGAGGGTGATTCGGGCTTTCATGTCGACTAAAACCATATTGAAATATTTTTCGATAGCGATGAGGTCATCCGAGACATCGCTCAGGTCCACTTGGTCGGGGAATTCACCTTTAGCAACCTGCGTTACGTATTCCCTCAGTTTCACGACGGCTTTGGGATAGTAACTCAGCATTATGTAGCCCAAAATGATGATAGGGAGTAGCATTGCAATCAGAGCAGAGTGAAGCCATGATATGCTTTTGAGGGTTTGACCGGAGGAAAAAAGGATGTAAGCCAGCGTTAGGACCGGAATGATGGATATCAGTACGATAGATATCTCAAAATGCAGGCGCGCGCCTTGTGATGCAATTGATGTTTCGCTCTTTTTAATCATGGCAAACCTCCGAGTATTCAATGAATCATGCTACATCATGAGCGATGCGCTGTCTAGTGGAGTTGCAAAGAAAATGGGTTTTTGAAAATGGGTTTTATAATAGGTGAAGTTGAGCTGGCGTCTCGCCTGCTTATTTCTTACTGTTAATAAGCAGGCAGGCTTTTCGCTATGCTCAGAATAAAAGATGCTACTTTGACTATATGAATACTAAAAGGTTATTGAAGAATTGTATGTTATGCGGGCATCGGTGTGGAGTTGACCGGACTGCGGGGGAGACGGGTATGTGCGGCGCGGGTATGTTGCCGAGGATAAGCACTCACATGCCTCATCAGGGTGAGGAACCGCCGATTTCGGGTAAGAACGGATCTGGAACGATTTTCTTTTCTCAATGCAGTATGAAGTGCGTCTATTGTCAGAATCATTCCATAAGCCAGAAGGGCGAGGGGGCGGAAGAGTCGGTGGAGCGGCTTGTGGAGATGATGTTGGAGCTAAAGGGGAAGGGCTGTCATAACGTCAATTTTGTTACACCGACACATTATGCCGCCTCGGTGATATCTGCAGTGGAGCAGGCGCGGGCGGCGGGATTCGATTTGCCGATAGTCTATAACAGTGGCGGGTATGATTCGGTCGAGCTGATAGAGGAGCTTGAAGGTATCGTGGATATATATCTTGTGGATATGAGATACGCATCGGATGCGATGGCGAAGAAGTATTCCGGTGTTCCGTATTATGTTCAAATTAACAGGGCGGCGGCGGGGGCCATGTTTAAGCAGGCTGGGAATCTAGTTGTAGCGGATGGCATGGCCAAAAGCGGAATGATTGTGAGGCTGTTGATTTTGCCCGGAGATATATCGGGCACAGTGGAGACGTTGGAGTATATATGCGAAAGTTTTGGGACGGATGTGCATCTGAGCGTCATGAGTCAGTTTTATCCGGCATGGCGCGCAAATGAGTTCCCAGAACTGTCTAAGCGTATATCGCGGGATGAGTATGATGCTGTGACGGATAAGCTGGAGGAGCTGGGTATGTCTAATGGCTGGTTGCAGCCGTTTGAAGGTGGTGATACGGGGCAGTTTGCTGGGGAGATAATTCTGGGGAGATGAGTCGGGAAGAATTAGCCGCCGATGAACGCCGATGGGAAGGATGAGAGATTGTAGGCTTTGGGATGTTTAGACAAAATGAACAGAATGTTCATAATGGACTTTGTGGTCCGAGCGTGGCAATCGTGTTACCACGCCTTCGGCATGGTTACGAGCTCAATGAATCATACAATTCATTGAGTGTTCGCTCGAACGTTTCGAAGCTGTGTTTTTCTTGTGCGACGGTTTTGGCTTGTTTGGCGATTGTTTCGCGTAGTTGTTGGTTCTGGAGTAGGCGGATCATGCCTTGAGCGAATGGTTCGGGTTCTGGTTTTTCCAGCACGGCTGTTTTTTCGTCGAGTACCTGTGTGTGGGTGGAGAGGTTGGTGGCGATAGTGGCTTTGCCGGCGTCGAGATATGAATAGATCTTCATGGGCGTATTGCCGCCTGAGATTCTTGGTGAGACGAGCAGGTCGGTGGCTTTGAAGAAGGAGCCCATCATGCTGACGGGTTTGGGGCCTAGAAAGTGGGTGTGTTTTTGTATACCGAGCTCTTTTGCCCTGAGCTTGTAGTGAGCGATGTCTTCGCTTGCGCCTCCGATGATGACGAGGTCAGCGCCTGTGGTCTGGTCTTGCAGGATAGCGAAGCTTTTGAGTAAGAGGTCGATGCCCTGATATTTCTCCAGATTGCCGATATACATATAGCAGAGGCCTTTGATGTTGAGTTCCTCTTTGAGCGGAGGCTGGAGGTCCGGCGGGTCGTCAGGCAGGAGTGAGATGTCGCGAAGTATGGTGACGTTGTCGTTGCCGTATTTTCCGGCAAGGTCAGCCAATGCGTCGCACACGGCGACGACGGCTTTCGCTTTTTGGACGGCGTTCCTCTCGAAAGCTCTCATTAGAGGCAGTATGGGGCGCATCAGGGAAAGCTTGTCGGCGATTTGTTCCGGCATGGAAGAGTCCATGTCCATTATGTAAGGGATGTTGTACCGGCTTTTTATTTCCATCGCCATGAAGACTGCTTCTTCTATGGCGTGGACGATGTCGTATTTATTTTCTTTGCATAGCTTGAATGCCAGGGGGCGCATGTGGAAATCGCAAATGAGCTTTTTGAGTGTGAAGCCGGGTTTTACTCCTGATGCGAATTTTGGGGGTGGAATTCTGATGATTCGAACATTGCGGCCGTAATCACGGTCGGTTCCCTCGTGATAAGTGAGGACGTCTATTTTGTCGCCGCGTTTTGAGAGAACGCGCAGAAGGAGATCGACGGCGATGGGGGTGCCGCGTTCCTGGTAGAATGGATGTGGTGCTAGTAGTAAAATGTTCATATGGGTACGATACGTGATGCGTGATGCATGTTGCAAGAATCAAAACGGCAGGTGTGTACTACTTTTTCATGATGGGCTCTGGAGCGCAGTGCGCATTGCGTTTCGTGTTACAACTTGCATTGCCTCGTTATGACTGAGACGATGTTGCAGCGGGAGCCGGTGGTTGAGATGGTTTTGTTGCCGGAGCGCAGGAGTTTGCGGATGGATGTTACTGGTGTTGATTCGTCGATGGTTCCGTCTATAAGTGTGGCGTAACGGCCCATATAATATTCGTCGCCGTTGAATGGCAGTGGGTCTGAGCCGGCTATTACGGGTATGCCTTTGTTTCTTGCGCTGGTGATGAGTGGTGATGCTGGCAGAAAAGACGGTCTCATTGACGAGTCGCCTATCAGCAGTTTGTCGGAGTTGTGAGTTCTGATGAGTTCTTTGACGATGCCGTGCCTTTTGCCAGTCCATTTACCAAATGCCCATGGGATGACCGGGATGGCGCCTTCGTCGTTTACCTTATCAATGATATCACGTGCGGGTAGACCGTCTTCTATAATGGTGTCGCTTGTGAGGGAAAGCACTTCCAGTCGTTCGGCTGTTGCGGTTTGTCTGCCGGCGAAGATGTAAAGTACAGGTTTGCCGTCTTCCAATATTCGCAAGGCGCCTTCTTCCGGTGTTTCTTCCACGGAGAATATGTGGGGCAGGGGGATGCGGCCGCTTCGAAGGTCAGAGAAGAAGCAGCATTCTTTGCGTTCGGTCAGGAATGCGACTTTTGTTGCGGAAGGATCAAGTGCGCTAAGATTGCCCAGTAAGGCGTGAAAGGCTTTGCTGATGAGGCAGCATGGATAGAAGTGAACGTGTGTATCTGCGATTATCATAATATGGTTGTTCCTTTAAAATGTTTCCGAGCCCGGGAATTGAACGGATTTTGTCTGGCGGATTTCCTCTGTGATGCGGGCTGCGTCCCAATGAAGATTGTCAGCCATTATCTCGGCGACCTTGTTTATGGTTTCTTCGTCCGGCATGCCTGCGGATGCTATGCTTGTTCTCCTGAACATGAGGTCGGCCAGGGTTTCCGGCATTTCTTCGTTAATGATATATTCTATCTCGGCTTTAAGCGTGTCCTGTTCGTTTTCTGAGTTTTTGATAATGTCGTTATAGTTTGTTCCGTAGTTATTGATGAGATATTCCGGGTGATGGTTCAGTTCGGCATGGGCGAGTAAGCCGTTGTAATCTTTTATGTCCCCGCCGGGTAAGGGTGTTTCGGCTGAGATTGACGGCTTAGGCTTCTGTTTCAGCTTGCGGAATGCGATATCGATGGTTTTCTCTGCGACCCCCCGTGCGGTGGTGTATTTTACGCCTACGACAGTTAGGAGCCCGTTGAGTGAGTCGGTTTTTGAATGGTCGATGAAAGTCGGGTGATTGCTGAGTTTCGGGTCGCGTAATGGTCCGCTGCCGTTTGCTTGTTCTGTGGTATTATGTGTGGCTTCTTTTGTTGGCAGGAGCCCTGCGTGGATGAGCAGGATGTCGTCACTCGTTAATTCCGCTGGTGGATAGGCGCTATTAATGTCCTTCAAAAAGAGTTCAATATCCTCGTCCGTGACCTTTATCTCGTCAGGGTGACCGTTGTGCGCGCGATAGTAGGTTCCGATCATCGTTTTTCCGCGCCATGGCATAAAGAACAGAAGTCGTTCTTTTGAGTCCTTTGTTTTGGGGCATGAGAGGCCGAAGGCATATCTCGATGAGAACTCCTTGTTGACGATGACATTCATACCCAGAGCGAGCCCTTTAATTGGCTTGGTCGAATGTGCGTCCAACAGTGAAAGCGTCTGATTTGTCCATGGACCAGTATTAAGTATTACCAGGTCGGCCTTGATCTCTATTTCCTTTCCGGAGAGCATATCCTTTGCGCGAATGCCGGTGATGGTGCTGTTTGATTCCTGGAATCCGGTCATTTTCAGATAATTGGCGGCCTGAGCACCTGCGTCGACTGCTGACCGGACCATTGATACGCAGAGTCGTTCGGTGCTGTTTGCGTAGGCATCCGACCATTCGGCTGCGCCTGAAAGATTGTCGGGGTTTATGCCGGGGATGATCTTGAGGCAATTGTCCTTTGATATGACGTGCCCGCGCGGGATATATTTTTCCGCGTCCTGGAGTGAGTTCCGTTTACATGTGATGACGTCATACATCAGCATTGCAGCTGCCATGGTCTGTTGGCTTTTCATTGACATAGGGCGTGTAGGCATGATGCATGGGAGCGGATGAACGATGTGTGGGGCGATACGCATCATATTTCTGCGTTCGTTGCAGGATTCGAGGACTCGGATGATGTCCAGCTGCTGCAGGTAGCGCAGGCCGCCGTGGATAATCTTAAGGCTGTTTGCTGAAGTTGCGCCACAGAAGTCACGGCTGTCGATGACTGCGGCGTTCAGACCTCTCTGCGCGGCTTCGCGGACGGTTGCGGCTCCGTAGATTCCGCATCCGACGACGAGAACATCAAACTTCTCTTCGGCGAGAGTATTAAGGTTTCGTTTCATTTTTCTTCGGGGAGTTGTTTGTTACCTGCTTGAGTTCCCAGAGTTTTGCGTACTTGCTGAAGACGCCGAAAGCAGATGTGAATGCTATGACGAATCCTGGCAGCCCATCAAGAAAGCCAAGTTTAAAGAAATAGCCGCGAAAGAACCTTATGAACGGTCTGAACATGAGGTCAATGAGTCGGAATTTTATGTTTTCATCTTCTTGTCCGGCGGCAGAGATGGATGAGAATTTGTTGAGTGTGGCAATCTGATCGGCAATATTTTCGTAAGTATAATGGAATATGTCGTTCTTCAGACGCTTTACCGGGCCGTCTACTGTGGTTCTGTCATGTGGCTCCTTGCCACCGCATGTTCCTAATTCCTTCTTGAAGAGTCGCATTTTTACATCTGGATACCATTCGCCATGTCTGATCCACTTGTTCAGGTAAAAAACCATCCTTGGGAACTCGTAGCCGGCAAAGGCGCTGGATCTTCCTGAATTGAATTCCTCGAGAATTTCATCGCGAAGAGCCGGGGAGATTTCCTCGTCGGCGTCTATGAACAGTATCCATGGTCCTGAGGCCAGACCCTTAATAAGGTTCTTTTGTCCGATATAGCCCAGCCATCTGTGTTCGTAAACCAGATTGGTATATTCGCGACATATTGTTGTGGTCTGGTCTGTACTGAAACTATCGACAACAAGTATCTCGTCTGCCCATTTGACGCTCTCCAGGCATCGACGGATGTTCTTCTCTTCGTTGCCGGCTGTTATACAAGCTGATATCTTCTCGCGCATGATTTATCTTTCGTGATTTGTGTAGCTGGTATTATTAATGATTATTTATGAATGTTTAAAGAAGAAAAAGTTTTTTATGGAGACGGGGTGGGTTGTTTAAGACTATGGCAATGCAGTCTTTTGATTCTTTCTATTGGTTTACTGATAAGAAAACAGTATATTTAACTCTTCTTGATATGAGAGCGATAATTAACGTTCCCCTCCTTGGAGGGGTGGCCCAGCCTGCCCCCGACCAGTCGGGAGGGCTGGCAAGGCGAAGGGTGAGGTGGGTTGGAGTGCTACGGAAAATAATACCATATAATTCAGGCTCCTCTGGCAAATCAACTTCTTCTATTGTTAAGACTGTGGTCGGTGTTGCTCTGGTTTTGGCTTTTTGTGGCTGCGCTGATAAGCCGGCGGTGCTGCAGGTTGATGGGTACATGGTTGGTGCGCATTACTATTCCTGGTATCCCGGGAATTGGGGTAGGGGCTGTTTGAGGCGTATACTTGAACCCAAACAGTATCCCATGCTCGGTTTTTATGATTCCAAAGACAGCAAGGTTGTTGAGCAGCATATAGCATGGTGTTCTGAATATGGGATTGATTTTCTGACGCTTGACTGGTGGCCAGGAAGGTCGGGTCAGAGTGAGTATATTAAGGAAGTGTTCCTGCAAGCTGACAATATTAAAGATATAAAGTTTTGTATCTTTTACGAGACCTGGTCGCTCAGCTTTAATCCTGATATTGGATCGACAGCGTTTGACGACAAGGTAACCGATACATTTATTGAGCAGATGACCAGCCTGGCGGACGACTTTTTTGATCATCCGTCATATCTTCGCGTGGATGGCCGGCCTGTTGTGGTCCTTTACTTATCCAGAACCATGGCTGGGGATTTTAAGCATGCGTTGAAGCTGCTGAGACGTGAGATGGCGAAGCGGGGGCATGATGTTTTTCTTATTGGCGATGAGGTGTTCTGGAATGTGACCCCGATAGTAAAGAAAGATACTGTTCCGTATCCGCTGGTTGCGGAGCCGCAAATAGGCAGGATACGTTGTTTTGATGCCATAACGTCTTACAATATGTATGAGAACGAGCTGAAAGATCAGGCTGGTTATGGGGCGGAGAGTTCTTTCATCAGTGATGTCTCCTCGAAATACGACGAGTATCTGGCGGCAGTTCGCGGGGATGTGTATTTTGTGCCGGGTATCATACCTGGTTACAATGACAGGGCCGGCCGGCTTTTGAGTGATCATTACGTGATACCTCGCAGATGGAGCAAGGATGATGAAGAGGGTTCTTTCTTTGAGAAGTCGATAGATGATTTGGCGTTGAAATACGTGGACTCCCGCTTGAATATGTTCATGATAACAAGCTGGAATGAGTGGAATGAAGATACCGGGATAGAGCCGGTGAAGCCGGCGGAGCCTACGGCCCTCGATCGCGGGACGGGTGGAACGAAATATACGGGTGGGTATAAGTATGGCGGGCATGGGATGAAATATCTCGAGATTTTGAGAGACAGGGTCACGGCTGTATACGGACGGATTCTTGATGAGGACGGGAAACCTGCGGCAGGGGTTGAGGTTGTAGTCAGGCAGGGAGATGTTTTAGTGAAGGGTTTGAGCGATTCACGCGGTCATTATAGAATTTCGCGATTGAGGTTGAAGCCCGGCGAATGCGAAGTGCGTGTGGGTGCGCGGGCGGCGTTGACGGTCGAGCTGAAACCCAGTGCTTCACTCGAAGTAGAGGTTAGAGATTGGAGCCGCTGATGGATGTGGGTTATTCTGTTGAGGTTAATCTATGATGAGTAAGGGAACGTCTGTAGTCGGCGGAGATGCTTTGCATCTTCACCTTATTGGTCTTTGCGGTGTTGGGATGGCGGGGCTTGCGTTGTTGTTGAAGGAGCGAGGGCATGTTGTTTCCGGCTGTGATCTGGCTGAGAATGAATATACCGACTGGCTCAGGGAAAATGATATTGCCGTATTGATAGGGCATGACGGGAGTCATGTTACAGATGAGATTGATATGGTTATAAGGAGCAGAGCTGTTCCTGATGATTGCGCCGATATTGTTTCTGCAGTGGATATGGGTGTGCCGGTATTTTACCGGGGTGAAATCCTGCCGCAGCTTCTGGAAGGTCACCTTTCTGTTGCAGTCAGCGGAACGCACGGCAAGACAACTGTTACGGCACTGATAGTTCAGATACTGCTGACTGCCGGGAAAGAGCCGTCATGGTTCGTCGGCGCGGAATGCGCAGCACTATCCGGCGTAGCGGGCGTCTCATCAACCATTAACCATCAACCATTAACCATTCCCATTATAGTTGAGGCTGACGAGAGTGATGGGACTGTTGCTTTGTATGAGCCTGATATTGCGGTGATTACGAATGTCGATTTTGATCACATGGAGCATTTCAAGGATGAAGAAGGGTTTCGAAGTTGTTTCAAGAGTCTTATCGCTAACACCCGGAAGGCGCTGATTTATTGTGGTGATGATGAAGGAATCAACGCAATAATGTCCACCGTCCACCGTCCACCGTCCACCGTCCGTATTATCTCCTACGGAGCGGGCGATAACTGTCATCTCAGGGCTATAGACATCAGGGAGGATGGAGCTGGGCAGAGGTTTATGGTTGAGCGCGGAGGGGTGAGTGAAGGCAAAATCTCTTTGCCGTTGCCTGGGATGCACAATGTGTTAAATGCCTTGGCGGCTTGTGCGGTGTGTTTTGAGCTTGGATTAAGTTTTGATGAGGTCAGGGATGGGTTAGCCGTGGTTTCACTGCCGAGTCGTCGTTTTGAGCGGGTGTTGGATCGTGATGGTGTGGTTGTGATTTCCGATTATGCGCATCATCCAGCGGAAATACGTGCGCTGGTTGATACTGCAGTAAGACTTAAGCATAAGCGGTTGCTCGCGGTATTCCAGCCGCATCGTTACACTCGGACGTTGGCGTTGGGTGCGGACTTTCCTGCTGCATTTGAAGGTGTTGACGAGTTGGTGCTATGTCCGGTCTATGCGGCGTCTGAGAAGGTGATCAAGGGTGGAACGGTTTATGATTTGTATGAGAGGTTCAAGGGTTCCAGCCGTCGCCAAGGCTTCCGCCGTCGCCAAGGCTACGGCGGACAGGATGGCGGGCAAGCAACGGTTCAAGGTTCATCGGTTAATGTGAAATTGGCGGATGGGCTTGATCATGCTTGGGGGTAGCTAAGGACAGTGCTGCGTGAAGGTGATGGGTTGTTGATCATCGGAGCAGGGGATGTTCATCAGATTGCCCTTCGGGCAAAGAGGGAGATGGTTGAGGGAATATCGAATATCGAATGCCGAATATCGAATATCGAAGTGAAATATAATGAAGACTTGGCGAAGAAGACTACTTTTGGGGTTGGTGGAAAGGCGGATATATGGGTTGAAGTGGAGACTGAGGCCGGGCTTGTTGATTTGATAAAATGGGCAAACAGCCAGACCCTTCCATTTCATGTTTTTGGCGGGGGGAGCAATGTTCTGATCAGCGATCTTGGCGTACGTGGTGTCGTCGCACGCTTAACCGGCGAAGTTTTCAAAAGAATCAACCATCAACCATCAACCATTAACCATGCAACGGTTATTACCGTTGCTTCTGGGGTGACGGTGGCTAAGTTACTGAGATGGATGGAAGAGCATGAGTTGACTGGATTAGAGTTTCTTGAGGGTGTGCCCGGTGTGATAGGGGGGCTGGTGCGGATGAATGCCGGGGCTGCTGGTGCGGAAATATCTGAGCGGGTTTCCTGGATTAGATGTTTGAATAGTGTGGGCGAGGAATGTATAGTCGAAGGGAAAGAGCTTGAGTGGGAGTACCGCTGCTGTAGAACCATTCGTGATATGATACTGCTTGAGGTCGGATTCCATCTTGACGAGGGGTCCAGCGAAGTCATTGGGCAGCTTCGGAAAGAGCGTTCGGATCAGCGGGCCTGGATGCGGGGATTGCGCTCAGCTGGGTCGGTGTTTAGGAATCCCGCCGGGGTTTCGGCGGACAAGCGGACGGCTGGTGAGTTGATTGATGAGGCGGGGCTGAAGGGTAGGATGATTGGGGGCGCGCGCGTGTACGAGGGGCATGGTAATTTTATTGTGACGGAGAAGGGTGCTTCTGCATCGGATGTGAAGGCGCTGATAGAGATTGTGAAAGCTGAAGTTCTTGATCAATATGGGATTGAGCTGGAAGAAGAGATTGTGATTGAGGCGTGAAGAGGCTTGTGGGCTTGGGAGAGAGTTGTCCGCGGGGTGGTTATGAACGATTAATTATGAAAATTGCGGTTTTAAAAGGTGGTCCGTCGGCTGAGCGTGAGGTTTCGTTGCGGTCCGGGGCGGCTGTGGCGCGCGGGCTTCGTGATGCGGGTCATGATGTTGACGAGGTTGATGTTGTGGGACGTGAGTTGGTGATTCCTGATGGATGTGATGTTGTATTTATTGCGTTGCATGGTGAATTCGGGGAGGATGGACAGGTTCAGGCTATTCTTGATTCCATGGGGGTTCCGTATGCGGGGTCGGGTGCAGAGTCGAGTCGACTGGCTTTTGATAAGATATTGAGCAAGGAGAGATTGATTGAGCATGGGGTGCTTACGCCTGACTATGAGGTACTCAAGGAAGGTGCCGTTAGAAGCTTGCCTTTGCCTGTTGTCTTGAAGCCAGTCAGCCAGGGGTCCAGTATTGGTGTTCACAAGGTGCAGGTTGAAGAAGAGTGGGCTGATGCGTCGGCTGATGCATATTTATATGGTCCGGAGCTGTTGGTTGAGGCATATATACGGGGCAGAGAGCTTACTGTAGGTATTGTGGGAGATGAGGTATTGCCTGTTGTGGAGATAGAAGCGCCAGATTGCTGGTATGACTATGAGGCTAAGTATACCACTGGGATGTGCAATTATGTTGTTCCGGCTTGTATAGACGAGGAAATCAGAGTCAAATGTCAGGATGCAGCGTTGAAAACCTTTAAAGCGCTTGGGTGCGAAGGTTTTGGGCGGGTGGATTTGCTTGCGGATGAGGCTGGAGATGTTTATGTTCTTGAATTGAATAACATACCCGGTTTTACGGAGACGAGTCTTTTGCCGAAGGCTGCGGCTGAGGCGGGGATAAGTTTTTCGGAATTATGCGATCGCATTGCGATAGAGGCGGTTAGGTGAAACGAAAAATTGGAACCGCAGATGAACGTGAATAGATTATAGGCACTGGAGAGGTTTGCCCGCCCGCGCCCCCCGGCGCTAGATGCCCGGGATAAAACGGATGGTAGGCTTTGGAGGATTTACGGTTTGAACGAGGAATCTTATGTGGTTTGAAGATGAAGAGATGTTAGGGTGCAGGTTGATGGGGAAGCATAAGAAGCGGAAGAAGCCTGTCTTGAAGATGAATGTCCGTCTTGATGTTCAAAGCAAGATGGCTCGGCAGAAGTTTGCCGCATTTGTTTTATTGCCATTTGTTTGTGTGGCAATTGTTTTTGTTCTCTGGTTCGTTTTTGGCGCGGGTAAGAAGGTGTTGTTCACGGAGAACAGTTTATTTGCGCTCAGAAACCTTGAGATTGTTGTGGATCCGAATGGGGAGGTTACGCCGCAGTTGATCAGGGGGTATGCTCAGCTGACGCCTGGAATGAACATTTTCGATATAGATGTTCAAAAGATACGTTCAGCTTTCCTTCAAGACATGCATAATGTAAAGGTCATGGAGTTGAGACGTCACTTGCCGAACACTTTACGGATAAAGGTGATTGAGCGTGAGCCTATTGCGAGAATCGGGCGGGCTGGTATTCTGGTTGCGGACACAGATGGTCATGTTTTTGTAAAGAAGACCGATCTTGATCGGTTGCCGGTAGTATATGGCAATAAGGGAGTGAGGCTCAGGCCTGGCTCGCGAGCTGAAGGGATGACTTACGCGGCAATTCAGACGCTTGATATATGCAATGACCTCCGGTTTGAGGCAATAGACATAAAGTCCATCGATGTAGGTGATAGCGAAAAGATCACTCTATGGCTGGCTGGTAATAAGGTTGCGCTTCTTTCGTGGTATAAGATGGGTGAGGAGATTGATGAGTCTCGCAGCGAATTGTTTCTTAAGCTTAATAAATTTGCAAAAACACTTGAGTCTGACCAGGGACGGCGGAAGACCAGGTTTAATCTTACCCTTGATAATGATGTGGTAGCGGAATAGAGAATAATGGCAGTAGCACCGATTGTAGCACTTGAAATTGGGACATCTAAGGTTGTCGCTCTTGTGGGCGAGATGCGTGAGCATGGCAATATAATGGTTACCGGAATAGGTAATCATGAGGCTCTGGGTGTCCGCAAGGGTGAGATTGTGGATTTTGAGAACGCGGGGATGTGTGTGCGTGCTGCGTTGGCGCAGGCTGAGGAGACGAGCAAAGTTTCTATTGCGCGGGTTCATCTGGCGGTATCCGGCGGGCATATTCAGAGTGTCACAAATCGCGGAACTGTTCCCATAATGAATCCCGACAGGGAGATAACCGAGGATGATGTTGATCAGGTTATGGATGTGGCTCGGGCGGTTCAATTGAATCCCGACAGAGAGGTCCTCCATACAATATGTCAGCATTATTGTATTGATGGTCAGGAGATGGTTATCAGGCCTGAGGGGATGGAGGGCGCTCAACTTTCGCTGGATATGTTGCTTTTTCATGGTTTGAGGAGCCGTCTACAGAACGCAATAAAGGTAGTGGGTTCGATGCAGGTCGATGTCGAGGATGTTGCTTTCAGTGGATTGTGTTCCGCACTTTCGGTATTGACTGGTGAACAGAAGAAGGCTGGTGCCATAATCATAGATTTCGGGGCTGGTACGACCGACTATTTGGTTAACGCGAATAACATCATGGCTACAGGTGGTGCGTTGGGTGTTGGGGGTGACCATATTACTAATGATATAGGGATGGCGTTTAACATACCGAGGCTGCAGGCGGAAGCGTTGAAATGTAAATATGGTTGTGCGCTGATTGGTGACACTGGGAATAAACATGTATCACTTCCGGCTGAAGCGGGTTTTCAGGGTTGCAAGGTCAACTTGGCGTCCTTGAATACAGTGATTAATGCGCGTTGCGATGAGATATTCAGCATGATACGGAATAAGATTGAGAGTGAATGTTCGATGCATCAGGTTGGGGCTGGTGTTGTATTGACTGGCGGCGGTGCTCATTTGAAAGAGGTGAGGGATCTTGCTTCGAAAGTATTTGAAATGCCATGCACCATAGGGAAGCCTAGGAACGTGAGTGGGCTGGCTACTACGACACATGGGACGGAATACGCAACCTGTTGCGGGTTGGTTCAGTATGGATTCAAGACGGCTGTGCGGCAGGAAAGCTCCTCGATGTTGGGAAGATGGCTGAAAGATTTGTTGAGATGAGGGATGCGTGATCCGGCTTCGTCCAAGAACGTGATAAATGGAGAATTGGGAGAACCCACCCCGCCTGACGGCGCCCCTCCAAGGAGGGGAATGTTGCGGGAAGAAAATGAAAAAGAGGAGCGAGTTATGGTCCACAGTCCACTGTCCACAGTTCATGGTCCGTAGTCTGTAGTCTGTAGCCCGTAGTCTATTTATGTCTTGTAGAGTATGTGTAATAGGATTAGGTGGCAGCGGCAACAAGGTTGTTGAGCGTATGTCCGGGATTGCTCAGGATGGATTGTCGGTTGTGGCGATCAACACTGACGCCAGAGCGCTGGAGGAGACGTCGGCATCGATGAAGATGCAGATAGCTCCTTCGTTGACCAATGGGCTGGGTGCTGGCGGCGACAGCGAGGTTGGTCGCAAGGCGGCGCAGGAAGATATTGTCAAGATAACGGCGTTGTGTATGGATGTCAGTCTGGTGGTTCTTGTTGTTGGTCTTGGTGGAGGGACGGGTACTGGCGGTGCGCCGGTTATTTTGGAAGCGGCTCGGCAGGCGGGAGCGATGACGCTTTGTTTTGCCACTTTGCCGTTTAGTTTTGAGGGTGTTCAGAGAAAAGCACAGGCTGATCGTGCGGTTCCGCTTTTGAATAAGGTTGCTGATGCTTTAATCCTGATACCCAACGATCGGCTTTCGGAGTTTGTTGGAGAGGCTGAAGTTTCCGAAAGTTTTGACAAGGTTAATCGGGTGTTGGCGAAGGGAGTGTCCTCGATTGCCAAGATGTTGATTCAGCCTGGATTTATCAATCTCGATTTTTCTGATTTGTGCAAGGTGGTTCGTTCCAGTGGCGGGATATGTACTTTCGGGTATGGTCAGGGGCAGGGGAAGAATCGAGCTCAGGATGCTTTAAGTGAGTTGTTGAATGGGCCTCTTGTCGATGGCGGTGAAGTGCTCAGTTCTGCCAGATCGCTCCTGGTTAGTATTGTGGGGGGCGATGATCTTACGTTAAAGGATATCAGTAGTGTGATGGCTTCGGTGACGGCTTCGGTTTCCTCCTCTTGTAATGTTTCCATGGGTACGGTGGTTGATAGTGCCTGGAAGGGCAAGCTGGGTGTTACTGTGGTGACATCTGAGAAATGGATTTCAGGAGATACGGAAGAACAATCGGTTGATGTTGTGTTGGATGCGGTGGAGGCAGAGGGTGTTCATGAGTCATTCGATGATAGAATCGACACCAGAAAGCAGGCTGCGAGCACAGCGAAATCCACCAGGAAGAAGAAGGCAGCGAGAATGCAGGAGAAGCTTACCATCAAGCAGGCTGGTATGGATCGATTTAAGGGGGCGGCACCGTCTATTCTGGATGGCGAGGATGGTGATATTCCGACGTATATTCGCAGGGGAATTAGGCTGGAGAAATGATGCGCTTTGCGCATCATTTAGTTAATAGGGAAAAGTTAATAGTTATTGGTTGTCTGTGAAGGTGGTGGTTGGTAAGCTGAAAGTCATATGTGAATAGATGTTTTAAGACTAATAACCAATAACATATAACTAATAACTGAGCCTGCGACAGGTGGGAGCAGGCTCAAACATAGGGGACAAAATGGACAGGGAAGAGGTTTTGGATATTTTTCGGGGTACTGGCGCTTTGCTGGAGGGGCATTTTGAATTGAGGTCTGGATTGCATAGTCCGGCATTTTTCCAATGCGCGAAAGTTTTGTGTTACCCGAGACATGCGTCGACGCTCTGTGGTGAGTTGGTTTCCAGGATGCGTGCTGAGCTCGGTGCTGATTTTGAGGTGGATACTGTTATTGCGCCGGCGATGGGCGGTATTGCGGTTGGTCACGAGGTGGCAAAAGCGCTTGATGTACGTTCAATTTTTGCAGAGAAAGAGGATGACAAGCTTGTTCTAAGGCGGTTTGACATAAAGGAAGGTGAGCGGTTGGTAATAGCTGAGGACGTTGTTACCCGTGGCGGGCGTGTTCAGGAAGTGATTGATATTGTTGAGAGCAGGGGTGGGATAGTTGCGGCCATCGCTTTACTTGTTGATAGGAGCGGCGGTAAAGCGTCGTTTGATTACAATCAGTTCAATCTGCTTGAGATCGAGCCTGTAACGTATGAGGCGGTGGGTTGTCCGTTGTGTAAAAAGGGTCTGGAGTTAGTACATCCGGGCTCCTGATATATTATTATTATTATTATGAACCGAATGAAGAAAACCGGGCTATTAAGGGAGTTTAGCGTATTTACCCTTTGGTCTGTTCTTTTGTGGGGTGCGGCAATTGTTGTCGTTGTTGTACTTCATTTATCCAGCCTGTACATGGGGGAGTTGAATCAGGATGAAGGCTGGTATCTTTATGCAGCAAAGCTCGTTTCTCAGGGGAATATTCCGTATCGCGATTTTGTTTTCACTCAAGGTCCTGTGATGCCGTTTGTTTATTCCTGGGCTTGGCCGATGGTTGAGCGTTGGGGGGTGTTGGGTGGACGACTTTACACGATGCTGCTTGGTTTTCTGAGCATGTTTCTTTCTGCCTGGCTGGCGTTCCGTATGTCTGCACCTCGTCGGAGATCGGCGATATTGACTCGGCAATCCTGTGCGGCCATGCTGACGGTGATCCTGATTGGGATCAATGCGTATCAGGCGTATTTCACGTCCGTGGTGAAGACATATTCTCTCACCTCGCTGTTGCTGGTGTCGGGTTTTCTTTTGTTGAGTTATGCGGAAGGGCGTCGGGGCGGGTTATGTGCTTTTCTGTCAGGAGTGTTGTTTGCGTTGGCTGCCGGGGTTCGTACTTCAGTGGGTATTGTGATTCCTGTTGTAGCGGTTCTGCTTCTCTGGTGTTTTTTCTATAGCAGAAAGATACGCAGCATAGAATATGATACGCATGATGCAAAGAAAGAGAAAATCGTGCCGGACCATATCATCACGTCTATATTGCCGTTTGGAAGGGGGGCTGTGGTGTCAGGGTTCATTTTTGGCGCCGGCGCGGCGTTGATCGCTGTGTTCCTGCCGTTCTTTCTTTTGGCTCCCGAAGGGTTTCTGTTTGGTCTTTTTGAATATCATGTAGGCAGGCAGGTTGGCGGTCTGATGATGGTTCTGATGTTGAAAGGCGGATCCGCACTTCGATTGCTGGCAGCGTATTTTGTGCCTTTCAGTCTTTTAATCATCATCAGTTTATACGTTTTGTTTCATCGCGCCACCTTCTCGCCATCGCGAGTTCCAAGGAATTTGTTTATATTGGTTGTTGTTGCGTTAAGTGCTTTGGCAGTGGCGATTGTTCAGATATTGCCTGCGTTTCCGTATGATGATTATCAGGTCAACGTGTTCCCCTTGTTCGCGGTGGCGTTGGCGGTATATTTGTCCTGGGTAATGGCACCGGAGTTAATGCATATATGCGCGGCGGTATTTTTCCTGAGTGTAGCCTCGGTGATGTCGTCTCCTCAGATCAGTGGATGGTTTGTGACGGGTAAGGATCGGCTCTGGGTACGTATGCGTGAAAAGCCTCCGATCGAAGTTCTTCGGCAGGTGGCCCGAAACATAAAAGATCTATCTGGCAAAAGTTCGGAAATACTCACGCAGGACATATATTTGGCTGTCGAGGCGGGGCTTGATGTTCCGCGCGGTATGGAATTGGGTCCGTTCAGTTATGTTCCCGACTGGCCCAGGGATCGTGCCGAGCGCTGCAAGCTTATGAACAGAGAAATGTTGATAGAGATTATCGAGCAGTCCAAGGCGCCGGTGGCGGCTGTGAGTGGATATGGGTTTTCTGTTAAGGTTCCGGCCGTGACAGAGCTGTCGGAGGTGGAAAGATTCTTTTTGCAAGAGACGTTAGAGAAGAAGTATAGAGTTTTTCGGGAGATAGAGCCGTTTGGTCAGGCTGATACGAAGTTGAAGGTATACGTCAGGAAATAGAGTAGGTGGTGAAGGTGAAAAACCACGCAGGCACGGAGGGGTACGAGAGGAGATTTACCAAAAGCAATACTTGCGAAATTTTGAATCCGCCTCAGGCAGAAAGAAATTAATCAAGCCTCTCTCCTGAATCTCCGTGTCTCCGTGGTGAAAAACATGAAGTTGTTTAAGAAAATATTATTACTGGTCGTGTTGCTTGTTTTGGTGGTGCTAAATGCGCAGGCGCAGAAGTTGAGTTTTGATAATCATCGTGAGATTGCTGTACCTGAATATGCTTTACTCAGGATTGGGCCGTTTTATTCCAACCTGTCGATTCGTCAGACGGCAGGCTACAGGTATACTGCGGGCGAGGGGGAAGGAACTGACTTTCTCTTTGCGAATCAGCGTGGCGTAATTCTGGAAGATGGTGAGGAATTTCCGCTGATAACCACTCTTAACTTCCGAAACTATCTTTTGCTTACCAGAAACATCGACTTGGATTTATCGGGTAAGATTGTGTATGGGTATTATCCGCTTGGCACGCAGGAAGAGGAGCTGTATCTCGATTTGGTTGAAGAAGGGATGCAGGGGTTGCTGTCATCAGAAATAGCCATTTCACCATTCCTCAAGCTGTTTCTTTATGAGAATGCCAGATACAGTACGGACTATGTGGATACGCGCGGTTTTATGGACGATCAGGGTGGTCAGCGGTACGAAAACTTTCGGAATGAAGTTGGGGCGGATCTGGATTGGATGGTGGCGAGGGGCAAGAATATGCACTTCAACGTCAAGAGGGTGGATGAGATTCCGATAGGAAATGACACGTTTGATGATCAGGAGCGTGTGGAGTGGAGCGAAGATTTGTCATATGAGCAGAAAGTCAGCATATTCATGAGTGCGGGTGTACGTGTCGGAGCTGTCCAGGCCGATTATGCTACCACCAATCGGGGTGATTTCAGCTCGTACAATGCTTCTGTGTTCGCTTCCGCTGCACTTGCGAAAGCAACCATGGTGGCTATCTCGTTAGGGTATTCTGATGGCACGGAAAAGTCCGATGATGGTTCGGAGGTTCCTCTTGCCGGTCCGGATGTGTCTTCGTCGGCGATAGGAAGTTTGTCATTTGAGACTGTGGCAAGCGAGAATCTTCAGCATTCGTACGGTTTTGCCAGAAGTCATCGTGGTGGGTTTACGAGTACGTTCGAGATATGGAATGTGCTGTATTACAGGCTTATGTGGTCGGGCCTGTTTACGACTGTATCTTTGACTACTGAACAGAGTTTGGTGGAGACCAGTCAGGATGTATCCGGTAAATATGTGAACTGGGCGAACAGTCTCAGGATTTCCCGGGAGCTACTCAGCTTCCTTACCCTGGATTTCGATGCGATGTATGCGGTCAGAGACAACGAATTCGATGCCGCATTCGATACAGGTGCTGAAAGTGTTGATGTTGAGTGGAGTACTGACTATGATACCTGGAGTGGTCGGGTCGGGACAACATTTGCGTTGACGAAGAAAATAGATTTCAGAACATCATTTCAGCATGTAGAAAGAATGAGTGATTCCGAGGATTTGGATTACACTCGTGACATGTATGAGGCGATGTTTGTATATGCCCATGATTTTTGAGAATCAGGAGTATTATGAGTCGAGCCAGGAAAACAGTATTATTTGTGTCATTCGCACTGTTTGCGACATGGGTTCTGTGTAATCTGAACAGAATCAGCGCGAATGAAGACTGGATTCTACGCTTTGTTCTGGGAACGTTGTTTGCCCCGCTCATCATGTTTCGTCCGAAGCGTGATGGCGAGGGTGAATCATCTTCAGCGCTGGTCTCCTCCACTCCAATTATTGCCGCTGGCGTGGGTGTTGTGCTTGCGTTGGCTGGTATAATATTCGGCGTAAACCAGTTCGAGTGGTTGGGGATTGTGCTTCTGTTATATGCCTGTCTGGCATGGGCGCTTCCGGCAGGGTATAAGCGTGATGTTCTGCTGGCGGTGTTTATTCTCTATTGGGTGCATCCGTTGCCCGGTCAGATCTTCGGCAAGTTTGAGCTGGCGATGCAATGGATGTCGGTCACCGGGGCGGAGCGGATTCTGCATACATTAAATGAGCGTGTGTGGGTTGATGGGATGATCTTGCATACGGGGTTGAGTATTTTTGGTGTACCTGAATCCTGTAGCGGAATGCGTACTGCGGTGACGGTTATGTTGTGTGTGTTGGGCACAGGTATCCTGATGCGGGTGCGGTGGTATAATGTGTTGGTATTCCTGTTTCTCGGGTTGGTGCAGGTCATGGCGCTTAATATTCTGCGTGTATCCTTCATGGTCTTATGGGCTGATAACATGCCTGAAGGTTGGGGTGGGACATTTCTTCATGATACTCTTGGTATTTTCCTTTTGATTTCCATTCTGCTTGTTCAGATGGAAGTGGTGCTATGGAGGAAGTTTATTTCCAGGAAGCGGACGACGAAAAAAGCTATTGAAGCAGGTGAAGCGGAGCCGGCGGATAAAGCATCGATCTTTCCTGTTTTCTGGCAATACGTGTTTGCCTGGGGAAAATACGTGTTACTGGTGTTGTTCCTTCTGCTTGGCACGGCATTTTTTCTGTATAAGCAAAGGCCGTATCACAGGGCTATGATGTATTATGATGTGGCTGATGGTCTTATGAAGGGCAATCCTGCATTGGCGGAAAAGGCGATTGATGAGGCCTTACAGCTGTTGCCAAGAGACCAGTTGCTCCAAGAGCGGCGAATATATGTTCTTATTACGCGTGAAAAACCCGCGTTGGTACTTGAAGAGCTCGAAAAGTTTGGCCCGAAATTAAGTCTGAAGATGACAATCATGAAAAGCTGGGCCTTGATGTGCCTGGGTCGTGTGGATGAGGCTGTCTTGCTGCTGGATGGTTTGTCTGAAGATATTCAGAGCTGGCCTCGGGTGGCTATGATAAAGGCCGAGCATGCAGCGCTGCAGGACAAGCCGGACGAGGTCAGGCGAAACATTCTTCTGGCGGCATCGGATGGGACTGTGCTCAATCGGGTGAGGATGCTTTTTATGTACCTTGCGTCTCGCAACATGTGGGCGGCGATAGCTGATGCGGACAACACCGATGTTCCGTACAATGACTTTACGCAGGCATTGGTATCAATCAAGGCGAATATTCTGGAAAGAAAGTTCGGTGTAGCTGGAAAAGTGATGAAACACTCTTTGGCCAGGTGGCCGGATGAGGTCCGCTTGTTGACCAGTTTATTTGAGTTGGCTAAAAGGAAGGGTGGCGGCGAATGGGTGGAATTATTTGATGCTCGTCTGCGCGACAATATCGACAATCTGGATGTTGATAGGCTGGCGGCATATGTCGATTATTCCATGCAGTTAAGGAGGCCTGATCTTGCCTGGCTGGCATATTCCAAACTTAGCAGTCTGGATCCGCAGGATCCCATGGTTTATCTGGCAGTGGCTCAGCATATGGATGAATGGTTGATTTTCCGTAAGCATCAACTTGGGCTGGAAGGCGACAGGGACGACCTTATTAATGTTCGCCCCTTGTTTAAGCTTACGGCAGATATAGAGCCTTACAGCTCTTTATGGGAATCTGTACCCATGGTGTCCGCGATGAGTGCTGAAGGCATTAAGAGCAGGGTTGATTATATGCATTTAGCTCTGGCAGAACTGCAAAAGCTCGAAAAAGAGAAGAAGCTTTCCAAGAGGATGCATGTGTCTTACCCGATGGTCTTGGCGTACACTGGCGATTTTAAGCGGGCTCATCTGGTGCAGGATGATGTGGCGCGGAAATATCCTGAACTCAAGGGTGAGAGCCTTCTCAAGCAGGCGACGTTTTATGGGTGGGGAAACAAATGGGACGAGGCGTATGAGGTTCTGCGTGAGTATTATGGCGATGAATCTTATCCCGTGCTGGATGCTGAGGTAAGTTATGTAAACGTTTTGATGAGTCTGGATTTTGCCGTGGCGGCCATGGCGGTGGCTGACCGTGCGATTCTCAAGTATCCGGATTCGCCGGAAGTGAAGCAGCTAAAAGGCATGATCTGGATGGCTTTTGATTTCAAGGAAGATGCACTGCATGTTTTTAAGGAGTTGGGTGATACGGTCGATAGTCGGGTCATGACGCAATTGTTGTCAGACACCGGCAGGTATAGCGCATCCGCGAAGTTGAGTAAGGAAAGTGGTTTTCGTCCTGTTTTGCGGCCTGGCTTTGACGGTGTGGCGCGGGTAGTACCTGCCGAGAAAACGGTAGATCCTGTATGGCCGGTACCATTGACTAATCAGCAGATGGATGCTGAGGCGGCGAGGATTGAGAAAGGCATAGCAGAGAGAAAAGGTTCTTTTCTTCAGGGGCACGACCGTCTTGTTGCCAACTGGTATAGGAAACGCGGGGTAGCTAAGGCGTCTGATATTGACGCATGGCTGGATATCGCACGGAATGATCTTGAGAAGGCAGCCGCTCTTAGCCGCTTGGCCAGTATGCTGGCAAGGCAGAAAGATCATGCTGGTGCAATGAAGGTGGTGAGCCGGGCGTTGGAGTTTGTTCCCGAATCTGCAATGCTTCATCGGCTGATGATTGGGCTTTCCGCTGGTGATGCGGATGTTGTCGATGCCGCTCGCAAGGCATGTCCTGACGATTCTATTGTATGGCTTGCATCCTTGGTGTCCCGCTGTAATGCGGAGGAGGACAAGGACGTGCTGGACGGCAAGTTGCTGATAGAAATGCGCGCGATTGTTGATAACGGTAAATTTTCTATTGGTGTGTTTGTGAGAGCTGGGGATTTTCTATTGAGAGAGAGCTTGACTGTTTCGGCTGAGGTTCTAGCCAGACACACTGTTGATGTTGCGGACGGGTATGTTCCGGCTTATATATTTGGGATGAAAAGTGCATTTGCGGTTGGTGATACGAAATGGGCGTTAAAATGTGCATTGCTTGGTGCGGAGCATGCGTTGGACGCGACGCCTTTCTACAGGATGGTTATTGCAATTAAATCTTTTACCCGCACAACGGATTCCGATATGGTGCAGGCTCTGCAGTATCTTGAAGAGCGTTTTCCGAAGGAAGATCAATGGACTGAGGGTTTGGGGTATGCGTTGTTTGCTATGGGTGATATTGCTCGTTCAAAGAGAGTGATGAATGACTTATTCCGAAGAGGAATAAATAAGGATACTAATGTCGGGACATTAATGCTGGCGGCGGAGGCAGCAAGGCATGAGATGGAGCCTGAGACGGCGGTTCGCATATTGAAGAACGTGTATGATCTTCATCCTGACAACTTCAAGGTGCTGAACAATCTTGTGTACAACCTGGCTCAGGATCCAGAGACTATAGGGGAGGCGAGGGCTTTGTTGCCGAAACTGCTTGAGATCGCGGGTGATGAATTTGTGGTTTATGATACGGCGGCTATGGTTCATTTGAGGAGTGGTCAGGTCGGAGTTGCAGACCGCTATATGGCCAAGGCTTTGTCATTGTTGAACAACAAGAGCTATGCGGCTGTCGAAGTGCGTTTAAATTCCGCTGAAGTGATGTTCAGAATGGGGAACATTGAACAGGCCAAAGAGGAGCTTCAGGCAATCAAAAAACGTGAAGGTATTTCTTCGTTATTGAATTCGAGGGCGTCTGAATTGCTGATGAAAATCAATCGGGAAGAGAAAAAACGGAATTAGGTGGTGAAATGGTTTTTTTCTCGTGTTTGGGTGCATAGTGTAGTACGAAGGACGTGATAAGTCACCAATTAGTCGCTTTTTCGGGTAAAATTTATGAGTAGTAGGTCTGTGTTTATTAGTGTTGTGTTTGTGTCGGCATTGACGCTGTTGCTCTCCGGTTGCGCAACAGGTCATGACAGCAGGGAGAAAATTCTGTCTCGTCTTCTTGGCGATATGGACTCCGATATCAGCCGTTCCACCCATACATCCCGAAGTGATAGTTATGTAAACAAGCGGCCTCCTGCCGGCAAACGGCAAGGTTATCGTGGATCTGACTCGCCGGACAGGCCGGCCGCCGGGCTACCTTCTCTTGATGATGTTCTCGGCCATGATACTGCGTCAGTTGATAAAGGTGTTGCTTCTCCTGATGTGAATGTTAAGCCTGGAATAAGGGCGAGCAGTCAGATGCTAACTACTGCGTCCGGCTTGACGATTCAGCCTGACAGCATTGTTCAGGTCCGTGTTGAGGAAGACGCGTCTTTGAACAGCAGTTATCCGGTAAATGATATTGGCGCTATAGATCTTGGTTATATCGGCCCTGTAATTCTGCTTAACAAATCCGAGGTAGCGGCGGCAACGAAGATCAGTGAAGTTCTTGTAGCCAGAGAGTTTCGTAAGGCGACGGTTAATGTGAAGATTTTGAGAGCATCTTATGACAAGGTGCGTATATCGGGAGCGGTAGGTACCCCTGGATTGATCAGGATAGGTGCGGGTGACAGTATTTCCTTGAACAATGCGCTTTTGCGGGCGGGCGGGATTCAGGCTTCGGCTAAGGGTGCAAAGATTCGAATTATTCGTGATGGGCTTAAGTCAGCGGTGTGGCATGAATTGCCGGGTAAAGAATATTCCCTGATGGATGCTGATGGAAAGCCGGCGGTTCCGGATGTGATGCTGGATAACAATGATGTTGTACGTGTGTTTTCCAGTGAGGTTAAGGCTGCGATTGCTGGTGGTGACAAGGAGATCCTTGTTATCGGCGAAGTGAATAAGCCTGGCATGTATCGTTTCTCCAGTGGTGAGCCATGTACGATAATGCATTTGGTCTTTAAGATGGGTGGGTTGCCGCCGTACGCGAACAAAAAGAAGATTATTATAAAGCGCACGGGTGATGATGGTTTCGTGGAAGAGATCGAGGTTAATGCCGAGGATATTCTGAAACACGGTGATCCCGAAGCTGATGTGCAGTTGGAGAATGGCGATCGTGTGATTGTTCCTGCCCGCCGCATTAGTCTTTTCTAGCGGAAGGTCTCTTCTCACCTGCTCTGCGTTCTCGGGCCCTCGAGGCGGGGACGCCGGGCGCGAAATTCTTTGCGAAATCCTCTCCCTCTTTCTCCCTTGCTCCCCGTCATCCGAATATGGTAAATTGTTTCATCTTAAGTAAGGGGTTTTGCTCGTATGCCTGAACAGGTTGAACAAAAAATCGATATACGGTTGTATATAGGACTGCTTTTCTTTTATTGGCAGACTATAGCCGTTTTCTTCCTTTGGAGTCTTCTCGCCGGTGTTGTTTATATCCAGTTTGCCGCAAAACAGTACGAGACCTCCTGTAAGCTGATGATTTCCAGGGATATTAATCTCGAAGTCAAGGGGACTGAATCTCGCTATTCACCTTGGAGATCGCAAAAGATACATTCATTTTTTCTGAGCGGTGAAGAATTGAGAAGGGAAGTTGCCGAAGAGCTTCTTGAAGAATGGGGTGAGCGGATGGGAAGTATGCAGAAGATGATGCTCCCTGTGGATGTTGTCACCTCCAGGGCTGTCGGCTCGACTCTTGATGTCAATGTACGTTCCAGGCTGCCGGGCTATGCAGAAGCGTATCTTAAGCGAATTATAGAGAAACACAGTGACAGATGGTATGACATACAGGCGGTTGGTTCCAGACGGGCATACGAGATGCTGAAGAAGGAACTTGAGAATCTGTCTGAAGAAATTGATCAGGCGGAGGATGATCTGATTGAGTACCAGAGGCTGAATGATATTGCCCGTGTCGAGGCCAGTGCCTCTATGGAAAGCCAGTATCTATCAGCTCTGATGTCGCGCAAGAGCATGTTGACAACAGAACTGATGTTGCTTGAGTCGCAATATCCACTTTTGAAGAACGCCAATGCATCGGTGATAAGCGACGTGGCCAGGTTGACCAAGGAAACGGGTGATATTGAGCCACCTGAAGTTGACGAGGTGAGGGAGCGAAAGGATGATGCTGGCGGCACGACACGGGAAATTATAAGGAGCAAGAGGATTGAGCTTCCCGATGAGCTGGCGAAGGATTCTATGCATGATGATCGGTCCGCCGAGAAGGGTGCAACCTGGCGTAATTTGCAAATAAAGCGTTTGCAGTACGAGCAGGAGGAAAAGAAGCTCCTTATGGACCTGGAAGCAAACCATCCTCGCATCAGGTCGTTGCGGGAGAAGATTAATGAGTTAACAACTCGGCTTGAGCTTGCGGCAACCACCGAGATGCGTCGTTTAAGGGATCGCCATAAGGCTTTAATGATTCAGCGTGATGCGGTAGAGAGGGCTATTTACCAGTGGCAGGCAAAGAATCTGTTATCCAGCAAGAGACGTTCCGAATTAAAGAGGTACTCCGGTGTTCTGGTTAGGTATCAGCGCAATTATGATGCTTTGTATGCACGGCTTAACGATATGCGTATCAAAGAAGCGCTGAAAGCGGATCATTTTCGTATTCTTCAGGAAGTTAAGACGAATGCAACTCCTGTCTGGCCTGATCCGTTGAAGATTCTGATGGTGACTCTTGTAGTGGGTTTCGGCTTAGGTTTCGGGTTGGCAATTATTGGTCATACTCTAAACAACAAGATTCAGACCATTAATGATGTAGAAAAGGAGCTGAATGTGCCGTTTCTTGGTGGCGTTCCATATTGGGTGCGCAGTGGTCTCGAACAGACAGCTCGACCAATCGTAACGGAAGAATTTTCTACAGGCGCGACAGAAGCCTACAGGTCGCTGCGTACAACTCTTCTTAATTTGTTAGCAGAAATTAATGAAAAGATAGTGATTGTCACCAGCGCTGATTCACGGGAAGGCAAGACTCTTACGACCTTGAATCTGGCTATAATGATTGCTCAGATGGAAGGCAAGAAGGTGCTTCTTGTTGATATGGATTTACGCAGGGGCCGGCTGCACCGGTCAATGGGTATAGAGAAGGAGCCTGGGATGACGGGTGTTCTTGAAGGTCGTCATAAGCTGGCAGATGTGATAGTTGCTACAAGATTCGATGGTTTATCGATGGCTCCGGCTGGCAAGTCGATTGATAACTCGGCGGAATTGCTTCAGACCCGTGACATGAAAGCGCTGCTTGCTGAAGTTGAGGACGATTTTGATTATATCATGATAGATTCATCGCCCGTATTGCGTGTAACGGATACGGTTATACTCGCGTCTCAGAATGTAGGGGCAGTGTTGTACATTGCCAGGGTCAACAAGACGCCCAAGCCGATGATCAAGTACTCGCTGGGACTGCTTGAGGGCGCGAGGGTGCTGGGTCTTATCATGAACAGTATAGAGATGCACCGCGTCAGCAGTCTTTACTACGCTTATCAGTATCCAGCCTATGCTTACTACAGTAATGCTTACGCGTATGGCTACGATTACTATGACGACAAGGGCGGGAAAGGCAAAGGCCGCCCGCGCAAGAAACGTTCTGTAAGCATCCGTCGCAGGTGGCATAGTTTTGAGAAGTGGGCGAAACGGACATTCTTGCCAATGGAATAAAGCGCGTAGCGCTTTATTTGCGAGTCCCGAAACTTTTCCTCAATAAACTTGAGCTTTATCTTCCATTTATATAGAATAGTACTGATAAAGTTTAATAATAGACGTACCTGAAAGAATTGAAGTTGTGTATATCCGAACCCACATGAAAACTCATGCGGCTTTGCTTGTCCTGATGGATGTGTTTGGTTTGGCGCTTGGTTGTGCTGTGAGTGTTATCTGGCGTCTGCCGGAAGGTGAGCGGTTGATATATTTCCAATATCATACGACCAGTTGGGTTGTGATGTTTGGAAGTATTATCATAGCGAATGTCATTGCGGGCAGTTACCGGCTGCAGGGTACCTACTCGCGTTTTAATCTTGTTGTTACCTGGCTTTTCTCGCTGGCGTTCGCTGTTGTATTCATGACAATGGCATCTTATCTCAGAATGATAAGCCCATTAGGTAGAGGCGTACTCTGGCGTATGGTGCTTGTGTGCAGCGTGTTTGTTCTGGCACTCAAACTGTTATTTTACAGGCGTATTTTCAGGTCACCCTTCTTTTTGTGCAGGACGCTGATTCTCGGGGTTGGTGAGCGGGCGTGGGCGTTGAGGGATGTGTTGGATAACGAGTATGTTCTGCCTCATCACAGGGTAGTGGCTTATCTGGATATTAAGGGTTCAGACAAGAAAGATGATGAACGTACGCATGATGGTATTGCGATTATTGCCAGCGAAGCAGATTCTATTGAGGATGTGGTGAAAAGCCTGGGGGCAGATCTGATTGTTGTCGCGTTGGGTGATGGTGACGAGGTGTGTTCGTATTATCCAAGGCTTCGAAAATTACGCTTTGACGGCATAGAGGTTTTGATGGATTGGGGGGCAATGGAAGTTTACAGCGGGAGAACACCACTGGAGCATTTGAGCGAAGAGTTTATGATGGATGTCAGCATGCAGTCGGGACTACCGACGGTCAGGCAGATGAAAAGGATGATGGATATTGCTATGTCTCTGGCCGGGATGGTGCTGTTGTCTCCCATAATAGCTTTTGTTGCTTTGCTTGTGAAGTTGAGTGATGTCAGAAGTCCTGTGTTTTATACTCAGGTAAGAGTTGGTCAGTTTGGACATCCTTTCAGTATTTATAAGTTCAGGACAATGAGGGAGGGGGCGGAGGATGATACCGGGGCGATATGGTCGGGCAAGGACGACCCCAGGGTTACGAGGATAGGGCGCGTTTTACGCAGATTCAGGATGGATGAAATCCCTCAGTTTTTTAATATTCTTAAAGGCGAGATGAGTCTTGTGGGACCGAGACCTGAGCGACCGGCAATCAGTGCGGGTATGGGCGAAAAGATTCCATTTTATCACGAGCGCGAGAATGTTCCGCCGGGTTTGACCGGCTGGGCGCAGGTGAGATATCCATACGGCGACACTATTGAAGACACAAAGACGAAGCTCGAATTCGATCTCTTTTATATCAAAAACATGTCACTCAGCCTCGACCTGCAGATAATACTGTCTACCTTTAGGATCGTTATGCTTGGAATGGAGAGAAGCCATTGAGCCCGACGGAGGAAGGTGAGCACGAGTTTGCATGATGCTATTCCAAATCTTGGAGCGAAGTGCTCAGGTAGCTCTGATTCACCTGTCAACCAATCGTCTGCCGCGAACAAGAAGGACCGCTACATAGCGGGTATGCTTGTTCTTTGTTTACTTCTCGTGGGTTTTTGGGAAGTGATGAGTAGTCGGAGCGAGCGGCCGTGGGCTGCGTTTCAGTTGGAGGCGTCTGATTTCGAAAGGTTTAGTTTTGAGTGTGACGGATGGAGCGTGGTGAAAAGAGATGTCTCGCCTTCGCCAATAGAACCAGAGATTTTGAAGTACGACTTGATGAGGTCAACTCGTACGGGCTACGGGTTTTCTGTGCGGGCTCGGTTGATCCATGGTTACAACATGGTGGATTGCATGAGAATCAAAGGGTATACTGTCACGCTGTTGCATGACAGCTCTTCACCTTCGTTTCCTGTCCGACAATCCCTGCCGGACTTACCAATCTGTGAAAATTCCCGTAGCCCATCATCATCTGCGTTTATCGGCGGTTACAATTTTTCTGGACGCATTCAAATATGGGAGTTGGAGAATTCCGTTGGCGATAAATCCATATGGGTGACGAGTATGTTGAGGGCTGGAGATTTCGCTGTTCTTGATGTTTCGACGACTGACATGGCGTTCCCGAGGGTGGGGGTGCCTGATAATCCCGATTGGCTGCCGACAGGGGTGGGTTGGAAGAGTTTCAGGCATCCAGTCAGGAATTTTAAGCTGATGATGAGATCGAAATGGAATGGAGCTCGTTGTGATCCGATGGTATTTTTAAAATTGAAGCAGCCGCCGTGGGCGGATGAAGAGGTGTTGACGTTGGTTAGCAATAGCGGGGGGCAGGGAACAGGTGGAGGGGAACAGTGGGTGGAAGTGGTGTTGGAAGCGCATGGGAAGTTATATGGGAAATTGCTGGAATGGAGGAGGAAGACCGCAGAGTAGTAGGCTCAGGAACGAATTAAACGACCACGCCTATGGTGTGGCAGGTTTGAACGATTAGACAATGAAAAAGAAAATCTTATTTATATCTCATTTGTATCCGAGTTCGGTTGAACCGGGCCGGGCTCTTTTCAATCATGAGCTGATGAAGGCGATGGATGAAAAGGCCGAGGTAAGGGTGATTGCTCCTTATTTCTGGTTTCCGGGTAAGACGGCTTTGCCTGAGCAAGAGACGCTGGCTGGGATAAAGGTTCTACATCCGCGGATATTCTATATTCCGGGGATGTTGATTCATAAGCATTGGATGTTTTATCGGAGAGCTGTTAGATCTTGCTTTATTAAGATGCTTGAGGGGGTTAAGCCTGATCATGTGATTCTTGGGTTTCTGTATCCTGATGTTGTTGCCATGGGGGAGATATGTCGGGAGATGGAGATTGATTATTCAGTCAGGGTGAATGGCTCGGATTTCTATGTGAGAAGCAAACAGGATAAGTTCAGGGGGATGGTTTTGGATGAGTTGATGAAGGCGCCACGGATATTTTGCCCTGGTGAGGCGTTGAAAGTGGCGATGGTGGCGGAGGGTGTGGATGCAGATAAGATTATAGCATTTGATAATGGTGTTGATGGGGAGATGTTTAAATATAGAGCCAAGGATGAAGTCAGGGAGAAGAATTTGCCCACAGATTTACGCAGATTTACGCAGATGGAAGATGAGAAGATAGTGTTGTATGTGGGGAATTTGGTGGCTGTTAAGAATCCGGGGTTGGCGATAGAGGCTTTTGCGAAGATGGTAGAGACGCGGTGGATGCAGAGAGAAGAGAGCGTTGCCCGCCCGCTCGCTCCGTCAGCTGACGGACTCGATACCCGGGATAAAACGGATGAAGAAATTGTGGGCTCTGGAGAGGTAAGTGACGACTATCGGCTGGTCGTGATTGGTGATGGGCCGGAGCGGAAGAAGCTGGAGAAGCAGGCTAAGAACTTGGGGATCTCTGAGAATGTT
>JAUUYL010000088.1 GCA_030590485.1 Lentisphaerota bacterium | reverse complement strand
GTGCTTCCGCCCGATATGGTTGTAGCTGATCCCCAGTTACCCGTGCCGATATTGATCCAGCGAAGTTCAATCGTCGTATCTGGGTAACTGTCCAACTTCAAACCGACTGATCCACCGCCGTTCTTTGTGAAATAGAGAATATAGGCTTTCCCGGGATCGGCCGCTAAGTAAGCCTCATCAGACTGCCGGTTTGCTAACAGGTCCAGCCTGGGCTCGATGTTCCAAAACTTCACCCTGGTTTCGACCTTCCTTGTCGCGCTAATGCAGTTCTTCGCCGCAGGATACAAACCTATCCCTGAGGTAGGACGATGAAACCTCACTCCGGCCACGCCGGCGATTAGATTGCGCCACCATTCTTCGATCGCGTTGTCAGTATCTCCGGGCTTGAATCTGCTCCAGGGTTTGCCGTCCAGAGCAATATCGTTACCGTATATTTTAGTCATATGAAGAAGGTATGGGGGATTCGAATTCCTCGCCACGTCGGCTATCCATTTTACTTTTTTCCAATGCGATTCGTTCGCATGCCTGCTGTTGGCCTGAGATACATCGACATAATCGTATTTGCCTCGATTGCCCAACTGATAAGTAAGTCCTCGAGAGCTTTCCGCCTTGTAGACATCATCAAACATGTCCGTAGTTGACACATTTTTGCCTTGGGCACTTGCTTTACTCTCAATGAAGTTCATCCAGTACTGACCCCATGCCGGATCTTCATGTGTTTCATTGTTCATGCAATAGAGCACATTGTTATAATCCAGCGTAATTGAAAGCAGTTTGTCGATGAATTTGTCCTGAAAGCTTCGGACCAAACCGTACTTCTGTTTCCTGGATCCTGATGCGTTCTCATATTTTGGATGCCCTGGTACTCCCTGAAGGAAAGGATGGTCGCTGAATGAGCGGTACGATGCTGCTAATCCTGACGATGCTGTCGTATAGTTTATGTTGTTTTTCGGGTTCCATGGACTCACTGGCCAGGATCCCCAACTGCCATCGATCAAATCAAATCTGTCCCAGACTTCTATCTGAACAATTGCATTCCGATTCTCGGCTTCGGCTATAAACATCTCCAGACGTTTCCAGAATGGGCCGGTCATTGTGTTTAGATCGTACTGAGCCCCTGAGCCGGCGCAGAAGTCAAATCCCTGTATTCCGGCTGCCATCCCCGGATCGAGTACACACCGAAGATAGTTCCCGCCTGCAGCTACTAACTCATCAATGGCTTTTTTGATTTGCGCGGCTGTACTAACACCCTGATTATCATTATCGTTGTCGGTATCGTGATCGATAAACGGATTATGGCCGTGATTCCAACCGCCGAGCAGCAACACGCGCCGGTCATTATATTTCCAATAGTGCCCATCGGTAGTGACCTGAGCAAAAGTTGAACTGTTCCATGTGAAAGCGATAATGAGTCCCAGGAGTATACGTGGGATATTTCGCCACTCCTTTTTCGTTAAGGTCCATGCCGAAGCTTCAGTTGATTCCATGTCATTGGCGCCAGAGAGGTTTGTATCTCGGTTACCACTACTTGATTCTTGTATATCTCTCATTGTCACTCCCTTCGGTTTTAGTGGGCTACATTAGCAGATTCACGACGTCAATTATAATTGTATCGTGAAGCCGAAAAGCTGTCCAGATAAGCTTCTAAGCGTGGTTGAAATGTCGTAATGTGGATATCTCGCTTCTTCCTCTCCCTCCGCTACGCAGGGGCTTTTCATGGGCTAATTCATTTTGAGAGAAAGCCGGGGGGCGGTGATGATAGGGGAGGGTCAAACTTCTTGAGGCCACTTACGTTAAGCAGTACAATTTATGTGACGATCCTCGCATTGTTGTGTATAAGGTTGCTATCAGCAAATGGAATCTCGGCAGAGGTGAATGAAGTTGATGAAAAAGAGTTACTTACTGTTATTTTGGTTAATGGCAGTGGTCACGGCTCCCAAAGCAGAATGCTTAGAAATATGTCCTCAGCATCCTTATTACTTCCGCGACGGTGACCATCACGTCATACTGATCGGGGTCTCCGACCGTTCTTTGTTCACGATTTGGCAAAACGAGAAAGGCTTTTCGTGGCGAAAATATCTTGATGAGCTTGCCGACCATCATCTCAACTACGTAAGACAAGATGTGTTTAGTTGGGGCACACTGTTGGCGCCTGTGCACTATCCTGCTCAATTCTCCAACCCAGCCTGGCCGTTTGCCCGCACGGGGCCTGGTATGGCCATAGATGGCAAACCGAAGTTCAACCTGACCAAGTTTAATCAGTCATATTTCGAGGAACGGCTCAAGCCATTCTTGCGGGAGGCGGAAACTCGTGGCATCTACGTGGAGCTGACCCTGTTTGAAGGTTTTCATTCAAGAGGATTCGCCGAGAGCCTCTACGCCGAGGCGAACAACATCAATCGGCTGGGCTTGCAACCCCGCGACGTGACTTCTGATGCAGCTCTTAGTAATCCAAGCCTAATGACTATACAGCACGCCTATGTCGATAAGGTACTGGTGGAGACCGCAGAATTCAGTAACGTCATCTATGAAATCGCAAATGAGACGGGCGGAAAACAATGGGTAGCACATCTTATTGACTATATACACCATCACCCAACGCATCCCTGTGGTCTTGTCTCCGCCGGTGAGCAGACTACTTCCTTCGATCCACGTACCGGCGATAATGATATTGTCGTCAAGCATCGTGGAGGGGGAGGCCTGTATGCGACTGATGCCGACGTGTACAATCATCATCTGGCCCTGCTACGTTTTCGTGTCGGCAAGCCCGTTATCCATAACGAGTACTTCCTGTTCGCTAACCGCAGCACAGACGATGTAAACTTCCCACGCAAAATAATGTGGGCGGACTTTACAGCAGGTGGACATTCCAATTTCTTCGATTTTGCCTTTTGGCGCGGAACAGGCCGAACAGTCGATGATGGTCAGCCATCACGTTCGCCAGCCCCGGAGATTCTCCGCGGGGGCCAATACCTGCTTAATTTCCTTACGGAAAACAAAGTTAAGTTCTGGACCATGTTACCGTACGATGAGCTTGCCGTAGTAAAAGGAAAGAGCAAACCCTATATCTTTACTCTTGCCCGGCCTGGTGAAGAGTACATCTGCTATGTGCTTGGTGATGGCCCAGTAACCATCGAGCTACAGCCCATGGAAGGTTCTTTCACGGCCTGTTGGTACGACCCGAAGGGCGGCCAGTTCCTGGGTTCAGCACACCGGGTACAAGGTGAAGGTCGATGCCTCTTTCAGTCACCAAGTTTCAAGCAAGATATCGTATTGTATGTGCAGAGACCATAGAATTGCTCGAATGAAATCTCAAGTCGCAGAATGTCTAACCGATTGACCGTGACATAGGTAGATTCACGATGTCTATTATATTGCATCGTGAAGTCGAAGGGCTGTTCAGATAAGCTACGAAGCGTGGCTGATACGTCGTAACGTGGATGCCTCAAAGAAAGTTTTTTGTGGCAACAGGGATTTTAGTATTTGACTTTGAGCTCTTCATAGGTGGACGTTGCGATTTCTTGGGCGATACTGGAACATTCTTCATCAAATTCAGCAAACAAGGCATGTACGAATGTTGATCCTGTCTTGCGACATGCGGTTGATCAAATACCGACTGGTGGCTGTCCGCAGTATGGATTAGGGCAATTGTAGTGAGTAGATTTGGTATATTCTCATGGCCTCCGCGGAACTTTTCTGCGGGGCATTCTCAGAGGATTTTAAAACCGTAAAACCACACAGCCCCTTTATCTTGTACAATATCGAAGATTTTAGAAGATTCCTAAAAATTTTTTCGGTTTTGCTCCTTTATCTTTTAAAAGTTTTTCTATTCTTTTGTCTTTAAGCTCAGAAGCTGCCTTCCATGGTGTTATTCCCTCTTTATTTTGGCCCAGAACATCAGCGCCGCTTTTAATCAACAGCTCAGCTACATGCGAATGTCCAAGCAACAACGAAATAAGCAAGGCACTATTTCCATTCTCATCAACAACACTAATATCAGCTCCTCTGGAAAGCAGGTACTCCACCACACCGAGTTGACCTGATTGTGCGGCCGACATCAAAGCATTAAAGTTCGACTTGGAACTCGCTTCCAAATCGACACCCTTCTCAAGTAGTAGTCCAAGTACAGTTAAATCTCCATTGCATGCCGCGTAATGTAATGGTCCCAAACCCGTTCTATTACTCAGTTTGACGTTAGCCCCTTTATGAATAAGAAAAGTAGCAATGTCAGAGTGACCAAAAACCACTGCTGCTATTAAAGCTGTGTTTCCACGCCCGTCAGCGGCATTAATATCCGCCCCATTACCTATCAAGTATTGTACC
The DNA here is from genome assembly GCA_030590485.1 of Lentisphaerota bacterium. Taxonomy (GTDB): domain Bacteria; phylum Verrucomicrobiota; class Kiritimatiellia; order UBA8416; family JAUUYL01; genus JAUUYL01. Next base: position 2,742 of record JAUUYL010000088.1, on the reverse strand, counting down.
GCCTCCGGATGACCCGCCTGTGTAGCGGCCATCAAAGCCGTAGTCCTTGTCCCAGTTCCCGCGTTCACATCCTCACCATTTTTCAGAAGACCCGCCACCTTCTGTAGATCCCCCTGATATGCCGCCCAGTACAATTCAGTAAGCCCGTAACTGTTCCGTGGCGTTTGCAAGTCGCTTTTCATGAGAGACAATCCTGGGTATCGAGCATACCTGTCAATATGTTCAGGCGTCAAACCAGCTTCAATGCGCTCCTCTTCGGTCCCATCAGGATACATCCGGATGACATGGTTCACCCAACTTTCAGAAATCCTGCGATTCTCATCATAGGTATACTCATGGAATTTGTCCGTTACATCACCTGAGTACCGGGCATTCAAATCAAGAATGTAAACGGGCGTATCGCAGGAGAAGCCAAAAGACTTGAATGAGAAACGACGTATCTCAGAATATGAACCTGTTCGAAAATATATAATTCCTTTTCTCATATCTACAACATAAGAGCGACGCGTGTACTTGCCTCCAAGATTCTCAAGAATACCGAGCACATAATCCACCGCCGAAGTGTGGACTTCAGGATCATAGGTTTTCAGCATTTGGGCAGCCCGCACGAAGCGGGGGATGTTCTTATTACTAAGGTCAATTTTTTTCCTTCCGCCAAATCCCTTATACCTTCTGAGCCAATTCAGTTCTTCTTCGTATGGGGCATTGCACAAAGCCGTGATAGGCATAGTCTTGCCAGTATGTACAACAAGCTTGTTATCTATGTACTCCAATGAGGCGCATTTCCCGTTCTTATCAGCTACGAAAAAATGCCATGACCATCCATCGGGAATGACCAGAGATGCGCTCTTGATGACTTCTTCCACCGTGCTGAAACTGTCCAGATGATACTGAATCCACTGCATTTGAAAAAGTCGCGGGCGGATACGACCGAAGGGGTAGTGGTGCCCTGAAAGAGACATTTCCTCGATAGCCAGCCCGGCTTCATTGATGCCGGCATCAGGTAGGTCCCGGCCTTTACTACTCCAGGTGATCGAACCGTATTTGGATATCCAGTTGAAACTATATGGCAGATTTTTTGAATATGTCCTCAAGGCACCCAGCGTTGAGCCCACCTTGTAAACATCTCGCTTATTAACACATAAGAAACCCTCGAAGTCAGTTGTTTCATCAAGATTGTGTCCAAGCAGAAGAATCCCTTCTCGTCTAAGCAGAACAGTCGAACAAGCAAAACTCCTGTCCGGAATTATTCCGAGCAGTACCATCATAGCCACCAAAAATAGCTGTCCTGATGTTTTAGGCACCCTTTTGGTTACTTTTATCATTCTACATACTCCGTTTCTTTTCAACACTTGTTCAATCTATCACAATACCAAATCTCCACTCCACAATCGAGCAGAATAAATAGAATTGCTCTCGACTCTCCTAACTGGGATTCATTAAAGGGTTTGATCACCTGACCATGCTGTGTGAAGAATTTAAATGTTGGTATAACAGCTGGCGTCCTCACATGACATTGGATGTTATTCCGACAAACACAGGTGAGCTGCGGACAAAAGCCTACCGCAGAGTTTCTGCCGCTTCTTAAGAGCCTATCAACCATTCAGGACCTATAGGCTAATCCCAGCATTGCACTTCACCGTTCTTCAGTGATACAAAAACTCTACCACGTGCGGCGCTCATGCCGTCAAAAACAGGCATTGTGTCCAGCTTCTGCTCGGATACAGTTCCACCATCTGCTGTGCTTACTATCCTGAGCATTACACCCTTCTGGCCTTTGAACGATGCCAACGATTCTTCTTCATTCGAATAGGCAAGAATTCCAACCTCTTTTTTGCGCAGATCCGGAGGTCCAGCAACAACAAGCTTGTCACTGGTCAGGACCATGGCCCGTACAATCAGGCTTTGCTCATCAGCCCAGAATGGCTCGGGTTTCGATGGCCTCCTCACAGCGGATTGCGGATCCTTCTGTCCCTTCTTTCTCCTTGCTTTTGGCAAGCCCGTAATCATTAGGACTTTTTTTACTCCATAGAGTTGATAATCATCAGCCTTGTGACCTGTAGCGGCCGAGGCAATCTTTACCCTTCCATAACCATAGACACTCTCATCATCAAACGTCATTATGCGCCCAAAGGTTGTCTCGTTCCCTGACGCCCATGCGCCCCAACCTGCCCTGACGTTCGTTCCAAGCAGCCAGTATGAGCGAACAAACCACTCTTCCCCCAGAAAACCGTGTACACCAAATAGATGTGGCACATCTTTGGTGCCCTTCTGCAAGGAACCATCAAGCCGCTCCTGCTTCATGAACACGTTTTCACCGTCACCGGACAGGATATCTGTATTTACACCATCCATGTCAAATCCGCCTTCAGGTCCCAACTGTGCACCGGTCTCCGGATCAAAATTGTACAGCACATTCTTACTCAACACATTACCTGTCATAGGATCCAGCTTGTAGAAGGTGATTCCATCATCCAGATATGTATTTCGCCCTGCTGAAGTGTAAACGACATCGTTCTGGACCAGAACCGAACCATGAACCGGCCATACGGATTCCAACTGGCCGTAAGAGGATACCAACCTGATTTCCGGTGCGGCCAGGAACTTCCATACCAAACCACCGTCCTTGGCGCGCAGGTTGTAGACACTGCCATCCGCCGAACCTAACAGAACCATTGTTTTGTCGATTGTAGGCGTGCTGTCTACACTTATATAAACTGTGATACTCCATCTTTCTCTGCC
>JAUUYL010000026.1 GCA_030590485.1 Lentisphaerota bacterium | reverse complement strand
TGGTGAACCCAGTTTAAGATTGCCATTTCTGCACAAAAGAGGATCTTCAACAACATTGTGAGCAACCACAGGAATGGAGAGAAAATTAACCTGTATTCCGTAAACGTCAGGATAATTGTCATTGTGACAAACATAATCTAGTTGGCAATAATTATTGTCAACTAGAGCGTACACTTGATGCCCTTCCGTCGTGTTTCCCCAAACGATTGTATTATATAATCTCGTATGTCCAGGAATAGAACCAAAATGAGAAGCATATACCCCAGATCCCCATCCTGAATAAATGTTTTCCGAAATAGTACAGTTACGCATGGTAAGTTTTCCTAGTGAATTCTTAACACCACGACTTTTGTTTCCTGCAATCACACAGCTCGTAAATTCCGCTTCTATTGTAGATAAATAAACAGCCTGTCCAATATATCTCGCATTTCTCAACATGCGACATCTTTTTACTTGAGCATATCCAACAACATGACGATCAAGGAGTCCGCTCGCATCTAACGCATCAACTGATGATTGTGGTTTATCGTATAGATATAAAGCGGCACCGCTTTCAGATATGTTGCGCTCAAGTCGACAATCTTCTATTATGGGAGATGAGCCTATCACCCAGTATCTAGGCGTAAACCCATCCCGATGGTGAATATATTGGTTGACAGTAACGTGTACACCACCGCCTGATTCAGCCGTATTTTTATAAAGAATACAATGTCTTATTGTCGGGCTTGAACCATTAATGTAAATGCCGCCGCCATTATCAGCGTTCCCGTTTTCTATTGTGAAGCCGCTAATTATAGAATTATTGTTCTCTTCAGAATGAAAATGAAACCCTCTTCCGTCATTCTCGCAATTAATTACGGTATGATCTGCCCCGTTGGCTGATATAAGAATTATTCTTTTACCTCGAAAATCTAGATTCTTGTTGCCTGTGCCTGTATAAGTTCCGGCTGGCACAAGAACGATATCATTATTGGACGCAGCATCTATTGCGCTCTGAATAGTTGTCGTTACAGTTCTGTTCGGAGATTTTGAAAGATCTCCAAAATTCTTTATTTCCCATCCATCAGTGATGCCGTCAAAATCCTCATCGGGCAATTGAGAATCTGTGTTTAGATTATATTCTTCAATATTACTCAATCCATCATCGTCTGAATCCTGATAAGCATCGTCTTCTTTGGGATTGAGATTATTAGCAATTTCCCAGCCATCCGGCATGTCATCACCGTCAGTATCGGGATTATCTACTCCAGTTCCATAGACCAGTTTCTCACGCCCATCAGCGAGACCATCTCCGTCCTGATCATAATCAGCATTGTAAACCTTAAAAAACATTCTGTCTGTACCCGAAAGATCGGATTTAAGCCATTCGAGAATATTTGTTGCGCCGCTTACGTTCGCTGTCGCTTCAACAACCCAGCCGATTTTGTTGTTTAAATCTGTTGATGTGAAAATATCGAGTCTGTTGGTAAAGTCGTCAGGATAACCAGTCTTGAGCATTAGTCCAGCCGGGGTGATCTCGATCGGCAAAAGCTTGATTATTGCATACCTTCCGGAATCGGTCATTCCGTCCCCGTTTGTATCTTCTCTTGTCGGATCGGTTCCTTTGTAATATTCCGTAATATTATCAAGCGTATCATTATCAGGATCTTCGCTTGGAACAGCTATTGTTGCATTGGTAAAATAATGTTGCTCCCATGCGTCAGCCAACCCGTCCCCATCAGAATCGGGCATGTCAGAAAGAGTTATGCCTATCCCTGTCGGAGCACCTGCAACATAATACGGATTGCCTGCATAATTGCCCTGAGGCTCCCATGCGTCACAAGAAGTATTGCCGTTGAAATCAACCCAGCTTCTTATGTAGTAATTGGTGAGCGTAGGAACACCATCAACTGTATATGCGCCGGGAGCGGCAATAGTGGCACGATAGCTCACAGGGCTATAGGCTGTGTTGGTGCTGGCAGCAATATAGACATTTCCTGTCTCAGATCCGCCATAGCTGAGATCTCCCGAGACCGTCGTCAAGAATGAAGCGCTATTGGCAGGATCTGTGCCTTGATCGAGTTCTATATTGTCATTCACACCATCATTATCAGAGTCCAGCCCAGTTACGGGCAAATCGCTTGTGCCGAGAATAGCTTCCTGTCCCGCGTCTAAGGTGTCCCCATCCTGATCGATCCACAGCTTGAGAATGCCGACTGTAACTTCTCCTGTGCCTCTTCTGAGACGTATGACTCCTGCTGTCAGATAACTGCCAAGAGGTACTGTGTAATCTTTCGTGACTATAGTGTCACTGCCGGAGTTAATGTTTCCGTAAAGATCGTTAGTCACCGTCGTATAGTTTGTGGTCAGTAAATCTACGTAGAGCGTTCCGCCGGGATGTTCTTTGAACTGAATCTGCATTTGCAAATTACCCGTTACAATAGTTCTGTCTATCTCAATATTAAGACTTCCCACCCCATCAGGCTCTGTTACCGGAACATGCCATTCGGCTGGATTAAAGTGTGGGCCTTTCTTTGAGAACTTACCATCAGGGGTAAGATATTGTATAACAGGCAGAAGCAGAGGGTTGTTGCGAATCAGCCATTTCTTTTGACCTGTGGAAATAGGCGCTTTGTATTGCTCAGTATATTTCTGCCCGTACTTCTGGTATTTCCTTATAAGCCAGTCTTCACCCATATATATTTCTTCACCGCCGATAAGATAATCGGGCTCATCTTCTTCTGTAATTACGACTGGAGTTTCCTCCTGCTCGGGTTCTATCTGCAAGGTCTCTGCTGTCGGCTCTTGCATTATTATCTGTGTAATTGGTACCGAAAGACTGCTTGCCGTTGACATAGGCGCAGGAACACCGGGGACTTCTACTGAGAGGTATATCCATTCTCCGCCTATCTTATAAGATCTCTTGAGCCAGCTTGGTGCAGTATAGATGTAATCGTCGCCCTGTGTGAATTCGGGCTGGCCCCATTCAATAAAAGCCCTGCTGACTTCTATCTCACGGCTTTCTCCATCTTTCCAGCCATCGCGGTCGGTGTCTTTCTGTAGCGGATCTGTTCTGGCCAGATACTCATCTATATTTAGAACTCCGTCTTTGTCGGGGTCGTCTTGGGGATGAGCGTTTATATGCCCAAGGTAGGCTATTTCCCACCAGTCGGGTATATCGTCAGAGTCGAGGTCGGGATCTGTCAGCGAAATATCTTTACCTGAGACGCTGTTCTCAAGGTAGACTGGGTTGTTCTCGTGAATTCCTTGTGCCTCCCACGCATCTCTGATTCCGTTACGATTGCTGTCGCGGTAGGCTTTGAGCCAGTAGCTTGTGAGGTTGGGAAGGTTCTCAATGCTGTAGCTTCCTGTGGTTGCCTCGCTGGTGTTGTATGGGGAAATCCATGAGACTGAATCTTGAGCGGCTATTGTTTTTGCGAGGCCGATTTGTTCGCCTGCGTAATTGATATTGCCTGAGATGGTTGCAGGAAAAGATGCTGCGTTTGTTGGATCGGTGCCCAAGAGAACTTCGGCTCCGTCAGTTGTTCCGTCATTATCACTATCAGGATTAAGGGGCTGGGTATTGTATGTATGAATTTCCTGGCCGTCAGATAGCTGATCGTTGTCAGTATCAGGGTTTGTCGGAATGGTTGAGTGTGTTTGCTCATCAATATTAGAGAGACCATCATTGTCGAAATCGCCTTGGGCTGTCTGGCTTACATCATTAAAGTAGAGTCTTTCCCACCAGTCGAGCATGAGGTCATTGTCAAAATCTGTATTTACATATCCGAGCAGGTCACCGTTGCGACCGAGCAGGTAGATTTCCTGCACTTCGAGCTCTGTAAGATTGCCGTCGCAGAGGATTAATTGCGACATCCTGCCTTTGAATGCGTTTTGTATCAGTTCTTTTTTCTTCCATTTGTGGTTGAGCGTTCTGACATCGAATGTCCCGAGTGTAAGATCGGCTTCGCTTGAATGTATGGAGTCTATACTGGAGGAGGGCATACCGTACATCTGTAGAGAAAGACCGTCTATATAGGTTGAGAGGCCATGACAGTCGTTTGTAGCGTCCCAGGTTATTGCGAGATGCTGCCATTGATTTCTATTGATCGCGTGCTTTCCTGTTGACTGGAGCAGTATCTTGTCTCTCTTGAGTGAGCCGTCTTCTGAGATGAATGTCCAGATTCTATCGCCGTGGCCTGAGAGGGTTGCGAAGGAGCGGTTGTTGCCTTTTGTTTTGAACTTGCCGATTATTCTTTGTGAGCCCCAGTTTCCTTCGGGTTTAAGCCAGAGGCAGTAGGATATATCATTGGTTATGTTCAGCGGGTCGGCGTTGCCGAAGTTTATGTAGTCATTCTTTCCATCAAGAATAAGAGCGTTCTGCTTGAATTTTGCGCCGTGTTTGAGGATGCCGTCGAGGCCTGTGCCGAGAGCTTCTTCCGCATTCTCGCAAAGCGGCCACCAGGCTAGGAGTTTGTATTGATTATCTGCGAGGGTTGGGCGTGAAACCGAATCCTGCGGATCGGTGCCGAGAATCATTTCGGTTTCAGTGGAAAATCCGTCAAGGTCGGGATCTTCCGCAAATACAGCGACCGCTCCAAAAAATACAGCAAACACCAACAAGACCAACAACACGCGTATACTCATAGTAATCCTCCCAGCTAAAGATGATTAGATGCTAATTATGCCTCACAAACAGATTCTTGTCTACAATCCTTTTCCTCATTTAATCGTCGTTTTTCCTTACAACCATTTTGCCGTAAAATTCCTGCTTTTGCCTATCGCTTACTGCTTTCCTTCTGAGCGGAAGAGAGTAAAATATCGTTATTTAATATAAGCATCGTATCACCCTGTAAACGATCTAACTCTGTCCGAATCAACTTCTGACTAAAAATAGGTATCGGCACACCTTCAGCCTGCCTGCCAAACGATGCATTGTTCCAGCGACAGAATAACGTCAACAATACCCTCTTGTATGCTATTTTTCTTTGCTGTTGCGAAGATGCCAACGACTGTGAGCTTTGTACGTTGTTCATTATCTTGCCTCCAAATAAGAGAGGCCGTGTTGCTCCTGTATCACTTTGGTCGGAAACCTTTTTTTTACTTTCGCCGAAAATCTTGTGATTCGGTTAAGCGAAAATCTGTCCACATATTCTTTTTGTTTATCCAGGAGAGCTCTATAAGCCTCATAATTTTTCCAAGCCATCGCTATTGCTTGCGCACTTCGTTCCCGAAACTCCGTATTCTCTCTGCGATATACTTTGATGCGTTCTGCAGTGCGCCTGCACTCGCTCAATCTCTTATTGATGAGAGCTATACTTGGTCGTGAATTTACATTGATCTGACGTGAGGTTAATCGTTGATCTTCTGAAACTAAGAGCATACCCATTCTCCTTGTTGATTGAACGGAAATCAGAAGAGGGCGCACGCCCTTCATGCCTCCATCAAGGGTTACGACACCCCATCAAAGAACAATCCGAGACGCACGCCCATTATAGGCATGCAATCTCAGTCGATCTTTGATCCTTTTGTCGTAATTTTGATGGAACCGACTGACTCTATTCAGTTGTTCTTATCATACACCTACTTATCTATAAATCAATCTTCTCCTTGCATATTCAAAAAAAGAGCGCGTGCCCCTTCATGCCTCCCTAATGGCCTACCACGGCCCGTCACGAAACAATCCAAGACACACGCCAAGCGTGGTCCTGTCGTTTCGTGACAAATATGTGGTAGTTCTTAGAGAAACGACTTCTCAATATATTCAATTTTTCGCAATTATAATTCTATCTCAACCTTGCCGCAAGTCAAATTGTGGAAAATAGCAATATTAAATCCAGACAGTCGCCTAAATGCAGGAACTACTACGCCTCTCCAGAATCGCTTAATACGGTTACACAGCAATTGCGCTTCAAACGCTTCTCTTTCAGCTCGCGCCCACGCTACGTATAATTCTGCCTTTACACGAGCTTCGGATATCGCTTCTTGCGATTTGTCAATAATCTCTGGGTCACTCTTTCTCACTGTCGCCTCCTTCGGTCTTTCTCATAGCTTCTAAAAGGTAGTCCTCCACATCGGCTTTATATGCCATCAAAGCTTCCATCCCCGCGACAGCTTTGCTTTCTTTATCTTTCGTCTCAGCATCCATTGACTGATTTACCAATTCAGCAAAGTGTTTATCCAAGACACACATCATGCCATCCAGGAGAGGATGCCCTGGGTAGGCAAACTTCTCTATCAATTCTTTGTCCGGCATTGCCTGGGATATTCCAAACTCAACCTTTCTTCGTTTCTTAAATAATCTCTCTAACCACATTCTACATTCCTCCTTCCAGTACGCTTTTCGCTCCGACCTTGCCGATCTGACTGTTTTCCGTAAGCTGCTGAACCATAAATTGAAGATGCTGCATGTATGCATCAAGAATAGCGCGACTCACCTCTGACATTTCTTCATGCGCGGTAGGGTTCTTCTGAAGAATCTCATTAATCTCCTGAAAACGCAGTCCGAAGTTTTGCCCGCCTTCAGCCATCTCAGGCTCAATCCCGGCCTTTATCATCACAAAGTCCATGCGGGCTGCTTGAAGCTCACTCTGGCTGGCAGTTTCCACAGGAACAATTGCCTCTTCAGCCATATTAGGATCAAGACTATGAAATAGCCGGGCAACAAGCTTGTCTCGCTGAATTGTGCTCTGAGTATCCAGCGGCACCATTATGTTTGCAATCATGTCTGCTTTAATCTTCAGGGTTTCAAGTGATATATCCTGAACATCGAATGACAGCTTTATATCGTAGTTGCCCTGTATCTCTTCTCGGCTCCTGTCGAATTCCAAACCCTTACCGCCTACGACTCGCGCAATAACTTCATCCGGCCAGTACTGCTTACATAATTGCAGCAACATCAGAAATACATCTTTTAATGATGAGAGAAAAAGGAGAACGGCTACCTCTTGAAGCAAGTGTGAGATTTCAGGCGATACATCTTTGTGCGGCAACCCAAAGTATTCTGCAACCTGCCGCCGTATCTCTTCCTGCATGCGCTCGTTGCCGACGGGGTAGCGGCCCATATCCATGACCTTAATCTCGTCTTTCCGGCGTTCAGGGATATAACCCATTGGTCGAATCAGCAGTTTGCCTTTAGGACGCTTCTGCGGCCCCTTAATCGGCGGCACAGTGGAGATGCTTGTAAAGTCGCCCCTTGAATCATGCAGCATTTTAAGAGCGCTCTGGTGCGTCAGCAACAACTCTGAGACACCACGCGATTCCAGGAGCTTACTGCTCAACACTTCCCGCCGAAAAGCAACAAAGGGGTATTTGTCATGCTCGTAGTCCAGCAATGCACGCTCTTTCGCTTCCTCATCAACAAAGCAGGAGAACGGCACAACGTATATCCCAGGAATGCTGTCATCATTAACGGCCCGATAGTATGCCGTGACAACTTCATACATTCCCTTGTTTGGCTCTGCATCCTGCGCTCTGACATCACTTATGTATTCACCACTTACATTATTCAGCAATACAGGGAACCCGGACAATCCTTCGTGCCCTTTATGCGTGTCGCCATCACCAACGACTTTGTTTACAAAAGATTCTTTCCAACCTTCAGAAACAATCTTTGATTTGATCTCTACCTTGGAGTACCAGCCTCGGTGAAATATCACCCTGGCTCTCTGAATATCATCCGGGGTATTACTTGGTATGAATATATCTTCAAACAGTTTGTGCGCTGTTATCGCAGGTTGATCTTTCTTGAGGTAGGGAACAGGGAAGCTTGATTTTTCAGTATCCCTGAGTTCTTTAATGACGCGCTTTGCTCTCTTCTCTTTCAGGTGCGGGTAAAACTCCTGTAGAATCCTAACGCCATCTTCCTGGCGTTCAGGGTCATTGATTATATCTGTTAGTTCCTTGACCGCCGTGGTAACGGCTTCGTGCAATTCTTCAACTGTCATTGATTCCGGCACGGCAACCCATTCCTCAGGATTCTCCATCACCATCTCGGCCGTAATCTGCATCAGCTCTTCAACTGTAATATCTTTCATCCGTAGGGATGGCTCTCGATTCCAGTAAACGCCCATGATTGCCACGGCAGGGCTATCCGCTATTAGATACTGAAGCAGCTTTATGATTTCCCATACATATTGACTGCCAAGCTGGTTTGTAATTACCCACCTCAAAAGCGTTTTAATCTTTTGCGCCCTGGCAGAATCAAGACTTTCAATGCCCGTAACTTTCAAGTCATTACGCATTGCGCTCACAAACAGAAGGGATACAAGTGTGTTGATTGTTCCATCGGCAAGTCGGATACGGGCATCACTCGCACCCTCGAACGGAAAGGGTTCTGCTCCGCCCAAGTTCTCGCGGTGTTTCTTTCCATCATCACTTTGCCCCGGCCACTTGCAGAACCTTGTATTGTCGCAAGATTCCCTAGCCGACCAAACACCGCTATTGGCATTATTGGCTATGTCTTCTACTTCATTTTTCAACCACTTAAGGTCTTCGTCGTTAACTTTTGCGTCGCCGCCATCACCATCTACTTCATATTCATCAATATTCGCTACCATTTTCGTTGTAACCTCCTCTTAGTCTTTCAATATATTTATGAGCTGCTCCCGACTGAAGAATGCCCGACCCTTTTCTTTGCATTTACTCTTATCTGTACAACTGCTTTTCTTCTCGCAGTTTTTACACGGCAGGTGGATCGGCGTTAGAATATTTGCATGAATCAGTTTTCTTACTTCGTATTTACTTATCCCTGCATTAACTACCTCCGCGCGTCTCAGTAGGTATTTATTTGGTATGTCCATTTTTAGCCTCCATCAATAATGACCGCCGCCACTTGTCTGCATATCCTCATCAGTTATGTGTTCTATTCCGCTCAACACTATGTACCTCAACAAATCAATAGGGTCTTTACAGGCTCCCGAGTTGCCATCGAGGCCAGTCCAGTTCTGAAGGGAGAAAATCAGGTTGATACAGTCTTCGCATATATAGAGCTGCGGACTGTTTAGAAATGACACGTCCTGCTCCGGGTCATAATCAAGAAGGTCATTAATCAATGTGACGCCTTCTCTGATTTCATCCCCAGGTGCAAGCTCGAAGGTAAGGCCGATATCCTCAAATTCTTCCTGAAGCGTTACAGGCCGATCTTTCTCAACTTTCGGGGCGCTGGCCGCACGGCTGTCCAGGTAGCGCATATATATCTTTTCTTCTGCACCGTCCTCTTCGTCCCAATCAGCAATGTCTTTCTTTTGAGGGTTGTTGTAGTCCGTCCATTGTTCCAGACGTGCTATCTCACTCTTATATGCTTTCAGTCCAAACCCGAAGGGGTCTTGCGCCGGGCCGCGCTTGCCATCATGCTTTTTGCCGTCAGGTAACGCCCAAGGGCCGGGAACGCCGATGCCGGGAATTTCATAGTTTCCCGGCCATTCACGGTAGACGTAATATTTGTCAAAGGTTCTACGCACCCAAAGCTTGAAAAAGTTACGGCCATTGGCAGGATCACCAAAGAAGTAGTTAGTGCCTTCCTTGGGAATGACCTTATATGGCAGTACATGAACCTCTCTCTTGAACTTGGGAAACCGCGTGCCGGCTAGCTTGTTCGCAACGCCGTACCAGCGTTCTCGAACTTTGGCTACAGGTTGCCCTTTAACTTTTCGCCAAACACTTGCAGGGTTGCCGTAGGGGTTGTCGGAACTGTGAAAAAACACTACGGCCATATTCTCGCGAAATGACTTCATTACACGCGGAGTCATTTCAAACTTTCGGCCTTCCGGTACGTCAGGCTGGCTTTTGCCATCAGTAATCCACTTGTTGCAGTCTTCCATAGCGAGAGCACGCTCAACATCGGGATCACCGCCATCTTTAGGGCAGAGGAATGCAACGCTTTCCTGTACGGTTTCCGCGCCATCCTGAAAGATTTTAACTGTAGGTGTGTAACCTTTGATCGGCGTAAAGGTAACAACCATCACACCGTCACGCGTGGCAATACGATACATCAGCGTTTCTATCAGATTCGGCGGCACCAATTCATCCGGCCAGACATAATCAACCTCACCACCTTCTACTTTGTCGGGATCTTGCTCATATGTTCGCATGGTTGCTTCACTGCTGTTGGGAAGCACAAACTTATTATCGGAAAATCCGTATTTTTGTGTGTAGCTGATATAGGCAATCTGTGAACGTATGGCTTTGCCTTTTCTTAGTTCAAGCGGCATGTATCGCCAGAGTATGCGCTGTTGCTGCTCTATGCTGTTCTGATTAGAGCTATGAAAAGTCCATGCAGAAGCATTATCTTTTGCGTTGAGAATCTTCTGCGCCCGTTTTCCTGCGTATTCGCTCTTGCTGCCGCGATTGCCTCCAGCAATCAATAGAGCTTCTACAGGCCGTTCAAATTTAAGATGCGCTCTCATCGCCTCGCCGTATTCCGGGTCAAGCCAGCCGTATTTCTTCTGGTCGAAACCTAAGAGCGCATCGCACACCTTCCAGATAGAGGATTCCCAGCCGTAACGGAGAGGGTCCTCTATCTCCTGCCTGATAATAGCTTCACGCCGTTTATGCAGATAAACGTATGCATCAGCCGCATTAATACCCCGATCACGCGCACAAGCCTGTATCTGCTCCATTGTGGGCGTTTTGAGAATTGGATGCTCTGTTGCCTTGAAACCCATAAGAAGCTCCTTTATCCCTTTTTCTCTGCTTGAGTTGATGGTGCAAATACCATCCGTTCCGTTAACGCTGGTTCGTCACGGTACTGCCAGCTTTCCTCTGCGTCGTACCAAAGCCTTTTTATGGGTTCTTCCCCGTTACCGGCACGTTGCGCCTGAACAAGAAACATCGCATCTTCCTCAAGTTTCAGTTCCTCGAGCATCTCTTCATTTTCAGCGGCTATAGCTTCTTCAACGCGATGCTCTTTGCCCTTATTGCGCCACACGGCAATCACATTGTCAGGCAAGTCAACAATGTGTGCGCTTCCTCTAACCTGATACATACCGGGCCAGAACTTATCCATTGGGTGTCGGGCATCCGGCTTTTTGTCGTGGCAGACAAAGTGGACGTGAACGCTGAACTCTTTCGCAAAGTCGCAGATTTTGTTCATCACTCTCTTGACGGCGCTGTCATCATCTTCCTCAACGTCCAACTTCATAAGAGAATCAGCAACGAAATGCTGTACGCCGTATTTTTTCGCGGCATACTTCCAGACTGCAAGCATGTCGTCAGCCTTTGCGGTGCCTAAAACATCATAAAGAAAGAAATGATTATCCAGCCACTGAAACGCCTCGTTGAAATCCTCCTCAGATTCAGGCTTTTTCTTTCCAGTCACCTGCCTCGTTAAGTTCTGAAGCGTATTCTTGGCGGGTATTTCCATACTTGCGATGCAACTGCGAATCTTGTATTTGTAAGCGAACCAGCCGAGCATGAAAGAAAGGCATGCTGTTTTTCCATGCTTGGTAAAGCCATGCCACACGGTAGTTTGTCCAGGTCTGAACTTGAACGGCATATTCCAGGGTGGATCTTCTCCCGGCTCTACGCCGTCAACAGGATAGAACTTCTCCCATACTTCTTTTTTAAAATCGCTTGGAAGCCTCAAATGCGGCGGGTCATAATTCTCTGATTTTTCAATAGCATCCCATATCCCATCCTCATGCAGTCCTGAAACAAGGCAGCTATTCGCGTCCTTGTGCCCATCCGGGAACGTAATACGACGGCAGCGCTCATAACCCAAGCGTGGGGCAATGGCCGCAGTTGCATCCTGTCCGGGCTTATCGTTATCAAGGCAAAGAAGCACATCAACAAACTGTTCCATCCAGTCGTAGTCATGCTCAATCCAAGGATTGTTAGGATTTTCGCCGGACTTCGTAATGCCTTTTGCGCCGAATGGAACGCTGACTGCGGGGTGTCCATAATCCCACATAGCCATTGCATCAAGCTCACCCTCAGTCAGAATCAGTAATCCTTGCCTTGGATCAACCGCCTGAAGTCCAAACAGCATCTTTGGGCCGCCTTTGGGCAGGGTAAACATTTCATCTTTATTCTGGTGGTTTCTGAACTTCAGAAACTCCAGCTTGCCGTCAGCATTATAGCTCGGAAAGACAACATACTTACCGCACTTGCTTTCACCGATCTTATATGCAGCCAATACTTCTTCGCTTAACTTTCTTGTCTCGGTTAGCCATTGGTGAACAGTAGAGCCTTTGCGCAAATCAACATATTCACTCTCAAGTTTTTTCGGACTCAATGTAGGTTTGCTGTCGGAAGCTGGTGTTGCCGTTGTTCTCCTCCAATTATCCTTGATGCCAAGGAATTGCTTTGCTTCCGTGATTGCCTGCTTGAAGTCGCAACCACGAACGGCCATCCATAAATCAAGAAGATTAGAGCCTTTGTATGATGAATCAGCAAAGTCACACCAAACCCCAGCTTTAGCGCCGGACAATTCAATATTCAGACTACCGCCTTTCTTTTTGGAACTTGGCGGCGTATTTTTTATATCGCCTACTGACCACTGGTGTCCTTTACGAAAACCAGCGGGCAAAAGTAACCCGCATACTTCCTCCGCTCGCTCGTTCAACATATCTTTGACTTGTCGTGCATCCATAATGATTTCTCCCTTTTATGCCTTCTTTGAAATTCTTTGTTTTGGTTCCCAATAGCCAATGGCCTCTAACGCGGCCACGATAACTTTCGGTTCGACGTTATATTCGATGAACTCCGAATATTTCCTGGCGAATGCATCCCAGTTGCCGGAGCCGCAATAATCCCACCACACCATTTTGGCAATCTGTAGTCGCACCAGATCATCGGCTATTTTCCTTTCGAGAATCGAATCCCAGTCGTCTGGTGTTCGCCTTGAAAGCTTCGCATTATGTTTCTTTCGTGCTTCCAGGCAGCGTTTGCAGAGACGGGAATAAGCATACCCCTTAATCGTTTCTGTTTTGGCAAAGGCTCGAAGTCCTAAATCTGGCCCATGCCTATGAATACACAGCGATCCGCGTTCACATAGCTTCTTTTGTCCCATTGCTTACCCCTTGTCCGTTAAGATCGGCTCTTTAGTTTCGTTTGCCGCATTCTCAGTAGTCTGCGCCTTTGGTTGGAAACCAGAGAGACAGGCTTTTGCGCTCCCTGGCATAAACACACCGCCGGGGGATTTAGACTTCTCGCTTTTGAATATGCATTTTCTCATAGCTCCTTGCCTGACAACTCCTGGTTCACCCCATTGCTCGCAATTCTCACATGTTTGTTTCATTTCGATTTTTCCTTCTCTTTATCTTTCTCCCGTAAAATCCGAACAGACCGTTGCGCTGCCGACTCTTCAGCTTCAAATGGTGCGCGCGTTTTTTTTGAAACAGCACTTTCGGCCTCGTCCTCCCACCGACGACCTGAAAGCCAGCCCTGAGGATAGATGGCCGTACGACCTGCCGGAAGGTCAGGGCGCTTCTTCGCTTCACGTTTGGCGGCGGGGAGTATCTTTTCCCTGACTAAACTTTCGGACAAATCTTGGGTCAGCAACCAAGTATCAATTGCATTCGCCCGATCTATCTTGCGTTCAAAGGCATCCCAAAACAGGGTAAACCATTCGAGTTTTACTCCAGTGAGTTTCCTTTTCTTTTTCGACAGTAGATATTTACCCTCACTCGCGGCTTTAGACGCGGGTATAGGTTTACCCTTATTACCCTTATTTACCTTATTCCCCTTATTACCCTTATTCTTTTGGGTATCGCTGCTGGCATCGCCGCTTGTATCGCTGTTGGTATCGCTACTGGTATCATTGCTGGTATCGCTGCTGGTATCGTCATCACCCTTTTTGAACTGATACCTTTCGTAGTTAGTTATTCGTATTACATGGTTTCCGCGCTTTTTAGGGCTACCTTTTGCTGGTATCGTTTCCCGCTCATTTAGTGGCATGTATTTTTGTCGTCTTCCGGCCTCAGAATTGTTCGCTTCATGGATCACGATTCTTTCTATGCTTCCTTTCTTTTCCTGACTACTCAGGAACCTCCGTACTTTGTTTCTCGACCACTTCCACCTCTTTGCAAGACTTCGCTCTGACCAGCCTATTTCGCCACGCAGTAGATACACGTTGATCTGCCGAAAGATATCCTCACTCTTATAGATCATGTACCCATCCGAGTACCTTGCGTGGCCTATGAGATCAACCCATGCCTGTCCATAGGTGAAAGGTTGTCGAAGCCAAAGGGCCTCGTCCTTTTGCAGGCTTCGGCATACGGCAAACACATTCTTGCTTTTATCGCCCATTACATTCTCTTCCAAATTCCACCGCAGATAGATGGATAGTTTTACTCGTTACTGCTCTGTTGTTTCTTTGGCCTCTGATACGCCTTCAGGACGCTCAGGAGAGGCGGCAGCTCCCGTTGCTACATTCTCGCCGCCGGAAGCGTTCTCAGCCGTTACGGGGGGTTGCTCCTTCTCGGGCGACCCATCATCACCACCTTGCTCATCCTCAGAAGTCTCAGGCGGTTTCTTTCCGTCATCTGGAGCGTTAGCACCGTGAGACTCGTTCAGTGGCGGCTCAGAGCTAGATCCAGCGTCACTACCGGAAGCAGTAACCTCGGACGGTTCGGGCTGTTCAGAATCATCCTGAACACGCTCAAACATTTCTTCAAACTCAGTCTTTGTGAAGTGGTGCAGAGAACCATCCTGACCAACCAGCATATAATCCCCCGGTTGAGCCGTGTGGCCTTGCTCCATCCCAACAGTTCTTTGCTGTTCAACAATGTATGCTTCAAACAGCGCTCTGGGTTTAACAGTTATTTTTTCCATTTCCATATCTTTTCTTTTCCTTTCTTCCTTCTATCTGCGGTTAAATTACCAGCGGCCCGGCCAGCGCGGACACCGCCTTGCCAGTTCCCATATGTCTCCGTTTATGTGTCGTGTTGGAATCTTCATGCCTCTGCGAAAGTTCTTGTTTGATTGCACCCGGATTCTCTGAAGCTGCCCATCAAGTTCGGCGCCGATAAGTTTTCTGTTGCGGTAGACGCGAGTAACAATCATCTCACGCGCTTCACCGGGTTGCGGGGGAATAAGAAATGGCGGCAGTTTTTCGTATGGAAGCTCAAGCGCACTAAGCAGGCGTTTCACACCTGACTGAGAATATGATACTGCGCCACTGTTAAGAATCCAGTGTCCACCTTGTACAAGGCTCTTGCGAATCTTGGTCAGCTCACGGCGATTGACTCCGATGATCTTTGTAAGATGCTTTTCCTGATATCGAAACTTATCGTCATTCATAAGACCCCCTTTTGTAATATTTTTTCTGCGCGTAGACCGATATATCCTCTGGCGGCCCGCTCACGAAGCCTATCCCCCCCGCCCCTGACAATATTGGGTGTGGGCAGGAAGAAAGAGGCTAAGTCCGCGCCAACATTGCATCTGTCAATTTCAGACCGTTTATAGCTGGCAAGCATCGTCTTTTGAGGTCGATTGGGCATCGAAACGGGCATCACTATGCAGAATCCTCCTCATTAGCACTGGTAACAGGGCGTTTATTGATTGACTCGAAGTCAAAGTCATGGTCGATTCCGGATGACAGCAGCCGGTCGAAGCGAGTTTCGATCTTTTGTTCAGATTTCTCGCCCGGCTGATCCATCTCCTGGATATCTGCGAGCGGAAGAGAGTCGATATAGGCATTGAAGTCGTCGTGACTGGGGTCGGCATTCTTAATCTCAACACGGCTGGTTGCGCCGCCGGAGAGTAGCTCAGACTTCTCAATCAGCACGCCATGGATGATTGACTTGTCTCGGGCGCTTATCTTCTTTCTGCGCTCAGGATCACTCAGGTCTTCGATGATACCTTCGATACACATTCTGGCTGCCGACCTTGCGGCCCTGGATATCCTTTCTTTCTCTATATCTACAATTTCACCCTCACGGTCACGAACGGCCATAACGGTGTTAGGAGATACTTTCAGGAGCTTTCCAATCCTGATCACTCCAAGCCCTTCGGCAACAAGAGAAATAATTGTCCGATATTTCTCAGGCTCATTTGAAAAAAAACGCGCCGCCGTAAACTCACGAACGCCGTACTTGTCTCCAGCTTCATCTTCACGAAAGATGTCATCAGGCATCTGGTCGCTCGATATCAAGTCCAGCTGCTCTGTATCTGGCTTTATTAGAGATCTGTTATTATTGCTTGTCGTCATAAGCGAAAAAAAACGCGCCGCACTCTGGAGCACTCGCGTTATCCTTAAATCTTTCTGAAAAGTTCTGATTGCAAAAAACGCCGCGCCGCCATCTGGCGCTTAACTCCGACGAGGGCCGCAAGCCAGTGTGAAGCGTTATTTGAGAAATGAGATTGAGAGAGGGGACTGGCAGCTGTGTGATTATGCCGCACACTTGTTTGTCGTCGTCCAGAATCAGCCTTATCTCTCGTTTGTTCATAAAATGCACCTCTCAAGAAATGCGTTTATGGCCGAGGCGGGAATCCGCATAACGCGACTGCTTATGATGTACGTGGGAAAAAGGCCGTCTCTGCCTTGGGTTTGCCGACCTTCCGCCACAAGCTCTTTTACTGTTGTTTTCCCGACGCCGAGGATGTCGGCAACTTCATTGACACTGTATTGTCGGTCAACCACAGTTTCTTTAGATCTTCGCTTTGCCCGTCTTTTCATTCGATCCCTCGTTCTCGATCCCTCTAAAAACCTCTCGCATTAGAGGCAAGTACTTTTTGAGAGCCTGAAACACCAATGCGGCCTCTGGTACACTCATTTCAGCGGCAACCTCTTCAAGGTCGTTAGCCAAGCCTTGGGGCATCCTGAAATGTTTCCGTCGCGTCGTCATTTGGCACAAGGTGCGTCATATGACGCACCTTGTCAATAGTAATCAAAAATATATTTGACATTGTGCGTCGTATGACGTACATTGGCGCACAACTAGACAGGAGGCGCAATATGGCTACTAAGACAGACAAATACAGATATACAGTCCGCTTGACGTCAGAACTTGGCAAAAAGTACGAGAAGAGCGCGCGGGAGGTTCAACGCGTGCCGGTGAAGTTGCTTCACTTACTGGCAGAGCTGTTTGTTGAAAGAATGGAAACTGATGGTCTTGACCTCAGCTTCCCGATAACCATAATCAGCCGGAAAGAGCATCAAGCGCTTCTCAAGGCAAAAGACGAACTTCTACAGCTAAAAAGTTCAGGCAAAGGCAATAGTGTGACCGGGAATGGGAATACCGTTCTAAATGCAGGCGACATAGCAACCACTGGAAGTCAAATCACCAAGACATAGAGAGCAGTTAAGAAGAGAGGTATTTTAGCGAGATGTTGATATATGAGGGTAGTGTGACCTCACGCACGACAGGGGAACATGAGGAATTTACATTAACTGAAGCCGAGACAAAGCTTGTAACTCGAAAACTTCTTCAGGCTAATGCACCAACGACGGTTCTAGGGCACGTTCTGCGCTCACTGCTTAAACAAAGAGCAAACAATCATCGCACCAATAATTCTGTTGTTGTAAATGCTCAAAATGTTGCTATGAATAATTCGTCAATCACCATTGTTGAAGATAAAGGGATCAATTAATGGCTTATCATGAAAAAAGGGAAATCATATGCGCATCAGAATACGCAGCACGCATTTTCTTTTGATGGCACACGCATCCTGGTCGTAGAAGATGATGAGGAATCTGGATTTGCACTTTGCCATTCACTGGAAGGCAAAGGGATTAAAACCACACTGGTTTCCAGCGTAGATGAGGCAATCGCAATATGGAGTGTAAACCTTTTCGATGTTATTGTTTCCGATATTCGGCTTGGAGAATTGTCGGGGATAGACTTGCTGTCATACATCAGAAAAGAAGCACCTGCGTTTCCAGTCATACTCATTACAGGCTTTGCCGATCTTGAAACAGCCATAGCCGCAGTACGACTAGGTGCTGACGACTTTATCATCAAGCCATTTGACACTATCGCTGATCTACTTGCCCCAATCAACAGGGCGGTTGCCCGGAAGAAGCAAGCCGAGCAGCTGTTATTGTCATGCGGCTTTCAAGCTTTGTCCAAGATAAACATCACCTGCGAATCTTGCGGCGCAATCAACACCGTCCAGCTTTGCCAGGAACACAAATCCCTGCAGCCACTTGCCATGACAGATGCGGCATTAACCCGCAACAATTAATAATTGCTTCTAAGCTTGCCAGCAATAGTCCATATAATGCAGGATGATCTTAGGATGATGGAAAAAGAATCATATACTCATTGCCTCACTAGGCTTGTCCTTGTTTTGCTGATCCTATTGATGATCTTCGTGCTTGCGACCCTTCTTAGTGCGATGCTTGGGCCGCGTGTGGCCAATCTGTCGTCACCCGCAATCATCATTGCCATCATTGCTTCGCTGACAGCTCTCGTTGTTGGCATTCTTGGGCCTATCGTCGCGATCTATACGACCAACAGACAGATTAAAGCCAACGTTGTATCTACGAGCCGAATGCAATGGATTAACAGCCTACGCGACTCTCTCGCGGAGGCTCTATCAATATGCGCGTACATCGCTACCACACCTCCGAAACCAATTGACAACCCCGGTTCGCCTTCTGACCATCGCTTACCACGGGACGAAAGACTACGCTTTCTTGCCTCAACAATATCGCTAATGCTCGACCCAAACAAAGGTTCTCATAATCAATTTCTTGAGAGGGTAAAGGCCATGGTGTATTCGGCAGGCAAGGCGTTATTCTCCAGCGATAAAGCATGGAGCGCAGAGACAGTGACGCTTGCGCGAGAGATTAATAATGTCGAATCGCTCTCAAAAAATATTCTCAATGATGCTTGGGAGATAGTGAAAACGGAATAGAAACAGCCCAAGGCTCGCTACTCTCATTATAATATGTCATGGACATTCAATACAGTTATAAAAGCAACCTGAACAGAAAGGAATAAGCAAAATGAATGATGCATCAAATGCACCGACTCACTTTCGCATTGTGCTTGCTGAAGCAAATTGGAATGCAACCGAGAATATTGTTGCTGATGCTTTCATCGGCCCAGATAACGTCAGAATCGAAGTATGCGATGGAATGTATGTGGAGGACGAGGAAAAACTTAAGGATGCAATCAAGAGTGGCGAGCGACGATTTCAAGCAGAAGGCTACGCCATGCGTGAAGCCGGCAACCTACCTTCGTCAACCCCTGCGGACGAAAAGACAAGAGTCAACGCATGGAGGTATTTAATTGTGCCTGTCGGAGAAGAAGAGGAGCTAAACATATGAACACAGACCAAGTGCTCTTAGGGCTAAAACGTGCTTCTTGGCTATTCGCTCTCGTCGCTGGTCTAGTTACTTCGATCATAATAAATTCGGATAGATATTCATCCTGGGACGAGCCCGATGAATACCTCCCCGGCACGATAGCCGCCTGCGTCATCGCCTTCGTTGTTTTTCGAATCACAATTTGGGTGTTCAAAGGTTTCTCCAGTACAGATGCCTCCGACACAAGCAGTAGCCAACCCAATAAGACACTTGAGAGTGACAAGTGATGAAATTCAGCATATTAGACGATGTTGTCCTATTGAAGGGCACCGCAACTCATTCAGAAGGCGGGACACAAAACTATGGATCATGACGAATATCTGAAGCGCCGAGATGAACTTCTCGGCATCCGAATGGATTCTTTCAGTTCATTCGATAAAGCAATCCTGTCTCTCTCCACTGGCAGCTTGGCACTTTCCATTACTTTTCTGGAAAAGATTGGCGCGCCGTTCAGCCATCTGACTTTCGTTCTGATTGTCTTGGCGTGGATCTCATTTTTTCTCGTTATTTTGTTCAATCTTGCCAGCTACCATTTCGCACGAGCGAACATGGACAGGAAAATCTCTGATCTAGATCGACGCTACACCGCGGACCTTAAGACAGAAAAACCAGACACAAGTCCTGAGCCTACATTCTGGCAGAACCGCGCAACTTCCTACTGCAACAGCGGAGCATTCATCACCTTCTGTGCAGGAGTTCTGTTTTTTGTCCTTTACATAGTGAACATCCAAGCCAGAAACTTCCAGCAAATCAAATCTATAACTCAACAAGGAGACGAACATGCCAAAGAACAAACAGAACACGAGCAAAGGTAGTACTGAAATCCCACGAGCCGTGTCTCGGCCTGCGACAACGACGGTTCGCCCAAGCGGCAACATAACCACGCATGGAGCAACAGAGTCACCGCAGGCAGTGATTCGCCCCTCCACGCCAAGTGGCGGCACGAGCGGCGATTCAAATAAATAGGAATGAATCCCGCTATTGTTGAACAACTCCTAGTGTATGTCCCCGCACGGACACGGAGGTTCGCAGAGAATGTGCAGGTGTGACGTTAGATTTGAATTATGAAGACAGAATTTATTCCTGTTGTGCATGATGCCGTCAAGATTGGCCTTGGCGCATTAATCGGTGGTGTTTTTGCTTTACTTGGTACATGGCTAGCGTCAAAGCGAAAGCTTCATGAACGAGTTGTCGAGCGGCGTCAAGACTCACTTGAAGAAATCGCTACAGACCTGGAGCATATCCACGCGATAGTTATCGACAAATCATCAGTGCTTTCTGCTGCAGAAATAACCGAACAAGATAGCAATCCGGATGCTGTCAGGCATATTATGGAGTCAGAACAGGATCGAACAAGTGACTCCTTTGAGCAAGCATTATATGATCTGCATACAATTGAAGCCCGCCTCTGCCTGCTCGGGCATGAGTCCACTTCAGCAATGGTTGAGAAATATCGAACTCACATATCTTTAATTCTTGATCTTGAGGACACGCTTGAGAGGGAAGAAGGTCCAGTGCTGGAAGATGTAAGAGCATTTCAACAACAAGCTATGACCATGCGTCTTGACATTGTTCGAGCCCTTGCAAATGCATACAAAAGAATCTAGCAAAATAAATATCTTTGGAGCATTCTAATAAAATAAGCAGTTGATAACATGACAGAAGCCGTCAACAATTCAGAGCAGTGGGTCTATGATGTTTGCAGGAAGTCTTTCCTGTCACTGTGGAGTTATGTAAACCCAAGGGGTCGAAAGCCTGGCACGGAACTATGTGACATTCTAATCGTATGCGATCCTCATGTTTTGGTTGTTAGCGTCAAAAAAGTACAGCTCTCAAATTCCGGCAATGCGTCAGTCGATTGGAAGCGATGGACCAGAAAAGCTATTGACGCGTCAATTCGTCAGGTATGGGGTGCTGTAAGAGGGCTGGACACCATAGAGCAAGTTACCCAAAAAGACGGTACTCTCGGGCTTCCTCTTCCACCGATGGATCGCCGAGTATACCACCGCATCGCTGTGGCTTTCGGAGGGAAAGGCGAAGTCCCTATGGTTCCATCCTCAGTGCCCGACGATCATCACTATCATGTTTTTGATGAACAATCGTTTTACCTTCTTGTCAGACACCTTGATACAATTTCCGATTTTGTCGAATATCTTGCAGCGAAGGAAGCACTCTTGTCTCGATCAGGATTGGTCATTAACGGCGGAGAGGAGAACCTGCTTGCATTGTATATGCATCAAGGGCGTGAATTCCCCTTAAATCCTGACATGCTCTTTGTCGAGGGCGATCTTTGGGATGGCGTGAGTAGCAAGCCCGAGTTTCTAGCAAAGCTAAAGGATGATCAAGACAGTTACGTTTGGGATCGTCTCATTGAGTTCTATTGTAAAGAAGGGTTCGAGGGCGCCAATTGGCGAGGCCCAGGTCTCTCTGAAACGGAAGTAGCGCTGCGAGTCATGGCCCGCGAGAATCGGTTTTCACGCAGAATTTTAGGGGGCTCGTTCCGGGATTTCCTTGAGCTAGCCAAACAAGGGCAGCTTCGGGCCAGACGCGCACAATCATTTAGCGGAGTCGGCTACGTCTTCTTTGTATATGATAGTGACAGTACACCTGAAGAGAGGAAGCAGGAGCTATTAGGGCGATGCCTTGCCTCGCTATGTGGTTTTGAGGAGTGTGCGACCATCATTGGGATAGACATCAACAAGCCTGGGGATGTTCCCAGAGACGGCTACACGACAGATCTTGTCATGCTACACCGAGATGAAGATCACTGGCCGAATGAGATTCTTGAGCAGGCACGGATTTGCAGGGACGAATTTGGCTACTTCAAACAACCCGAAAGATCACATGCTCACTATGATGAGTATCCGGACTCCTGCTCCTAAGAACGTAGAAAGTTGCAAACAAGTACGCATACAGGACACGCGTTAAGCAGTTCCTCTTCTTGATGCAGAAATAATCTACCAAACAATTAGTCTTACACTTGACGAGCTGTTGAAAATCATTAAAATGATATTCACTACAACTTTATATCAAGGAAATCAGACATGACAGTAGATGACGTGGTTACAATATGCTCCAGCGTGATTATTGGCTTGGGCGGAGGTTCTATAATTATATGGAGACTCTCGAATTGGCTGGGCAAAGTCTGGGCCAATAGGATACTTGCCGAAGACAAGCTGAAGTATACTCAGCAACTCGAAATCGTAAAGAATGAGTTAGGCAGAGCATCACAAGAGTACCTGATTAAGTTTTCAAGTCTCCACGCAGAAAGGGCCACAATCATCCGTGATCTGCACGCGAAGCTAGTGGACGCGCAACGCGTTATGAATTCGACTCTCAAACCTTTCCAGGAAGTCGGCGAGCCATCACTTGATGATAAGATCGACACCTTTGTGAAATCGATAAACAACTTTAATCAATTCTACTTAAATAATCGAATCTACTTGCCTCGGCAGTTGTGTACGCAAATCGAAACGTTTGCTGTAAAACTTCGAGAGATGCATATAGACATCACCACGTACCCTGTCGATCCAAAGGACATCGAATGTCAAGTTGTTCCCGGCCTGGCAAAGGAGCGACGGGAAATGTGGGAGCAAGCACGAAGCGAATTCGATAATGAAGCAAAAAGCCTTGGAAACAATATCGAAACGGAATTTCGCAAATTGCTGGGTGTAGAAAGATGATTCCAAAGCAAACAGTCAACTTACTGCGGCAATCTGTGCAGGCCGCACTCAATGATTCTGATGAAGTACTGCGCCGCGCAAAGATGTCGTGCGCAGAGAAAAGTGTGCAGCGTGGTCTTAGGGGACAAGTTGCTATCAATGCTCAGATTCTTGCTGTATATGAAGAATACAAACGGCGCGCAGAGATTGTAGCAGCGTGTATTGACAAGGTTGTGAGTGAGTCTAGTTTTCGGCACGACCGACAACTAGATAATGATCTCCAGGGTTTCTTTTTAGATCAGTGTGCTAACGGTTCACGTGATATCGATGCCAATCTCAAGAAAATGCCTTCTGACGGAAAGCCTAGTTTTGACGATTTCAAAATCGAACTTCATCAGAAGTTGCTTGCCAAGATATCCTTGGTTGCCAACGCCTACCAGGCTCAGCATCCATCGTGGTGGGTTGCACATGGAATAAAGACACTGAAATGGGGTATGAAAATCGCAACAGCTTTGCTGATTGCATGGCTTATTAGAGGATGCATCGAATGAAGAATATTGCCAAGGAAATTGAGCGGCTATCAACATCGATTGCTCATTATAAATTTCGACAGGCATTGTAACGGCTACAACGCTTGGTTCTATATACAGTAGACAGATAATGAAAATAATTTTACGAAAGACTCTCATCGTACTGACCATACATCTGTTGGTGTTTGCGCTAGTGGGTTGCGGCGACAAAACTCAGCGTGATGTTACGCAATACTTGTTCGAGCCATTCGTTCTTCCCAGGAAAGAACAGGCCCGTCAGGACTTTTTGATGGAGGTTAAATTACGCGCTAGGGTTCACACTAATTCCATCGTAGTGGAGTATAAGTTCATCCCGTTCATGATTAAAGCCGATCGCAATGACTTCTGCGATTCAATGTGTGCGCTAGTTCACTGCATCCTTAATGACCCAGATCAAGGAATCATGAGTTTACACGAAGAATGGTATTACGCCCATAGTTCGTGGGAACCGCCACTTTTATTAAGACGGAAAGTGATCGGCACGGAGGAAAAGTCGTTCGTATTGGATCAATTTGCGATAGAAACTGTAATCACCTCTAATACAGTCTACACGCCGAAGAGCGGTAACGACAACTAAGTCAAGGGGAATGACATGAAAAGTACAGAGCGCGGATTGCAAATATGGGTAGTTCTTTGCGGGTGTGCACAGAACAGGCAGACAATAACATACAAAAGGCTTGCTGAACTAATAGGCATGGGCGCAGGAACCCTTGCTAGACCTTTGGGGCACGTTATGGACTATTGCTCATTACACAAACTTCCTGCGCTCACAAGTCTTGTTGTGAAGACTGGACGCGGCAAGCCGGGTGTCGGACTGACATCAGTAAAGCCAGAAGATATGGACGAAATGAGAGAAAAGGTATTCCGGCACAACTGGTACTACAACCTTCCGCCTGCAATTCAGGAGCTTTAGTAAGCAAAGGAACAGCATCTCATGATTGTATTGCTCATCGGACCGCATCGTTCAGGGAAAACCACACTCGCTAAAGCTATTGCGGGGCAAATCTCAGGTGCCAAGCATTTCGATCTTGATGAAGTTATGGCAGATGCCGAAGGTTCTGATATCATGACGCTGTGTCGCGCCCTCGGTGACACACAGTTCAGTCTTCTCTGTCGCAAGCATGTCGATCAGATCAGACAAACAGCCGAGTTGGATCTCGGCTTAATTGCTGTTGGAGCTGGGGCATTTCTAGATGCTAGCACCGCTCTTTCCTGGCTCTCTCATTACCACGCAGTAGCCTTAATGGCAGATCCCGAACAATTGTATAATCGCGCTGATAAAAATGAGTTTGGAACATTCGACCACTACGTCACTAATCAACTCTCAGATGAGCGCATGAGTGTATACAAATCGGCATGTTTCACAGTCAACGTTTCTTCGGGAAACCAACAAGAGTCTGAACGCACGCTACTCCGACACCTGATCGACATTAAAGCTGTTGATGTGAACGGGGGCTAGGGAGTGTCGAGCAAACAGACCAAGAGAAAACTGACAAATTGTATTTCTCCGATATATAGAAAACAGAAGAATGTACAGCAGGAATGGAAAAATAATTATGAAAGGCATGAGTCTAGCACATCAAAGCGTGGATCTTCTGGAGGAATTTCTTTTCGAGACCAGCTCGGCGGTTGAAGATGAGCGCTTTGCATTTATATATAGACATGCCCGAAACATCTGGGACTTGGCGCAAGACGCCTTGCTGCTTCTCGATGATTCCCGGACGAGTTCGCTTCCCATTCTTATGCGAACCATGCTTGAGAGTCTTTTCAAACTGGTTGCCGCAGTGAAGCTTGAGGGCTTCGCTATTGAAAAGCTTATTTCCGAAGCTGATTGTGACGTCGTCAAGATGCGTAAGTGGTTGAAGATTATGGATGACAAAACAAACCCTATTATGCTTGATGGAATCGAGATGGCTCAAAGCCTGAGTAAAAGACTTCGCCGGGATTATGGCGTGACTAGCAAGAAGAAATGGAATGTGTTTGAGACTGCAGAAGCAGCTGGCATGGGAGATCAGTACAAGATTGATTATTACATGTTTAGTCAGCATATTCATGCCTCGATAAAGGGGATCATTGCCCAGGAACATTATTGCGGCGTGTGTATGCTTATTCCTGAGCTCGTATTTGTGGCCTCTGCCGCAGTTGGTCATGCCGTTCGGCTTCTGCCAACGCAGAATCCTAAGCGATATCTTGCCCTGGCTGCGGATCAACTTGATGCCGCATCCCAGCTGTTAGGGCAAAGGAACCATGGCAATCTCGGAGAAAGCTAGTATACGCTGGATAGCCTTGCTTGCGTGACTTTCCCCTCATGACCAAGGCCCGTCAGATTAGGGGATAAAGAATATGTACAGCACCGAGCCGACAGCATTCACCCTTCATAAGTCTGGACAATTAGTACTTAACTATTCTGCTCCCATAAGAGGATCAAGCGCCGCTTCTTTGTCCATAAAATCGCCATAGAAATCTATTGTAGTCTTTAAGTCTTTATGGCCAAGTCGCTTTTGCGCTACGCCCGGATTTGGATATTCGGTGATCCAGCGTGACCCCATGAGCTTGCGCAGTTCATGCGCGGCCTTGGGGTAGACAAATGCATTCCATCCGATCTTTCGCATCCATGCAGCAAACGTCTTGTCTATGATTTTATGGCGTGCATGCGCAGTGGATCCCGGCAATAAATATCCTTCTGCCGGAATTATCTCTTTCAATTCATCGTATATCGACCGATGCAAGGGGACCACGCGAGTAGAACCATGCTTGGGGCCAGCCCATTCACTGGGCCTGTCAGTGATTTCCATGCAGCACACAGTTTCTGATTTGCCGTTACTATGCTTAACCGTTCGCTCCTGAAGCCAATGAGCAGATGCCCACGTTGCTTCACCGGCCCTCATTGCAATGTCGTAGCACAGGCAAAAGACAACATACAGTTCTGGATTGCTCGTGCGTAGCTTGCGGCCTTCTTCGATAGTTTTATCAATCAGCTCCTGAGGCGGGCTGTGATATTTGTATGGAGCACGTTTGATGGAGGCCGCCGTCATAAAATCGTGAATATTGGGCAATTTGAATTCATCGCGATAAGCATCCATCGCCCAGGGAGAGAAGATAGCTCGTGCGTTTTTAAGAATAGAATGTATCGATCGTGATTTTCTTTGCCGCAAAACGCGCATCGCACCTTCGCAATCATCCAGTAACGCGTCAGCCGTCACCTTGTTTTTCAGGGAAACAAGCGATTCAAAAAGCTCATTCCTTTTTTGTCCGGACGCTGCGGTAACTTTTTTCGCTAACCGTTCAATCGCGGACAATCCCTTTTCTTCCGCTGCGATATAATCCTTCACAAGTTTTCGGGTCAGAATACTTGAGCAAAGATTCTCAACCTTACCCTGGCAGTTGGTTGCTTTCTTCAGCAAGTAGTGAATCTGATACTCATAATGACGCACGGTTTTCTCGCTGGGGGATCCATCTGATAACGCTCGTATTGTTGCAGCGCGTTCGTACTCATCCAAAATCGTTCCAATTGTGGGGTAGCCCTTTCTGACTTTTATATCATCGGTCTCGAAGAACTTGCCGGCTTGGAGAAGCTTGATCCATTCTTTAGCTTTAGCTTCAGCGCGTTTTGCGTTGTTGGTGTCCAGAGAGCGATAAATTCGCTTGCCTTTCCAACGCTTTCTGAAGTATAACACATCTCCTCTGCGCTCGATGTGCGGAGGTAGGTCTTTGGTAATTAAGCTTTGTTTTTCTTGGGTTTCTGTGTTCATCGACATCCCCCTTGCTGTTGGTGACATCTGGCTACAACCAGAATCACATTAGTGATCAATTTAACTGATGCCCATTATGATGCCCATTCGGGAGTTTGTCAAGCGGCACCTGACGGCCTACTACGGCCTATCAGAATTGCCGCATGCAACTCCGAAAGGGCTGATTATAAAGGGCGAAGCAAAGTTTAGTCAATGTTTACAGACTTATCGGGGCATAGCGCAGTTTGGCAGCGCGTTTGACTGGGGGTCAAAAGGTCGAGAGTTCAAATCTCTCTGCCCCGACCA
Source organism: Lentisphaerota bacterium (assembly GCA_030590485.1). GTDB lineage: Bacteria > Verrucomicrobiota > Kiritimatiellia > UBA8416 > JAUUYL01 > JAUUYL01. The sequence continues at coordinate 6,576 of JAUUYL010000026.1, read as the reverse complement.
TTTACTCATGAAAAAGCATTTTGAACATCTTGATTGTAGTCGTTGTGATGCCAAGTGCTGTCGGTATGTCGCGCTTGAAATCGATAAGCCGACATGCAGGAGGGATTACGACCAGATACGCTGGTATCTGCGACACAGGGACGTGCATGTGTTTGTCGACCACGAAGGCGATTGGTGCCTCGAGTTTAAGGCAAATTGCGATGCGTTAGGTTCTGACAACCGATGCGAAAAATATGATGATCGCCCCAATGTCTGCAAAGAACACGGACGCGGCGAAGAGTGCGACTATTACCACGACGAGGAAGACCCGCATCTCGTTAATTTTGAGACCGCCGAGGAATTTGAAGCCTATCTAGAGAAGAATGGAAAAGAGTGGCGTTTCAAAAAGAAGCGCTGATGGTTATCATTTATAATTCATCATTTCGATAACGGAGCTATCGATCGGTGCTGGCATCAAATCCATATACGCCTGCCACCAGGTGGGGCCCCATAAGATCCACAGAATTGCCGCTAGAGCAATAAAAGGCCCGAATGGAATCTGGCTCCCCATCTCTTTCTTGCCAGCCTTCACAAAAGAAATCCCGACAATAGCACCCAGTAGGGAGGATACGAAGATGTTGAATAATACCGCTTCCCAACCTAGAAACGTTCCGATAGCGCCCAATAGCTTTACGTCACCAAAGCCCATGGCGTCTTTCTTGAAGATCATCTTTCCGAATATCGCCACACCCCAGAGCGAGAACCAACCCAAGGCACCACCAATGGCAGCAGATTTGAGACTCTCAAGAATAGTGTCGGCACCATGCAATGCAGGAACCAGCGCACTGCATATCAGCCCGGCAGCAATTCCGCCAAGCGTTACACGGTCAGGCAGAATCAGATGCTCGATATCGACAAATGTCCCAAGTATAAGCCCGAATGTCATGAGCATATATACCGGGATAACATATATATTGCCTACCGGATCAAGTCCCAATACGCGGGCTGTACCACTTGGATCAAATTTGAGCCACACCAGCAGAAAAAGAATTGTTGTAAGACATTCTACAAGAAAATAACGGAGGGATATCTTTTTCTCACAGAATTTGCATTTTCCGCCCAGTATTATGTAGCTGAGTAGGGGGATGTTGTAGAACCAGGGAATCGTTTTGTCGCAATGTGGGCAAAATGACCTTGAAGGCTTGCCGGTGGGTATTTCTTTGGGTATGCGATAAATACATACATTCAGAAAACTGCCGAAGCATGCACCAAGCGTTACCGATAAGAGGGTAAGATATAGGTACCATGGGAATTGAGGTAATGCTGCTAGTTCGTTAGGCATTTGGATACACTTCTCCTTCCAGAGCTTTTCTCATTGCTTCCGTATCAGCGTCTTGTCCTGTCCATATCTTGAATGCATGTGCCCCCTGATGCATGAGCATCCCCAGCCCGTTGGCTGTTTGAGCCCCGGCTTCTGCCGCGTTTTTCATTATAGCGGTTTGCGGGTACATGTAAATAAGGTCAAAAAGCATTTGTCCGTCACGAAATGCCCCCGCGCCAAGTAGAGGTTCATCATCAGTTTTCATACCCACAGGCGTTGCCTGAATGATAAGGTCTGCCGCAAGAGAAGCCTCTTCCAGAGTCGTAGGGTCAACAGTAATTCCCTTTACATCAATATTCTGTGAAATATGTGATATTTCTTCGCAGAGCACCTTCGTTCGGTCAGGATCAACATCAGCTATTACTATTGAAGAGGCATTCTTCAATGCACACATCAACGCAACAGCACGACCCGCACCACCTCCGCCAAGGATAAAGACAGATTTGCCTTCAGGTGAACAGCCGAACGCTTCCTCTATAGCCTTAAGGAACCCTTCGCCATCCGTGTTGTAGCCCTTCATCGACCCGTCATCAAGAAACTGAACCGTGTTGACTGCGCCCATCATCGCTGCATGAGCATCAAGATTTTCAGAGTCGAGCCCTTTGAATGCGACCTCTTTCAGCGGAACCGTAAGATTCACCCCTTTAAACCCCTCGTCACGCATCAGAGGAAGAGACTCCATAAGCTTCTCGGGGGCAACATCACGCGCTACATATACAGCATCCAGGCCAAGTGACTTGAATGATGCCATATGCATGATTGGCGATAGAGAATGCCCAATAGGATGCCCCAGCACCGCATATTGCTCAGCCTTTTCCTCGCCACTCATAATCTCGCCCGCTTCGATATTCGATATTCAGTATTCGACATTCGATATTTCTTGCTCACGTTTCCTTACTTCTTTTTCTTAACCGCTTTTTTTCTTTTCACGACTTTTTTCTTCTCAGCCGCAACAGGCTTCTTGGCATCCTGGTCAAACAGGTAGCGGTTGACGCATGAGAGATACGCTTTAGCAGCAGCTTCGACTACATCAGTGCTAGCCGCCTTGGAACTCATAACGTCATCTCCAATGCTCACACGTACATTAACCTCACCCATAGCATCTTTACCCATGGATATAGCTTGTACCTGAAAATCCAACAGCTTGCCCTGTACGCCTGTTATGCGGTCAATAGTCTTCAATGTCGCATCTATCGGACCATCTCCGCAAGCCGCATCCTGAATGATATCCGAGCCCTTTGAAAGGCGGACCGTAGCTGTAGGTACAGTCTCTGTCCCTGTGCTGACACTGAAATATTCCAGCGCGTACGCCCTTGAAGATTCTACCATCTCCTCGCGAGCGATCATTATCAGGTCGTCGTCATATATCATCTTCTTCTTGTCAGCCAGCTTAATAAACCGCTTGTATGTGCGCTCCAGCTCGTTCTTGTTCAATGCTATGCCCAGCTTTTCAACACGATGTTTGAACGCATGTCTGCCTGAGTGCTTACCCAGAACCAGCTCTGTACCTTCCTTGCCGATATCTTCCGCCCGCATGATCTCGTATGTAGCACGCTGCTTCAGCATGCCGTCCTGATGAACCCCAGACTCATGCGCGAACGCGTTCGCGCCTACAATAGCCTTGTTCCTCTGAACAGTCATCCCTGTCAGTCTGCTTACCAGTCTACTGATCTTATACAGCCGTTCGGAATTGATATCAGTGTCAACGTTAGAAAAAACATCCGCCCTGGTCCGTATAGCCATGACAATCTCTTCCAGTGCGGCATTACCCGCCCGTTCACCCAGCCCATTGATTGTGCATTCAATACCTCTGGCGCCGTTCTGAATAGCCGCCAGGGAATTTGCTACAGCCAACCCCAGGTCATTATGACAATGAACGTTGATGATTGCCTGCTCTATATTTGGAACATCATCATACAGTCGTGCGATAACAGCTCCGAATTCCGAAGGTATGGAATAACCAACGGTATCTGGGATGTTTACAGTTGTCGCGCCAGCATCAATAACAGCTTCTACAATCTGGGCCAGGAAGTCTGATTCCGTTCTCGATGCATCTTCAGGACTGAACTCCACATCATCCGTGAACTTGCGCGCATACTTCACTGACTCCGCTGCCTGCTTCAGTATTTCGCTGCGAGCCTTTCTCAGTTTGTATTTGCGATGTATAGCTGATGTAGCCAGAAACACATGGATTCTGCCTCTTTTTTTGGCAGGGGCCAGCGCCTCAGCGCAACTATCGATGTCAGCCTTTACGCAGCGTGCAAGCCCGGCTATCGATGCGTTCTTTATCGTCTTGGCTATATCGTTGACCGCCCTGAAATCGCCAGGTGAGGCGATAGGGAAGCCAGCTTCAATTACATCCACATTCAAACGTTCCAGCTGAGTAGCGATCTCCAGTTTTTCCCTGTGGGTCAGACTGCAGCCCGGTGATTGCTCGCCGTCCCTCAGCGTCGTATCAAATATTAATATTTTTGTTTTTTTCTTCTTAGCACTCATTGTGTCTTATCTCACTTCACGCTTCACGTTTCACGCTCTATTCGCCCTTCGCAACGGCTATTACACCCGTTCGCGAAAGATCAAGTATCTTAAATGGTTTGAGCAAGTTCAGAAAATCCTGAAGTTTACTTGCTTCCCCCGTAACCTCAATGGTCAGTGAGTTGGGCTGAACGGAGACAACTGATGCTCCAAACAACCCTGCCAACTCCACAAGCTCCGCTCTCTTATTCGCGGTTACCCCAACTTCAACAAGCAAAAGTTCCCTGTTGAAATAACGTTTTGTCGTAAGGTCAGTAACCTTTATGACATCAATCAATTTATCCAGCTGCTTTATGACTTGCTCCAGAACCTTATCGTCACCGGGCACAGTCATAGTCAACCTTGACTCGTCAGGATCTTGCGTCGGGGCAACATTCAGGCTCTCAATATTGTAGCCACGCCCGGAAATAAGACCGATAATTCTGGCCAAAACACCCGGCTGATTCTCAACCAATGCAGTAATAACATGTTTCATTTTCTCTCCCTTCGCTCATTCACGTAAATCGTATTTATCATTTCTTAATCTTAATCCCCGCAGAGCCTATCAGTCTTTACGAACGACGATCACAGTCCATTCTATTCTATTCTATTCTAATATCATATCCGTAATGGCTGCGCCTGGCGGAACCATAGGAAAGACGGCTTCGTCTTCCTTAACAATGCATTCGACAACAACCGGGCCAGGCGTTTGCAATGCCTTTTGCAGTGTTGAATTAACATCTTCCTTCTTCTCAACTCTGAACCCTGTTGCGCCGTGAGCTTCCGCTAATTTAATAAAATCAGGTAAATAACCCGTATTCTTATCCGTTATCTTTTCATTATCCGGACGTCCCTCCTGCTTCAGGACAGTTGCCGAATGCTCATTATTGTAGAACATATCCTGCCATTGGCGCACCATTCCAAGGTGGCCGTTATTCAGGATAACAATCTTTACGGGCAGCTGATGCTCAACCGCAACAACCAGCTCCTGTATGTTCATTTGAACACTGCCGTCGCCGGCTATGGTGACAATTGTAGCGTCTCGCATGCCAGCCTGCGCGCCAATACCCGCAGGAACACCAAAGCCCATAGTCCCAAGCCCGCCAGAGGAAATAAAGGTCCTTGGCTTGGTATATTTATAGAAATGGGTCGCCCACATCTGGTGCTGTCCAACTTCTGTTGTGATAATCGCATCGCCATTTGTTTCTTTATAGATCTGTTCTATAACGAACTGGGGCAGAATCTGCTCTTCCTCTTCGTTGTAAGAAAAGGCGTATTTCTTCTGCCAGTCAGCGATCTGCTTGAGCCATTCTGATCTGTCTGCTTCTTTGACCTTGTCCATCAGGTCTTGCAGGACAAGTTTGACATGCCCGACAACAGGTATGTCGATCTTAACGCTCTTGTCTATTGCCGACGGATCGATATCTATATGTGCTTTAATAGCCTTGGCCGCAAATTCAGAGACCTTACCTGTCACGCGATCATCAAATCGTGCGCCTATAGAAACCAGTAAGTCGCATTCCGAGACTGCATTGTTTGCTTCAACACTTCCGTGCATGCCCAGCATGCGCAGTGAGAGTGGATCGGTTTCCGGGAAACCACCGAGTCCCATCAGAGTTGTTGTGACAGGAACGTTGGCCTTACGCGCCAGTTCCGTCAGTTCCTTGGATGCATTGCCGGCGATAATGCCGCCGCCAACATAGAAAACAGGCTTCTTGGCCTTGTTGATAGCATCGGCCAGTTTTTTTATTTGTTTTGGATGTCCACTGCCAGAACGCGGTTTGTAGTTTCGCATATTAACCTCGCCGGAATATTTGGCCTTGGTCTCTGCCTTCTGGATATCCTTCGGGATATCTATAAGAACAGGGCCGGGCTTTCCGCTGCTGGCGATATGGAATGCTTCCGCTATGATGCGGGGCAGGTCGTCAACATTTTTGACCAGGTAATTATGTTTTGTTACACCTCGGGTGATACCGACTGTATCGGCTTCCTGAAAAGCATCGTTTCCTATCATGGAAGAGGGTACCTGTCCTGCGATGCAGACCATGGGTATACCATCCATGTTGGCCGTAGCCAGACCCGTAACAGCGTTTGTGGCGCCAGGCCCGGATGTAACTATACAGCACCCAACCTTACCCGTGGCGCGAGCATAGCCATCGGCCATATGGGTTGCACCCTGTTCGTGGCGAGCCAGGACAAATTCAATATCACTGTGATACAGCTCGGCAAAAAGATCGAGAACCGTTCCGCCAGGCAGTCCAAAAATGGTTGTGACACCAGCTTTCTCCAGTCCTTCAATAATGCATTTAGCACCAGTCTTCATCTTATCTCCTCAATTTAATCAAAAAAAAGCCACCGTTTAATGTCGGTGGCGTCGTCTGTGACTTTCTGTTAAAGGCGGTTACCTTTTACACCGTGACGCTACCGGCCCTACAAGGCGCAGTACAAGCACCTGTAGTACGAGAGATACTACAGCAACAAGTGTCACGATTGAAAGAAACATATTCATAATTGCCATACAATATAGTGTTTTAACGGCAAATGGTCAAGAGGCAAATCGTTTTGGACTTAGTTTGGGGTGCAGGACACGAAAGTTACCTTTAAGCAGCATTTCGTTGCTCCCAGTATTCTTCGAAGAGTCCTCCGAGAACGGCACATCGAGTTGAAAGAACATTTTGAGCGCCGTCTACATGCCAAAACAT
>JAUUYL010000069.1 GCA_030590485.1 Lentisphaerota bacterium | reverse complement strand
TCCAAGCTGGTTACGAGGCGGATGACTACGGTGTTCTCGTATGTTCGGCAGTCGCCCATTACTCCGACGCTTTGGACAGGAAGGAGCACGCTGAATCCCTGCCATATTTCGTGGTAGTTGTCCAGCTTCTCGACTTCTTCCTGTAGCCTGATATCCGCCTGTTGTAGAAGTTTTACACGTTCTTCTGTTACTTCTCCGAGTATTCTTACGGCCAGGCCGGGTCCGGGGAAGGGTTGTCGGTCGAGGATGAAGTCCGGCATTCTGAGTTCTCTGCCGAGTGCGCGTACTTCGTCCTTAAAGAGTTCTCTCACTGGCTCTATCAGTTCGAACTGAAGGTCGTCCGGAAGGCCGCCAACATTGTGATGGCTTTTGATTGTAGCTGACGGGCCACCTATTGGTGATGAGCTCTCGATAACGTCGGGATAGAGTGTGCCTTGGGCCAGAAATTTAATGTCGCCCAGTTTGCGTGCTTCCTCAGCAAAAACGTCGATAAATGTGTTGCCGATTATTTTGCGTTTTGTCTCCGGATCCTCAACTCCCTTGAGTTTGCCCAGAAATAGATCTGCTGAATGAGCGACGCGGAGGTCTAGATCGAAAGTTTCGCTGAAAGTCTTTTCAACCTGTTCGGCTTCCTTGTATCTGAGTACGCCGTTGTCTACGAAGATACAATGGAGTTGATCGCCTATGGCTTCGTGCAGTAGTACGGCTACAACGGAGGAGTCGACGCCGCCACTGAGTCCGCAGACTATATGTGCATCTCCCACCTGTTCGCGAATTGCCTTTTTGCTTTCTTCAATAAACTGAGCCATTTCCCAGTCGCCGGAGCATTTGCACACGTCGAAGATGAAGTGCTTCAGGATTTCCTTACCTTTTGGTGTGTGGACGACTTCGGGATGAAACTGAAGTCCGTAGATATTCTTGTCGGGATTGCCTATTGCTGCGTGGGGGCAGGTGTCGGTGCTGGCCATGGAGTGGAAGCCTGCTGGCAATTCTGCCACCTGGTCTCCGTGGCTCATCCATACGTTGATACTGCTCTGCATATCTGAGAAAATGGGGGATGGGTTTGTTATGGAGATGTCGGCGTGGCCGAACTCACGTTCTTTTCCTGGTTTGACTGATCCGTTCAGGAGATGAGCGGTCATTTGCATTCCATAGCAGATGCCGAGAATTGGGATGCCGAGGTCAAATATGGCTGGATCGCATAAGGGGGAGCCGTCTTCCAGGACGCTTGCCGGGCCGCCTGAGAGTATTATGCCTGCGGGTTTTCTTTTTTTGATTTCTTCTGCTGAGGTGTCGAAGCGGACTATTTCGGAGTAAACGTGTTGTTCGCGGGTTCTGCGTGCGATGAGCTGTGTGTATTGTGATCCGAAATCAAGAATAGCAAGCCAGTCGTGGTCAATCATGATGTCCTCGTCTTACATTGAAAAGGCGTAATGTATATCTGTATAGGCTGGAATGCAAGAACGAATGGTAATTGTCATCAATCATTAGAATGCAGGGGCGATACGTTCTTTCTGGGTCCAGTTGGCGGCGGCGAGAACCATTTCGGGGGTTGAATCGATACTGAGTTTGAATTTAATTCTGGAGCGGTGTGTTTCGATTGTTTTCACGCTGATGTGTAGTTTTTCTGCAATGGTACGGGTTGTGTGTCCGCTTCCGATCATGGAGAAGACCTGGCATTCGCGTTCGCTTAATATTTCGACAATTTCGCCGGAGAGGTCTTCTTTAGGGGCTGAAAAAGAGTGAAGCATTTGTTTTTTTACTCTTTCGCTTACATGTATCTCACCATTCAGTATGTCTTTCAGTGCGGAGATGAGTTTGTCGGAAGATTCTTCTTTCATTATATATCCGCTGGCTCCTGCGGTGAGGGCTTTTTGTGCATATGTCATCTCGTCGTGCATAGAAAGAATAAGTATAGGTATGTGGGGGTATTTAGCGCGGAGGACTTTGGCAAGCTTGAGTCCATCGAGAACGCCTTCAAGCGATATATCCAGAACGATGGCATCGGCTTTGTTTGTTTTAAGAAACTGAATAGTTTCTTTGGGGTTCTCGGCTTCTCCGCAGACGGCAAATACAGGGTCCTGTCCTATGATACGGCTGACGCCGTAACGGACTATAGGGTGATCGTCTACGATCAGTATGTTGGTTTTCTTGTTTTCGCTTTTATTTACTGCTTGTTTTTCCATGAGCACGTTACCTTTGTACCGTTATTATCGACTTGGTTGATGTTGAGGTCGACCTCGACCATGTTAGCGCGATATTTCATTATATGAATCCCCATTCCGTTTGAGGATTCGTTTGTATTTAAAATTCCTGCACCGTCATCTTCTACTGTGATTTTGCCGTTACCGTTTTCGCCGGTCAACATTATAGAAATATTGCTGGCATTGCTGTGTTCGACGGCTTTCTTGATGGCTATGGTTAGGGCTGTGCTGTCTGCCGGAGGTTTGACCATATAGTCCCGGGCTCCGTGTTGCAGTGTGTCAACTGCTGAATCGATACTGCTATATCCGGTGATAAGAATAACAGGGAGGTTGTCATGGTTGTTTCTGATATATTTGAGAAGGTCTATTCTGTTCATACCAGGGAGCATGAGATCGGCGATAACGGCGTCAAAGTCTTCTTTGTGGAGGAGTTCTATCGCTGTTTCGGCATCTGCAGCGGGTACGGTGTTGAGGTGATCTAGAGAGAGCATAGTCGAGAACATATCCTGACAGCGTTTATCATCATCGACGACGAGAACTCTGATATGGTTGGTATGGCCTGCAATCTTCACACTTTACTCCGACATAAAAGGCTGAGATAGAGGGGAGTATGAGCGTAATGCAGGTGGAAATCAAAAATATTCGAGATATTTTTTGTAGGGGAAACCCCTACAAAAGCAGGGGTCAGGGAACAGGGAGCAGGGAACAGGGTCGGTTATTTGTCGCCGTCTTTATTGGGTTTTTCGTCTTTTTTCTTTTCTTCTGGTTTGCCTGCGGGTTCTTCAGCTTTTTCCGGCTTCTCGTCTTTTTCTGTTTCCTCGACATTCTTAGTTGCCTCGGTCTGTGATGTTTCCACGAAGTTCAGGTGTAGTGCTGAGAGGATATCGTTGATCATTTTCTTTTCTGTATCGTCGCAATTGTCTTTTGTCTTGGCCTGCAGCATTTCGAGCATATCGATGGTCATTTGAGCACCGTTAAGATCTGTTTCGATCTTATTGGTCATCGGGTTGACTGTTTTGCCCAGCTGCTGCATGGCCGATGCGGAGAGCATCATAATGAGGTTGGCAAAAAGTATTTTGTGCATTTCTTCTTTAGCTGGTATTTCGGGCATAATGTTTAATCCTTTCGCTCTGGCAGAACCAGAGACATTGCGTATTTGTTTGTTGATAGAATTGATTGTGCTGAGATTTTAATATTTTCTGCGGTAATCGCGTTGAATCGATCTGCTGTCGAAAAAAGGTGATCATAGCCAAGACCGTAAAGCTCATTGAGCGCGCAAGTCATAGAGATGGAGCGTTGATCCTGCAGCGACTGTTCGTAGGCGGAAATAAGGCGGTTCCTTGCGCGTTCTACTTCCTCATCGGTTAGTCCTTCTGATATGAGTCTGGTAATTTCCTCTTTCATTAGAGATTCGACTTGCGGAACAGACTCCTCTTGTGTTCCGGCGTAGAGGATAAAGGCGCCTGGTTCGGTGCCTGACATGTTGTATGCGCCCGAGTAGTAAGCCAGGCCGCGTTTGTCTCGTATCTCGATGCTGAGGCGAGAGGATAGGCCACTCATAGCGTCTTTGAGCAGAGCGATGGAGTCGTAACGTTTGTCAAGAACGTCGATCCCGGGGAAGCCAAGCAGAACAATGGATTGTTGCCTTGGCTCACGGCGTTTGCTTCTTGTCGGGAGGTCCGGGTTGGGGGCGGGCGGGGATTGCAATGTCAGGGATTTCTTGGCGATTCCAGAAAAATATTTCTCCGTGAGGTTGATTGCCTGTTCAGTTTTGATGTTGCCAAAGACAGAGATAACGAGGTTGTCTGAGACGATGAGTTTCTCGGCGTGGCTCTGGATATTCTCTCGCGACATTGTTTCGATAGTGTCGTGTGAGCCCAGTTCGTCCCATTGGTAAGGGTGGTCGGGGAAGAGGGCTTGTCTCATGAGGGCTTGGGCAACGTAGATGGGTCTGTCGTAATTGGCTTCTATGGCGGCGGTTTGTATGGCTTTCTGTTTCTCGATTTCGGTGTTGTGGAAGGTTGGGTTGATGAGACAGTCGGATACGAGCTCCATGAATGTTGTTGTATCACTGGATAGGCATTTCGCCTGCATGCCAAAGCTGTTTTTGCCAGAGAATGAAGATATGTATCCGCCTCGTGACTCGCTGGCGAGTGCTATTTCGTCTGAAGTTCTTGATGAAGTACCTCTTGAGAGGAGTTCGCTCATCAGCAGTGTAATACCGTTGTTTTGTTCGGTTTCTGACAGCAGTCCGCCTCTACCTGCAACGCATAGGTAGACGAAGGGAAGTTTGTGGTCTTCTCTTACTATGAGTCTGATGTTGTTCGAGAGAATGTGTTTGCTGATCGGGGGTGCGGATTCATGTCGGTCTTGTTCTTTGCTTTCGTAGGATTCGCTTAGTTCCGGGGAAAGGATTACCAGGGATTTGTGTTCAGGGACGAGGTATTTGTTTGCGGTCTTGAGAAGAATATGTGGTGTGGTCTTGCTGATTTGTTCGAGGTATGTCTCTGAGTAATTTGGGTCGCCGGCATAGAACTCGCCTGAAGCGTAGTTGTTTGCCTGTCCGCTCATGGTCTGTAATGCGGATAGTTCCGAAGCGAGGAGCTGGCGTTTCGCCTTGTTGATTTCCTCTATGGAGAATGGGGTCTTCAGCCACGAGTCAATTTCTGTTTGCATGGCTGACAAGAGTTCGCTTTCCTTTTCCGGTGCAAATTCTGCCGATATTGAGAAGACGCCGGCTTCTTTTGGTGTGTAGGACCAGGCGCTGATATTGTGTGCGAGTTTGAGTTCTTCTTTGATCTTCCGGGAGAGTCGGGATGTTCGGCCTTGTCCGAGTATGATGGCCAGAACATCGAGAGGGGCTGCATCCGGATGACTGAGGGGTACGGTATGATATGACCATTCAAGGCGTGAGATCTTGTAGTTGCCGGTTTGCCGCTCGAATCTTGGTGACAGCTGTTCGGCTTCTTTGGGTAATATGACGGGTGCGCGTGATTTGCGTTTATAGTCGGCAAAGGTGGCTATAAGTTTCTTTCTGACATCGATGGGGTCGATGTCGCCAACTACGATTGTGATTATATTGTCTGAGACATAGTTTTTGCTGAAAAACTTGACTAAATCTTCTCTGTTGATGCGCTTGAATGTGTCTTCATAGCCGATGACAGGATATTTGTATGGATGGGTTCTATAGGCGGTGCGGAATAGTAGTTTGTTGATTACGCGGTTAGGGTCGTCGTAACCCATGGCTATTTCTCTAAGGATTACGGATTTTTCCTGTGTCCATTCTTCCTTTGGAAAGCGTGGGTTCATGAGGGCATCGGAGAGGACGTTGAGGCCTGTTTCCCAGTTTCTTGAGGGTAGATCGGTGAGAAATACAGTGCGGTCGTAGCCTGTATAAGCGTTGATATTTCCGCCTGCATCGCTTATTTCCCTTGATATGTCACCGGGCTTTCTTTTGTCGGTGCCTTTGAAAATCATATGTTCTATGGCGTGGGAGATGCCGGCACCCAGGTATGTATCCTCGTGTATAGCGCCTGTTCCGACCCAGAATTGGATTGAGACGACGGGAGCGCTGTGGTCCTCCTTGATGAGGCATATCATGCCGTTGTCCAGCGTGAATCGCTGTAGGTCGGCGTTTGATTTTTTCAGCACTTCAAGAAAGTTTTCGGTAGGGTCTTGTTCTGTTCGCTTCTCAGGGATAAGAAGCACAGCCAGGGCTAGTCCGACGATTATTGCGAGTGATATCTTTTTCATGTATTCGCCTCAGGTTTTGTTGAGTTTTCGGGCTCGAATGGCTTGATGAATACATCTTCGAAACTGTAGTTGTTTGCAAAATCTTCTGGTTTGTCATCGTCTGTACAGCCCAGCTTGCCGTTGTTTACCAGGTTAAAGACTATATCCCCGAAGTCTTCTGTCTTTGTGATGCCCCATGATTTCATGACGGTGTTTGACATTGGGCCGAATTCCTTAAGAGTATATTTTCGGATACCCTCAAGCAGTTCCTGACCTGAGATGTGGCGTTCTTTGTCGGGTTTGGCATCTTTGTTTGATGCTTGAGTGGTAAAGTCCAATGCGTCGCGAACAAAGAAGTATGCTTCGATGTCGTACCTAGGATCGTTAGCGCATATGTTTTTCACTACGTCCAGGAATGGCTTCTGATTCAACATAATTGATTTCCGATATTATTCGATGGCGTTGCGGATTTTTTCGCAATATTCCGCCATTTCTTCATTATTGTCGTATGATCTCGGTAGCCAGTTTCGTTCTTTACCCTCGTGGTCGTATCTTGGGATAAGGTGGAAATGAACGTGTGGTATCATCTGGCCGGCACATTTGCCATTTGCCTGCGCGATATTGATGCCGTCGGCGTTAAGGGCTTTGGTTATTGCGCGAGCCAGTTTGCGAACGACCACTATGGCGTGTGTCAGAGATTTTTCGGGTGCTTCCATGATAGGGTCGCAATGGACTTTGGGTATTACAAGTACGTGTCCCTTTGCAACAGGACCGATGTCGACAATGGCAACGGTGTTGTCATCCTCGTAGACTTTTGATGCCGGAAGTTCGCCGGCGATAATCTTGCAGAATATACAGTCGCTCATTCTTGTTGTTTTCTCCTGGTCGTGTTGCTAATATCCTACCTCAAAGAGGGACGCGTGCACGAACGGAGATTTAAAAGGGTCGAACGTCGAGTGTCAAGGAGAGAATAAGAGGAGGTTGGTATGCGCAGGATGATGATGTGCGTGATGGTTGTTGTAATGCTACTGGTATTGGCGCCGATGGTTATGGCTGGGGGTGTTGGTCTTACCGCCAAAATAGGTACGCTTGGGCTTGGTGCTGATCTGACTGTGGGGATGGGAGACAGGGCTAATATAAGGTTAGGCCTGAATGCGTTTAGTTTTGATATGGACGTTGATGACGACGAGGACACGGCTTCTGGATCCGGCACATCGGCAGAGGAGATTAATCTTGAGCTGAATCTAATGACTCTGGCTGCGCTTGTGGACTGGTTTCCGTTTGGTGGTAGTTTTCGTCTTACGGGTGGTGTGATGTTCAATAACAATGAAGTCGATTTGACGGCTCCGAACAGCAGTGTTGAGTTGAATAATCGTGATTATTCGGTAACGAGTCTTTCGGGTAATGTTGGTTTTAACAGCTTGGCTCCGTATGCTGGAATTGGCTTTGGTAACGCTGTTGATGAGGATGGTCACTGGACGTTTGCGTTTGATCTTGGTGTGATGTTGCAGGGTGATCCGGATGTGACGCTTACGGCCGTTGCAGCTGATTCGTCTCGACAGGCGCAGTTGGATGCGGATATCGTAAAAGAAATTGACGATATAGATGATGATACCGAAGACATATCGATGTATCCGGTAGCGATGATAGGTGTTGGATATAGATTCTGAAGAATGGTTAATGGTTGGAGGAGGGGTGATGAAAAAAATCTGTCTAATTGCGGTTCTGTTGGGGGTTCTGTGTTCGGTTAATGTTCTGGCTGGGGTGACGGCGGGTCGGATGTTGTATGATGACCGTGATGTTCAGCTATGGGTTACGGCGGGTTCGATTAGTGAGCTGAGTGGTCATGTGCAGGAGACAACGAGAACTTATTATGAGGTAACGGGTCGTTTCGAGGATCAGGCGGACAGGGAGAATTATTCTTTTGAAGACTTTGGAATGGACGGTGGCTATCCAACTGTAGGGTTTGCGTTTGAGAATGCTGGGAAATATTTTACATTTCATTTTGCCGCTTCGTTTTTTCAGCCTGATGTCAGCTCCGTAGCAGTGAGGAATTACTATATAGGTGTGGACAGTATTTCGTATAACGGGGTCGAGTATGAGTATATGCGGATCCCTGAAGGACAAGCGTTTACGGTAGACATGTTTTCTGGAATTTTCGAGATCAGGGGTATGTATACGCCCTGCACGTTCAGTGCTGGGGATAGTTTCCATTTTACGCCATACTTGAATTTTGGAATGTTCATGCTTGCCAACAATTATGATATTGATGCCGGCCCTGCGACTGGTGTTGTTAAATATCTTGATCCGCCGGAAGATTTTGTTGAAAACGGTCAGGCCGAGGGTAGCCTGATAGGTGGATTGCCGGAGTTGGGCGTTGGCGTTGAGATCCGTATGGGCAAGCCGGAGAAAATGAATATTGTTTTACGTGCAGATTACGCAGGTTTTCAGTTTTCTGGTGACACGGGGGCGTTTACTTCAAGTGATCATCGTGAGAAGGATATAGATCTTGACCATGTGAATGTCAGAATCAGTGGGCAGCTGGAGTTTCCTGTTTGGGGCGATAGATGTTTGACCGTTGGTGCTGACTGGGTGAATATTGAGACTGAGGCAAAGGTCACATCAAAGGAAGCTACGGTCGAGGAAGCTCTGGCGCGTCATGAGCGTTTCGATAAGGATGTTGAGTTCAGTCTGACGGCTGTTACGGCGCGTGTCGGACTCACGTTCTAGTAAGCAGTGGGATTGTTTTATGATACTGCGATGTTTACCAATTTGCCTGGGACGACGATTACCTTGCGGATGGTTTTGCCTTCGGTGTGTTTTTTGACTTCTTCTGATTTCAGGGCGGCCTTTTCAAGGTCCTCGTTGCTGGTTCCTGCGGGAACGGTTAGTTTTCCTCGGAGTTTACCATTTACCTGAAGGGGTATTATGAGTTCTTCTTCGGCTGCAATTGCCTTGTTGGCAGTTGGCCATCCTGCCTTAAAGATGCTGTCGTCGTATCCAATGCGGCTCCATAGTTCTTCGCTGAAATGTGGTACTATCGGGCTTAGCAATATTATGACGGTTTCGAGTATTTCGCGCAGCACGGGAGGTTCGACTGGGCTTTTGGTGCTGCGGAGTTGGTTAAGTAGTTCGTTGCAGCGTGCTATTGCCGTATTGAACTGGAATCCTCCCTCAATGGCTTCGGTTACCTTGATTATGCATTGATGAACTTTACGGCGCAGGGCGCGATTGTCGTCATCCAGATTTTCCGGGATCGGAGTTCCTTGGACGGGTATTTGATCCACGTTTTCGGTTATAAGTGACCATAGTCGGTTCAGCATACGCCATGCTCCGCTTATGCCAGCGGTGCTCCAGATTTGCATTTTGTCTGGCGGTGCGTCGGAGAGCATATTGAGGCGCACGGTATCTGCGCCATAGTTCTCTATCATTTCGTCAGGGTCGACCACGTTCAGCTTGGACTTGCTGATCTTTGTCATTTCCGAGGTGACGGGTTGTCCGCATTCTATGCAGGTCCCGTTGACTATCTCGTCACCTTTGCGTTCGCCGTCGACTTGTTTTTCGTAGAGCCACTTATGGGTTTCGCAATAGTATGCTGTTTTGCAGACCATGCCCTGGCAGAAGAGGCGTTTGAATGGTTCTTCGAAATCGATCATGCCCAGGTCTTTAAGGACCATGGTAAAGAATCGTGCATAAATCAGGTGCATTGTGGCGTGTTCGATACCTCCGATATACTGATCGACTGGCATCCATTTTTTGATTTCTTCTGGATCGAAAGGTTTTTCGGTATTTTTAGGATCGCAGTAGCGCAGGAAGTACCAGCTTGAGTCTACAAATGTGTCCATTGTATCTGTTTCGCGTTTTGCAGGCTTGCCGCAAGTGGGGCAAGAGCATTGGATGAATGACTCACTGGTTTCCAGTGGATTTCCCCCGCCTTCCTTGAATGCTACGTCGGTAGGCAGTCGTACGGGTAGGTCTTCTTCCGGTACGGGGACTGCGCCGCAGTCGTCGCAGTAGATTATGGGGATAGGTGCGCCCCAGTAGCGTTGGCGGCTTATCAGCCAGTCGCGTAGTCTGTAATTGATGGTGCCTTCGCCGCAGCCCTGTTCCTTGAGCCAGCTGATGATCTCCGGCATGGCCTTGTGGTTGTTTTGTCCGTCGAAAGGTCCAGATTTGGTCATTGTGCCCGGATCGACATAAGCTTCGGTCATGGTTTGCGGGTCGAGTTCTGAGTTTTCTGGCTGAATTACAATTTTGATGGGTATGTCATATTTTTTCGCGAACTCGAAGTCGCGTTGATCGTGGGCTGGTACAGCCATTACTGCGCCGGTACCGTAGGTCATTAATGCGAAGTTTGCGACCCAGAGCGGGACGGTATCACCGTTGACAGGGTTGATTACGTGAAAGCCTGTCCATACGCCTATCTTTTCTCGTTCTGCCTTTTCGCGTTCGCTGACGCCCTGCTGATTGCGCATTTCGAGTACGGCGGGCATTACTTGGTCTTCGTGTTCGGTTCCTTTTACGAGTTTTTCGATCAGTGGGTGTTCTGGAGCGAGGCTCATGAATGTTACGCCGAAGAGGGTATCGGGGCGTGTTGTGAATATTGGGAGTTCTTCGTCGGTTTCTTTGACTTTGAATGTTACGCGTGCGCCTTCTGAGCGTCCGATCCATTCTTCCTGCATGGCTAATACGGCGTCGGGCCAGTTCCCTCGAAGGTTTTTGTGGCCGTCCAGCAGGCGTTGGGCATATTGGCTCATGGTGAAGAACCATTGCGACATGGCTTGTTGGATGACTTCGGTTCCGCATCGTTCGCAGCTGCCGTCCTGTACCTGTTCGTTGGCGAGCACGGTTTGGCAGGAGTCGCACCAGTTAACCGGGGCAGTTTTCTTGACGGCGAGGTTGTTCTGATAGAATTGGAGAAAGAACCATTGTGTCCAGCGATAGTAATCCTCGTGGCTGGTGGCGATTTCGCGGTTCCAGTCGTAACCCCATCCGGCGCGATCCATTTGTTTGGTCATTTGTTTGATGTTTTTTTCGGTGAAATCGTGTGGGTGTACGCCTGTGCGGATGGCCGCGTTTTCTGCGGGGAGTCCGAAGCTGTCCCAGCCCATGGGTGAGACCAAGTTGTAGCCACGCAGAATTTTGTATCGGACTACAACGTCGCCAAGTGTGTAATTTATGACGTGCCCCATATGAAGGACGCCTGAGGGGTAGGGGTACATGGTCAGGCAGTAGTATTTATCGTCGGGTCGATTGGTGTCGGCGGTAAAGAGTTTTTTGTCCGCCCAGTATTTTTGCCATTTTGGTTCTACTTCTGATGGTGAATATTTGTCTTGCATGGTGCAGTTACCCGGATGTGAAGGGAGGGAGATTTCGTAAAGATGAGGAGGCCTGGGCTTTTCCATCCAGATATTTGTTGGCCTCCCATTGGCCTTTTATTACCTGCCCGGATTGTCTGGTATAAGTTCCTATTCCCCACATTTTGTTATTTCTCCATTGGCCCTCGTATTTGTCGCCGTCGGGGAATATGTAGGTTCCGGTTCCGTTCAGGAATGACCCGTTCTCCCATTCGCCCTGGAGTTTGCTGCCGGTTTCGAAGTTATATGTGCCTGATCCGGCCATTTTGCCTTCGGCCCAATAGCCGGTATATTTATCGCCGTTGGCAAAGGTGTATGTGCCCTGACCCTGTTTCTTGTCATTTGCCCAGTATCCCTCGTATTTGTCGCCGTCGGAGAATGTTAGGATTCCGTAGCCTTGTCGTTTGTCGTTTATTACTTGACCGTGATAGTTTGCGCTGTCGGGATAGTAAACGGTCTTAATAGATAGGTTTGGAATTCTTTTGCGGGGTGGAGTGGTTGAGTGTGGCCGTGGCGAGACTTTTGCGGTTTTTGGTGGTGGTGGGTCGGTTTTAATTGCTTGGGCTCTTGTGGCTTGTTCGGCCAGGATCTGTTCTATGTGTTTGCGTACTTTTGTTGTTTTGATAGACGAAAGGGGCGTAGAGCCGTCCTGGTCCTTCAGATACAGGTCGGCTTTGCAGAGTATCAGCACCTTGATCATGTTAAGTGCTTTTTTCTGAATTGCCAGGTGGAGAGGAGCGAGACCATCGGTGGTCTGGGCGTTGGCATCCGCGCCTTTCTTAATGAGGATTATGGCTGTTTCTCCTGAGTTGGCGATGGCGGCCCAATGGAGAGGGGTGTAGCCTGTGCGGGATTTGGTAGCAACGCTGGCGCCTTTGGTAATGAGGTAGCTTGCTGTGGCTGCTGAATTGGTAAAGGCGGCCCAATGGAGAGGGGATGATCCGCTATCAGTAACGGCGTTAACATTGGCGCCGTTATCTACAAGAAGTTTTACGACATCGATCCTGTGGTATTTGGTGGCCCAATGGAGGGGGGTAGAGCCACTGTCTGTCTGTGCGTCTATATCGGCGCCTTCTTTAATCAGGAGTTTTATGGCGGGCAGGTTGTTGTATTTTGTGGCCCAATGGAGGGGGGTGGTGCCGCTGTCGTATCGTTTGTTGACTGTGTTTTCCGGGTCGGCCTTGACGATTGTTGACAGCATTTTGATATTATTACTCTTTATGGCTGAGAAAATCTCATCTGCAAGCGTATTGCTTAGCGCAGGAAGAAGACCTGCGAGCACGAGTATCAGGCATATTTTTCTCATAATTGTCACTCGGGAAGGGTAAAGGGAAGAGCAGGGCGTGTCAAGGGAGGAAAGACAGGGTGTCATACCAATATGAAAATGTCCCCTTGTATCCAATTTAGAAATGTCCCCTTATAATACGCCTCCAAAAGGAGGAGTTATGGGAGAACTAAGAATGAGCATGAAGGAGCGTAAGCGATTAGAGT
>JAUUYL010000067.1 GCA_030590485.1 Lentisphaerota bacterium | reverse complement strand
GGAAGTGTCCCCTCATCCGGAATCACAAATTTTGTATCTTTCACGCTGGACTCTCCATCTGCACTTACATGGAACATTCAGTTGCAGCACGCCCTCGAAACGGGATCGAGCCTAGGTGTCATTTCAGGTGCTATCACGGGTTATTGGGACGATGCCACACAGCTTGTTTTGAGTTTTACTCCTACGGCAGGCTATCTCCTTCATCATTGGGAAGTGAATGATATCTACGCCGGCACGAACAATCCCTTGTCAATTTGTATGACTGAACCCAAGAACGTACAAGCCGTTTGTGAGGCAAATGGTCAAGTACTACAAACTCTTACATTTGATGGTTCACCTTGGACTGAGAAACCTCCTAGCGCCGATGTATGGGAGGATTCTGGTCTTTCATTTGAGGAGGATGGCTTGACTTGGGACTCGTCCGGCAGTTGGGCACATAATGGTACGCCTTTCCTCATCTTCGGCAATCGGTATGGCCCCACTTCCTGGATTCGCCTGAAAGCCGCTGGAACTTTTTCTTTGGTTTCAATCGATATCTCGGAATACAGCCCTGTGTACATGGAGTCCTCAATGGACCTAGTAGGCCATCGTGCAGATGGCAGCACAGTTTCGCAACGATTAAATCTCGACGGAATCATAGATGGCCCGGGAGGCAGCGCTGATTTTCAAACTTTCTCTTCGTTCAGCAGTTTCACAAACTTGATTGCAATAAGCTCAGATATTGGAGGTTACTCGCTGGACAACCTCACGTTTCGTTTGGACTCATTGGACAAAGACAATGACGGCATGGACGACGAGTGGGAGTTGCTATACTTTGGCACGCTTGCACGTGATGGCTCAGAAAATGCCGACAACGATTCTCAAACAGACTGGCAGGAATGGTTAACGGGTAGTAATCCTACAAATGCGAATGATGTATTTGTCCTTACCGATACCGACCAAACTTCAAACGGATCAGCTATTATCATCCGGTGGCAATCCCTCAGCAACAGGATATATTCAGTTGATTCGAGAACCAATTTCATCAGTGATTGGGAAAACGTTTATAAATACACAGGAAATGGTTCTCTGATGTCATATACGGGCGTCATGCAAAATGCACAAACCTTTTATTGCGTATTTGTAGAAGAATAGTTCCGTAAACCCCAGAATGAACACGCAACCTTGTTGTTTCAAACTCCTAGTGTTCGTTGTGTCTATGTATCTGATACCTTCCCATCAGTTACTTGGAGCAAAGCAACACATTAATTCACCTTCTCAACCTATCCATCTTTCCCATTATCTATTCAGAGCTCGTAGCGTATCGTAGATCCCGCCACTGCGGGACCAAAACTCCCACTTGTCCCGGCATAGCCAAAGGCGACGCCGGATCTGTGTAGATCTGTGTAGATCTAGCCGGTATTCACGGCGGGTGGGCAACCTCTCCCTGCCCTTTTTTCTGTATCAGGCAATAACTACTATTGACCAATCCCCGCGCCAAGCACATAATATGCGCCGCCATGGAAAACAAAGCAGATACTATAGCAGCCATAACAACAGCAACAGGAAACGCAGGAATTGCCATCGTCCGGGTCTCCGGTCCTGATAGTATTTCTATCGCCAAAGAAATATTTCACCACGCAGAAAAGAACCGCTCGGAACCCAAACCCAATTCATTTAAATACGGCCATATCAAAAGCGCTGAAAACACCGCCGACCTCGACGAAGTAGTCCTACTCACCTTCAAAGCCCCTCACAGCTATACACGCGAAGACGTTATCGAAATTCAAGGTCATGGCGGAAGAGCATGCGCTCAACGCATTCTTCGCACCGTACTTACTGCGGGTGCGCGCATGGCCGAGCCAGGCGAATTCACAAAGCGCGCTTTCCTCAATGGCCGCATCGACCTTCTGCAGGCAGAAGCCGTCCTCGACCTCATACAAGCATCATCCGATCGCGCCGCATCCGCCGCCATGGAACAGCTCGAAGGCTCTCTAAGTCATTTGTTTGCAGACATATACGACAGCCTGATATCCGTTGCGTCCAACCTGGAAGCCACCCTTGATTTTTCCGATCAGGAACTGCCCGACAACGTGTTGTCGGATATCGAGAACGCACTCGAGCCCATATGTGCAAGCCTACAACACGCACTCAACACATGGGAAGAAGGTCATATTCTGCGAGAAGGCGCTGCAATCGTAATCACAGGCAACACCAACGTCGGCAAATCAACTCTGCTGAACAAACTGCTTGAATCAGACCGGGCAATTGTTACTGAGATCCCAGGCACAACACGCGATGTCATCGAAGAACAAATCATCATCAACGGAATCACTTTCAGACTGTTCGACACCGCAGGCATCAGAGATTCAGACTGCCACATTGAACGCGAAGGCATCTCGCGAGCACAGGAACTACTGAAAAGCGCCGACATCATCCTCTATATCGTGGACTCAACCATCAAATCATCCGTCCAGGATCTCGAACGACTCTCAGCATTGAAATCAAAAAACCCAATAGTCATACTCAATAAACAAGACCTCAATCCAGACTTCACAGGCAATTTTGACGAGTTCCAGACCATCCCCTGCAGCCTGCTCAACAATACCGGCCTCGAAGCAATACGCGCCGCCCTATCCAATAAAACATCCACCATCTGCTCCGGCCCACCCCACGCCGTCATATCCGAACGACATAGACATATTGTTCAGTACGTACTGAACGTTATATCAGATGCCAAAAACACTCTCGACCCACAAGACGAATCATCAATAGTCCCCTCCTCTTCTCTGCTCCGCGACGCACTCGAAACACTCGGAACAATCACCGGCCGTACCTACAGCGATGAACTGCTCCAAAACATCTTCACCAAATTCTGCATCGGAAAGTAAACCGTGAAAGAACATGCATACGACGTGATAGTAATCGGAGGCGGGCACGCCGGCTGCGAAGCTGCACTTGCTTCAGCCCGACTCGGAGCAAGAACAGCGCTCTGCACTCTGTCCGCAAATAGTATAGCAACTATGTCATGCAACCCGGCTGTCGGCGGTATAGCAAAATCACACTTGGTCTTTGAGCTCGATGCACTGGGCGGTGAGATCGCCCGCAATACCGACTACTCAGGAATTCAATTCAGAACCCTCAATACCCGAAAAGGCCCTGCAGTACAGGCCCACCGCGTACAATGCGACAAGCCCATTTTCGGTGCCCGAATGATCTCTGTCGTCCAAAATACAAAGAATCTCGATATCATCGAAACCACCATCAAGGCAATCCATACCGAAAACGGCAAACTCAAAGGCGTCCTCACAAGCGACAACTCAGTCATCAGCGGCAAAACCGTTGTCGTCACAGCCGGAACATTTCTTAACGGCAGAATCCATATCGGCGAGCACAACGAGCCCGGCGGAAGACACGGCGAAGCATCTGCCGATGAACTCAGCGAATCTTTGAAAGACCTCGGATTTTCCATAGAACGCCTCAAAACCGGCACACCGCCAAGAATCGACACCGAAAGCATTGATTATGACCGTATGGAGATTCAGCCCGGAATCGAGCCAGCGCCGTTTATGTCATGGACAGCTCGGCGTGATAAGGAATTGTTCCACGTGGAACAATCTACCGAAAATGCCAAATTGTTCCACGTGGAACAATTTGAACAATCGATGCGTCCCTGGGTTCCAGGGTCCAATCAAATTCCTTGCCATTTAACTCATACCACGGAAAGAACTCATCAGATAATTGAGGATAATCTCTCCAGAAGTTCTCTGTACGGAGGAGCCATATCTGGGACCGGAGTCCGGTATTGTCCGTCGATTGAGGATAAAATAGTCAAGTTCAGGGATAAGACGTCGCACCATGTCTTCATAGAGCCTGAGGGGCGAAACAGCCGCCTTGTCTATCCAAACGGTATTTCGAACAGTCTTCCTGAGGATGTACAGCTGGAGATGGTCCATTCCATACCAGGGCTTGAGAATGCTGAGATCATAGACTGGGCGTATGCTATTGAGTATGACTTCTCGGATCCACGGCAGCTGGGGCACACTCTGGAATCGCAGCTCGTTGAGAATCTCTTTCTGGCTGGTCAGATCAATGGTACCACAGGGTATGAGGAAGCTGCAGCTCAGGGTTTCGTGGCTGGTGTTAATGCGGCATCAAAAGTGCTCGGATATGAAGAATTCACTCTGAGTCGTAATGATGCCTATATCGGCGTTATGATAGATGATCTTGTAACAAAGGGTACGGACGAGCCGTACAGAATGTTTACCTCCAGAGCAGAACGTCGCCTAGTGTTGCGTCAGGACAATGCCCGATATCGTATGCTGGATTGGGCCAGGAAGCTGAATATAGCATCCCCCGAGTACATGGATGAAACTGATGATTTTGCCTCGATTGTTGAGAGGGAAATCAAGCGGCTCGAGACGACTCGTGATGCCGATAAAACGCTGGCGCAGATACTGAGTCGGCCCGATATGTCGTACGCAGACTTGCCGAAGGCAACTGAAGGTCTGCATCCAGAGGTCTCGGATCAGATAGAAGTCCAAATCAAATATCGGGGGTACATCGACAGGGAGATTGCGGATGTGGCAAAATCTAAAACTCGAGAGCGTGTCCGGATTCCGGTTGATCTTGATTATTGGTCCATTACCGCGCTTCGGTATGAGACTCAGGAGAAACTCAGCAAGGTGAGACCTGACAATTTGGGGCAGGCCGCGCGGGTACCTGGCATCAATCCGTCAGATATAGCAATCCTCTCGGTAGTTATAAAGCGCGGTCAGTGATTATACGTTGTTAATAATGTACGTTACTCTGAAAGGGGCCATGTGTTGACGAGGTATTCAGGGTGCGTCAGGCCGGCGCAATTCAACATATGAATATCGTTGTATCTGATTCATGCGTAGATAGTTACTACTTTCTATCGGCGGGGCGCAGGGGAGAGTGAGGTGGTTGTCAAAAGATTTATGGTTCATTGAGTATATCCTGTTAATAACTTCTTAGATCCTTCGACTACGCCCAGGACGACAAACACGCTGTCATCCTGAGCGCAGGCGAAGGATCTCATATCTAAATAAACATTTTAACTTTTTACTTGGTGCAGGGGAGTCTTCGTGGTTACTTTTGTCTTGTGAATATAGATATACATGATTCTGATCTCAAGGATGCGCTGACGACAATATGCCAATCTGCCAGAAAGGCAGGTGGTAGGGCTCTGCTTGTGGGCGGTTGTGTACGGGATTCCATACTTCGTATGCCTGTCAAGGATCTTGATATTGAGGTTTACGGAATAGCAGCTGAGAAGCTAAAATCGCTTCTTTCTGAGAATTTTTCGATAGATTGTGTCGGCGAAGCTTTTGCCGTGATCAAGATCAAGGGTCTTGCATGCGATGTGTCTATTCCCAGGCGTGAATCAAAAGCCGGGCTTGGGCACAAGGGCTTTGATATTATGTCGGATCCGACCATGTCCACGGAAGAAGCTGCCGTCCGACGCGAATGTACTATTAATGCGATGGCTTTTGATCCGCTGACAGAGGAGTTGATAGATCATTGTGGCGGGGTCAAGGATCTTGACGCAAGGCTATATCGCCATACTTCTGAGAAGTTCGTCGAAGATCCGCTGCGTGTTTTGCGCGCAATGCAGTTTGTTGCCAGGTTTGGACTCACAGTTGACTCGGAAACACTGGCTCTCTGTCAATCCATGCAACCTGAAGGATTAGCCCGAGAGCGTATTTTTGAGGAATGGAAGAAGCTTATTCTTCTTGGCGGCACGCCGTCGCTCGGCTTGCAATTTCTGAAGGATTGTGAGTGGATCAAATATTATCCCGAACTGGAATCTCTTATAGATTGCGAACAGGAGCCCGAATGGCATCCGGAGGGTGATGTCTGGCAGCATACGCTTCTTTGTATGGATGCTTTTGCTCGTGATCGCATTGGCGATACGCACGAAGATATAATCGTTGGGTTTGCTGTTTTATGTCATGACCTTGGCAAGCCTGCAACAACCGAGTTTGTGCGCGGAAGAACACGCTCCATAGGTCATTCAAAAGCTGGAGAAAAACCGACAGTCAACTTCATGGAGCGGATGACAAACCAACAGGATCTCCTAAAAGATATTATACCGCTGGTCGTTGATCATCTCAGGCCCAACGAACTGTTCAATGATCGGGCAGGGGACTCTGCAATTCGCCGGTTGGCATATAGGGTCAAAAGAATCGATAGGCTTGTGCGTGTTGCCCGTGCAGATACGCAGGGCAGCAATCCAGAGCAATATGATGGATTTCCCGCGGGCGATTGGCTGATGGAACGAGCCAAAGAACTTGAAGTTCGCGATTCAGCGCCCAAACCTCTTGTACTTGGTCGACATCTGATTGAACTAGGCCTGAAACCAAGTCCGGAATTCACCCCTATACTGGCCGCATGTTACGAGGCGCAAATAGACGGCAAAATCTCAGACCTTGAAGAAGGTCTAAGCTTTGCCAGAGTTTTGCTTAAATTATGAAGCACCGACACCATCACACATAATAAGCTCTTCGCTTTTCGGGTATAATACCACTTTCTAAAAAGTGCGTCAAAACGGCCGCACGACCGGCCAATTAGATACATAATGTCACAATCATAAGAATTGCGGTTTTTGGCGCAATCCTTCGTAACAGCTTAGTAGCCAACGTTATACAATGTTTGAGAATGGGGTATGATGTTGATTGGCACGATATAAGCTCTTTACAAGCATGATACAGTCTTTCTGGATTGCAATACGAGAAGAGGAGGGGATAGTTATGAGTAATACAGACTATAAGGGTGACGAAATGAAAATAAATGCAAAGGCATTCTTACAGGAATTTTACGGAAAAGGCATATTGGACAGGTTTTGTGAGGCTTGCGAGGAATATCAATGCAACGCCCTGGATGCTGTTCTTACATTGAAATATCTGCTTATGAACAATCTGGCTTTAGAGCAAAGCTATCCGGATTTCCCGGATCTGGCTGAGATGTATGCTCGAAGAATGGATTTGGACGCAGAGGCGTTCACTCATAATTTTTACATTTCACGGCGCGATCAGCAATAATGTGATTCTTTCTTCAGCGCAACGAAGGGATCTGCACCATTCTCCGTTACTTTATCTGTTTACACTTCGCTCACGCTATTCTATAATGTTGGTTCATATAGGGCACAAACTCAGCGGGGGTTAGATATGGCAAGGATACTTATAGTCGATGACGAGCAAAGCATTCTGAGTATTCTTACTACACTTCTTCAATCAGAAGGCCACGAAGTGACGCCGGCGCTTGGAGGTAAGGTTGCCATGAGCCTCCTGGAGGAAACGGAGGAAGCATTTGACCTTATGATCAGCGATATCCGTATGCCTGAAATTGACGGTATGCAGCTTCTTGAATTCGTGCATGAGAAATTTACAAAGATGTCGGTTATTATGCTAACGGCATATGGACAGGTCGAAACAGCGATTAAGGCTATGGAATTAGGCGCGTTCGATTATATCAAGAAACCGTTCAAGGCCGATCTACTGACCGGTACCGTAGAAAAGGCAATCGAATGTCGCAAATACATGAGTGAATAATACACCTCTGCCCAAAGCCTATCATGAAAAAAACTTTTCTTTGTCTAATTCTATCTGCCTGCTCAGCATACAGTGTCACTGCCGCTAGAGCGAAAATACCCTATAGAGTAAACCACCCCTACACCAGTACCATCCTCATCGATGGTGATAGCGGAGCCGTGATACACGAAGAGAACGCGGATAAAAAGATTTATCCAGCCAGCGTGATCAAACTGATGGACCTTCTGATAATTCTCGAGCAGGTCGAAGCCGGAATGCTAAAGATGACAGAGTGGGTTCACGTCACCCCTGAAGCCGCCAGAATCGGAGGTTCCCAAGTATGGCTCGATGTACGCGAATCGTTTCAACTCGAGGAAATGCTTTATGCCCTCAGCATTAAGTCGGCTAACGATGTGGCTACAGCGCTGGCCATCCATGTTGCCGGTACCGTAGACGGTTTCGTAAAACTCATGAATCAACGCGCCGCCGAACTTGGCATGACCGCTACAGAATTTCATTCTGTTCATGGCCTTCCGCCGGATGTAGGAAGGAAACCTGATATATCGACCGCCCGTGACCTGGCTCTTCTCTCACTCGAGATTGTCAAACACCCCAAGGCGATTCATTTTACATCTACAAAAGAGAAATGGTTTCGGGACAATAAATTTCAACTGCTCACCCACAACAAACTTCTTTATGAATTCCCAGGTTGTGACGGTTTGAAGACAGGTTATATCACGGCCGGCGGATTTTCCATATCGGCTTCGGCTGTTCGTGATGGTCGGCGTGTTATTGCAGTAGTTGCGGGATGTAAGGATAAGCGGGCACGAAACGCTAAAGCAAAAGAATTACTTGCGTATGGCTTTATGAATCTGCCGGAAATCAAGCCACTGGAACCTGAGCCGGCACCTATAGTGCAAGAAGAAGAGATAGAGCCTGAAGGTTCGTTCCTTCAGTCAATCAAGAAGCTATTACTTCTTGTCGGCAAACTCGTGCTAGGTTTGATTGCTGTAGCCATATTTGCAGCAATGCTCTTTCTTCTTCATTACGCCTATCGCCAAAATCGCGACAAGTGGAAATACAAATTTTAGAGTTACGGCCCATGTAGCGGCACAGACGTGAACCGTACAAGACACTGGTTCATGGCGGAGAGGGGGGGATTTGAACCCCCGGTACCCCTAAACGGAGTACAATGGATTAGCAATCCACCGCTTTAAACCGCTCAGCCACCTCTCCGTGATGCGCAGATATGAAGTATCAATTCCCTGTTTGTTAGTCAATTAAATAGAATCACACATATATCGTCTCAATTGTCGCTGTCCAGTTTCCCTTCCTATTATTCTCTGTAAGGCGGACTGCGGCTGTAGTGAATTAATTATTGGAGATTGGTTAATTGGTAAGAGTGGGATAAAATACACGCATGCGCAAGATTCTGATTATACTGGCTGCTGTTGCTCTGTTTACGGGATGTGAAGATGATGACAGCGAGAACCCTGTAGCGGGTAATCCGGCAGACCTCAGAGTATTAATCAACTATGGTTCGATCAATAATGCCGTTGCAAACATGCCGGCAGGTTCTGAAGACTCCATATCCTCGCTCGCTCTATATGTTTCAGATAATTTTGAGAGCGAACCGGAGCGGGCATATTTCATCTACAGATGGATACGGCAGAATATTCAGCCCGACTTTGAACGTGCTCAGTATTATTACGTGGATTATGAGTCGCAAACTCCAGAGGCAGTCTTTGCGTCAAGGAGGGCAGTCTGTCAGGGCTATGCCGCTGTTTATAACGAATTGACTTCCATGACAGGCCTTGATTCACGACAGATTCAGGGCTATGGAGTCATGCTCAGCTACACACCGGGCACTGCGCACCATAGGTATAAGCATGCATGGAACTCTGTTAAGATCGATGGCGGGTGGTATCTATTGGATACATCATGGACCGCAAGTCAATCGTTGGACGGATCAAGCGATCCGAATTATTTTTTCCTCACTGATCCATCAGGCTTCGTCTATAGACATTATCCATACGACACCGAATGGCAACTGCTCGCCGACCCGACACCTGAAAACGTCTTCTGGACCAATCTGGAGTAGAAAGTGACTATGTCCTCGTAACAGGTTGTACGTCGCACGTTTGCCTCGCCCAATGCGCGGCAACAGGGAAGAATAAATATCCTATTCCAAAGCCTATCAGTCACGCTTCATTCTTCACGCTCCGCGTATCTCAGCTGTCCGCAGGCTGCCTTGATCGCACTTCCGCGCGAGTTGCGCAGGGTAGCATTTGTTCCTGAATCAGTAAGTAATTCTACAAACATCGGGCCTGTCTCTTTATCAGGCGGCACGCCATCGAACTCTGCTACGGGACTGAGCGGTATAAGATTCACGTGGCAATGGATAGGCCGCAACAATTTCACCAGCTTCTCAGCGAGGGCAGGGGAGTCATTAACGCCCTTTATCAATGTATACTCAAATGTGATAATCCTACCCGTTTTCTCTGCATAGTCTCCGCAGACAGGTATGAGCTCTCTCAATGGATATTGTTTATTTACAGGCAGTAGACGGCTTCGAAGTTCATCTACCGGTGCGTGAAGTGATACAGAAAGCTCAAACTGTAGGCCTTCTTCCGACATTTTTTTGATACCGGGGACTATGCCACAAGTGCTGATGGTTATTCTGCGTGCGCCAAGATTGATTCCATCCTCGTTGTTGATAATCCGCGCCGCCTTCATGACATTATCATAGTTATCAAACGGCTCACCCATCCCCATGAACACCAGGTTATTGATACGGTCATTGAATAATTCTTCAGCCAGAAGGAACTGGCCTATCATTTCGCCCGCCTCAAGATTGCGCGTGAAGCCCGCCTGGCCACTTGCACAGAACGCGCACTTAAACTTGCAGCCGGCCTGACATGATACGCATACGGTTTTTCTGTCGCCATCGACGAGAAGAACCTCTTCCACGCATTCTCCATCGGGAAGTTTAGCCAGGACTTTTCGGGTCTCGTCTTCATTGCCGTCAATTTTGTCAGTAACCGCTGACTGAAGAGAAAACTTGTCGATGAGTTTATCGCGGAGATCGGAAGGAAGGTTCTTCATACTCTCCCAATCGGAAGCCTTCTTAACATAAAGCCACTGCCATAGCTGATCAGAGCGATACTTTGGTTGTCCGAACGATAGGCACACTTCTGCTAACTCCGCCTTGGAGAGGTTGTGGATAAGGTTCAAATTACTAATTCCTTTTAGACAGGATGGGCATGATTATTTCTTATAGGTTTCAGAGAAAAATATTGAGTCTCTACTCAGTGGACATCATGTCATCAGCGGATGTTTCTTCCGCTGGACCCACATTGTCAGTAACTGGTGCAGCAGCGACTGGAGCTATGGCAGGCATGGTTGGTATAGTCTTCATGAAACATGGATCAAAGCCACCATGGAAATGATTCCATTCCAGATATTGTACCGCCAGAACACCTATCATTAACATAGTAGAAATTAACATGAGAATAGCTGGCCAGGTATATTTATCAGGGCCAGTATCAACCATTGGGGCATCGTCAAATGGATTCTGAAGATGTTCGGACATCACAACGCCCTGCGGTGCATCAGTAGGTTGCGCAAGAGCCAGACCAGGTTTTGCTGCCACAGCAACAGGAGCTGCTACCGGAGCCGACGCATCAGGCAGAATCTCAATCTTGTTCTTGGCCTTAACTGTTCTTACCGTTATCTTTTTCTTAGCCATAATCAATAAGCAGGCTACCTCATTCCGATCCCTATGGCAATGTCTTTTTTAGACAGGTGAACAGGATTCTGTCTAAGATCCCCAAAGCCGTTTCTTTGGCTCGGCCTTGAGAATCTGCTCTGTTTCAGCTAAAAGGGCGGGGATATCCAGTTTTTCAGGACATTTCGGTAGACATTCACCGCATTGAGTACATTTATCCGATTGTTCGCCAGGAAACCAGTCTCCGCCATCGCCCAGCAGGTTGTAACGCATTTTTCCGAATTCCGTCATATCGAAGGCACAGGCCAGATTCCTTAATCTCAGAATTTCGGGTATTGCCACATTTTCCGGGCAGGGCATGCATTTGAAGCATATAGTGCATCGTTTGTCGCCCAGCGTTTCCGTTTCAGTCTGCTCCCAACGTTGTACAGCCGCCTGCTCTTCTGCTGTCAGCTCGTCAGTATCATCTATACCGGGCATGTGCGCATCAAATTCTTCCGGGTTTGCGGCTCCGATTGCAAGGGTGCTTACGCCGGAATTGCTCAACATCCATCTATGATTCAGTGCAAGTGGCGTCACAGGATCACACACTTCGGAAAGTTCAGGTGTTGGCTTGTAAAGCATTCCGCATTTTTCCGATGGTGAAAGTATCAGCACTCCGACATCAAGTTCTTTCGCCTTATCGACAGCCGACGCGTTGCGGCGATATGAAAGATAGTAATGAAGACTGACTGTTTCAAAAAGACCTGTTTCCAATGTTCTTGTCAGTAGTTCGGGGCCAGCATGGGAGGAGAATGCTATATGGGCGACTTTTCCTTCATCACGCGCTTCCTGCATGGCTTTCACTCCACCGTTGGGCGAGGTTGCAGACTGAAGTTTTTCATCTGTATTAATGCCGTGCGCGTCTAAAATATCGATACGGTCAATACCCATTTTCTCAAGCGCCTCATCGATGTTTCTTTTGGTATCATCATACGAACTAACGGCATTGATTTTTGTTGTGATATAAAACTTGTTGCGGCCCAGTTCCTTGAGCCCCATACCGACCAGTCGCTCGCTGTTACCGTAATCACGAGCAGTATCGATGTGATTGATGCCAAGTTCCATCGCTTTGCGCATGGTGTTGACAGCATTCGCCTCTGCCTTGTCACGCTCCGCACCCGTGACCTTGCTCTCGTCAAACGGAATCCGCATCGCACCAAACGTGAACACGGAGATTTTCAACCCTGATTTTCCATATCGTCTGTATTTCATGGCGTGTATTCTAGACTCATTCGTCAGCTTGGGGCAAGACCCATTCGCATGGTGAGGGTATTATGGCAAAAAAAGGGTTGGCATTAGATGCCAACCCTTGATGTTTTAAATTGAAATAATCTATTCTACGGCAACTTCAGCTTCGCCAGTTCCAATATATTCAGCATCACCAAATCCGAGGATAGGATAGAAGATTACAGGAAGCAAGAGCAGTCCGGCAACTGTGCCGCCACCCTTGCCAAAATTCTTGGCAAGTCCTACTAATGCCAAGATGGAAACCACCAGGTTGACTACCGGGATGAAAAGCAGGATTATCCACCACAAAGGTTTGCCTGCAACCTTAAGAAAAACAATCGTGCTATAGATTGGTATCAAAATTGCCCAACCAGGCTCGCCAGCTTTAGAAAAGATTTTCCAGCAAGCAATCAGCACTACAAGTGATATCGCTAATGATACAATCGTAGCGCCAGCGCCAGCACCGGCAATTACTGCGCTTTACCCCGATTTTAGTACCACCGGCTTAGGTGGAATTTGCGTCTCGAAACTGGTAAAGTGGGAGGATGCAAATGAGAAAGAAACGAAGAGCATTTACGGAGAAATTCAAAGCTGAAGTT
>JAUUYL010000111.1 GCA_030590485.1 Lentisphaerota bacterium | reverse complement strand
GATAGAAAAACAGTATCAGCCTGATGGCTTCAATATAGGCATCAATATTGGAGAAGCTGCCGGCCAGACTGTCTCACACCTGCACATCCATCTGATCCCCCGCTATACAGGTGATGTCGAGGACCCCAGGGGAGGGGTTCGGTACGTGATCCCTGAAAAGGGGAACTATCTTGGTGTGCGTGACACTTCTGCAGCGTATCAAGTGAATACGACTCCTCCAGTTTTTGGCGTGTTGACTGGTATGGATGTGCCCATGCTAGGTGAGTTGTGTGAGGATCTTGCACATGCAGAACGTGTGGATTTGGTAATCGCATTTATCTTGGAGTCAGGCCTCACAAGAATTGAACCCTATCTTCTGGATGTGTTGGATGGGGGAGGTCGCATTCGCGTGCTCACAGGTGATTACATGGATGTGACCGAACCACGGGCGCTGTTGCGTTTGTTGGATCTGCAAGCAGCTATAGAACACCCCGACGATCCTGATCAGCGTGCTGGCAGTATAGATTGTCGTGTATTTCAGACCGATGCTTCGCTGGGATTTCATCCCAAGGGTTATTTAATTGGACGTCGTGGTGGAGAGCGTATTGCCTATGTTGGGAGTTCTAACCTGACCCGTTCAGCACTGGAGCGTGGTGTGGAATGGAACTATCGCCTTACTAAGCAGGGCGAGCCACAAGCTGTTGCAACCATAGAAGCAGAATTCGAGAAGCTGTTCCAACACCCGTACACAGTCCCCTTAACAGCAAATTGGATTGAGGCCTACAAAGGCCGGCGACGAATAGCCACTCGGTTACCGGATCGGCCTGAAGTCGACCCTGAGGCAGAAAAACCAGCCCCTCCACCAGAACCGCACGGCATCCAGGTGGAGGCACTTGCGGCACTGGAAAAAACTCGGGCTGCAGGAAGTCGTGCTGGATTGGTTGTGCTTGCAACAGGTTTGGGTAAGACATGGCTGTCCGCTTTTGATAGTGCAAGTTTTGGTAGGGTGCTTTTTGTTGCTCACCGCGAGGAGATTCTTCGGCAGGCGCGTACAACCTTTCGTCGCATCCGGCCGGAAGCTCGCTTGGGGTTATATACGGGCACCGAGAAGCAGGTTGATGCGGATGTTCTGTTTGCCTCTATCCAAACGTTAGGACGTGCCAGGCATTTGGAACGCTTCGCAGAGGATGCATTTGAGTACATTATCATAGATGAATTCCACCATGCTGCGGCTGCGACTTATCGTCGGTTGATTGATCATTTTGAACCGAAATTCCAGCTTGGACTCACGGCCACCCCTGACCGCACTGATGGTGCAGATCTGTTGGCACTGTGCGGTGAGAACCTTGTCTACCGCTGTGACCTGATTGATGGTGTTAACCAGGAACTCCTCAGTCCATTCAAATACTTCGGTATTCCCGATGAAGTGGACTTCACAAATATTCCCTGGCGCAGTGGTCGGTTTGACCCTGAGGCTCTCGAAAACGCGGTCTCGACAGAAAAGCGCGCACAAAACGCCTATGGGCAATGGCAACAGCATGGAGGGTCGAGGACACTTGGATTCTGCGTCTCAAAGCGCCATGCAGACTATATGGCAGGTTACTTTGTTCGTCAGGGAGTGAAGTCTGTTGCGGTTCATTCTGGACTTAGCGCAGCACCAAGGACTGAGTCGTTAGAGGCGCTTGAAGCAGGTGAGCTACAAATCGTTTTCTCAGTCGATATGTTCAATGAAGGTGTTGATGTGCCGCACATCGATACTGTCATGATGCTCAGGCCAACCGAATCACGCATCCTATGGCTACAGCAATTTGGACGTGGTCTGCGCCGAGCCGAAGGCAAGTCGCATGTGAGTGTAATTGACTACATTGGTAATCATCGGACTTTTCTCCAGCCAGCCATGGTACTTCTGGCAGGGGGTAGTGGTCGTCCGGGCGAGTTGCTGATGGCACTCGAACGGCTTGAGAGAGGTGAGTTTGACCTGCCTGCTGGTTGTTCGGTGACCTATGAGCTTGAAGCGCTGAATATTTTGAAGGCACTCGCAAAACCAACCATTGGTGCTGATGCAACAACCACATGGTATCGGAGCTTCCGCGAACGCAATGGTGAACGGCCCACAGCAAGTGAAGCCTGGCATGCAGGTTATGACCCCAAAATGGTGCGGAAAAGCTTTGGGTCGTGGTTTGGTTTTGTCAACACAGAAGGTGACTTTGGCGAGCAACTGGGTGATGCGTTCGAGGCCCATCGGGAATTCTTTGAAGCACTAGAAATTACTCCGATAGTAAAGAGCTACAAAATGTTGGTGCTCATGGCAATGCTTTCGCGCGAGGATTGCCCGGGCGAAATTTCAATAGAGGATCTCGCCAACGGAGTTGAACATTTCGCACGTCGTTCGCATTTACTAGCGGAAGATCTCGGCACAGCATTGGATGATCACGGCAAACTTATCAGACTCCTTGAGGAGAATCCCATCAGAGCATGGACTGAAGGGAGTGGTATGGGGAAGATAAGCTATTTCAATTATGGATCGGGCGTTTTTAAGACTAAGCTCGGTGAGCAAAAAGAACATGCTCTGGCATTAGCGGAGTTGACGCGGGAGCTGTGCGACTATCGGTTGTCCCAGTATCTTGAACGTATTCAGGGGGAGTCGCAGTTCGCCCCTAGGATTGTGGGTTCTGTAAGCTATGCAAATGGAAAGCCCATGATTCTTCTTCCAGAAAGAGATAAGACTCCGGGGATTCCTTCAAGTTGGCAGTCGGTTATCATCAATGCTGATGCGTACAATGCCAACTTTGAGGAAGTTTCCATTAATGTGATGCGAAAAGATGGCGAAGAGGATAATTACTTACCCAACGTCCTGCGCGGATGGTTCGGTGAAAATGCAGGGCAACCAGGTACAGCGAACCGAATAATCTTTGAATGGATAGAAAATAATTATGTTATGCGCCCGCTTGAAAGTAAGGGAGAAGGACCAGAGTTGTGGCATGAGTACATGCGTGAAGAAATTCCCCCTGCGTGGGGCTATGAATTCAATAAGGGGCGATGGCTGCAAGGATATGTGTCGCTAGACAAACATATATTTCTACTTGTTTCTTTAGATAAGGCCGGTATGCAGGACAAGCATAAATATGAGGATGTATTTTTATCGCCTAGTGAGTTTCAATGGGTTAGCCAGAATCAGCAGGCACAGGATGGAAAAGCGGGTCAAGCATTGAGACACCATAAGGAACGAGATATTCAGGTGCATTTATTTGTGCGGGCTACCCGTAAAACTCAGCGTGGCAGGGCAGCACCCTTTATATATTGTGGTGATGTGACTTTTGTCGATTGGGAAGGAACGAAGCCAATCACAATTCGTTGGAGATTAAAAGAGCCTGTGCCAGGCTACCTTGATGGATCGTTTGGTCTGTCGGAGAAATAGAACGAAGTTATTTGTATGGTCGTGAATTGCTACTATAAAAACTCCATGTTTTTCCCTGCATTGATTCTGCTCGGCCGTGTGATTTAGGTGTATTCATGAACTTCGATAAATGGCTTATGTATATAGGCAAATCTGCACGAACAGCAAAAAGCTATTCCGGTGCCATATCTGGCTCTATTTCTGATTGGGCAAGGAGCGCGGGAGTCATTACCTCTAACCTGTCTGATATACAGAATGCAGACAAGTTTCGGTCGATTGCTGAAATAATACTGCAGCTCCCAGAATTCCAGGAAAAGAATAATAAAGGGAAAAGCATGTATAGCGCTGCTATGAAACAGTTCACTGCATATCTTGCAGACATATCCGATGAGACTCTACAGGAGGATATTGAGGAGGTATTTAACAATGCAGATATCAGTAAAACAGAAAAGTCGGCTCTCATTAGTGCGCGTGTCGGGCAAGGAAAATACCGTAGTGATCTTATAGATTATTGGGAACGCTGTGCATTGACAGGATTCAGTAATGTTCGGTTCTTGATCGCGTCGCATATCAAGCCGTGGCGGGAATCTGTAAACCAAGAACGATTAGATCCTTTTAATGGTCTCTTGCTGCTGCCAAATTTAGATAAAGTGTTTGATCTTGGTTTTATCACCTTTACGGAGAAAGGCAAGATAATTGTGTCTGAACACCTGGACGATACTGAGAATATCAGCGTTACTCGTGATATGAGTATCACGCTTGAGGGTGAACACCAGGCATATATGAAATTTCATCGTGATGTTATGTTTGAGCGATATATATAGATATTACAATAGGAGTTGTCTGTGGTTACGGTTGATGGAAATTTAGACTGTTATATCCTGGGCGACCAACCAACGACTTGTGGCTTGTGTGGTGCGCGAACGGATTTCGACGTCAAAGAAGATCATACGCAAATTCACCAATGTCTGAACCGAGAGTGCAGGTATCAGTTTATTGCAGTTAGTGAAATAGATGAATGAGTGTCGTCGAACATAATTCCTAACCAGCCATTCGCACAAAAAAGGGGACGGAGGCATTAAACCCTTTATTCTTTCTTTAATTGTCTTCCCGGGCAGCCAGTTCCCGTTGGCGCCGTTCGGCTTCCTGTTCACGGGCGTCGTCAATCACCTGCAGGACTTCTGCCACATCGGCATCCACCGTGCTGCGCGCAAAGTGCCCGCTAAGTGGT
>JAUUYL010000030.1 GCA_030590485.1 Lentisphaerota bacterium | reverse complement strand
CATCTAAAAACCGTCAAAATTTTGCCTGGAAAACGATGCTGATGAGATGCGTGCTATGGGCACGGCTTCTTGTCACATTGTTCCAGGCGGGTGCTTGACGGTACCTTAGATGGGCATGGGCTCGGAGTTCGTGCCCTCTTTTTGTGCTGTAGTTGTAAACGCGAAAGGGATTCAGCATGTCAAAACAGACTAAGTCAACGAAAACACCGATATCAAAGAGATCCTTGAACATTGCTTTGGTTGTTGCTGGGTGTATCTTTGCGTCAGTAGCACTTCTTCTTTCCGCGCCACTATATCTTTATACAACCGATGGAATTATTGGTTTAATCATGAGGCGCATATTGGTTTATGCCGGGGTTTTGGGCGCTGTGGCTGTCATTGTTGCGGCCATCAGAAAAGACATTCGAAAACACTGGTTTCCCGCGTTTGCTTGGTTGTTTATTCTTGCAAGCGTATTCAGTCTTGCCACATCTTGTTACGTGAGATTTGTTGTTGCGCCGAGCGTTAATTCGGCCATTGATGGCCTAACGACTGTAGCGCAAGAACCACCAAAACCAGTAAAGAAGAATGCAGTAGATTTAAGCGAAGACTATTATAAGCGAGGCGAGGCTTACAGTAAGGGTAAAGGCGTGCCGCAGGACTCGTACGAAGCCATTGAGTGGTATTCGAAAGCCGCGAAATTAGGTCATTCCGGGGCACAATATGCACTCGGGGTTGCTCTATTAGGAAGCGAAGACGTGGTCGATCAAGCTAAAGCAGTGGATTTGTTGTCAAAGGCTGCTGACAAAGATCACGCCAGAGCACAGTTAAGTTTGGGTTTATGCTATATGAACGGAGTCGGAGCGGGGCAGAGCACCAAGAAAGCACGCCACTATTTTGGCTGTTCCGCAAGCAATGGGTGCGCCGAAGCGCAATTTCGTTTTGCAAACATGCTGAGCGTTGGCCAAGGGGGGCCTACAAATAAGGATAAGGCCATCTTCTGGTATGTTGCGGCAGCAGTAGGCGGTCATACGGAAGCAGAGTATGTCTGCGGTATGGCGAGCGCAGGAGGCGACACCAAGGAGGACTATGATTGTGCGTTTGCGTATTTCACTAAAGCAGCGGAGAAAGGTCATGTTGGCGCAATTTATAATGTAGGTGTTATGCTTACAAGGGATAAATTCGGTGTCAGAAATTATAAATCTGCTTTTAACATGTATGAGATAGCTGCAGAGCAAGGTCATGCAGAAGCTCAGTTTGATCTAGCTCTTCTATATAACTATGGCATGGGAGTTGAAAAGGATTATGAGCTTGCGTTTAAGTGGTTCGAGGAAGCGGCAAATCAGGGGCATGCTATAGCGCAATTCTTCTTAGGGTCCATGTATGACAAGGGGCAAGGTCTGCCAGTAGATCATTACGCAGCATTCCAATGGTACTCTAAGGCTGCGAGACAAGGCTATTTAAAAGCTCAGTACGAGATAGGTGTGAAGTTCCAATTTGGATTAGGGGTGCAGAAAAATATATTAGAGGCAGTGAAATGGTATGAAAAAGCAGCACTGCAGGGGGATGCTTATGCGCAATGTAATCTAGCAAGTATATACTACACGGGGGAGGGCGTGCCTAGGGACTATTCACAAGCATTCAGATGGTACACTGAAGCTGCAAAAAAAGATAACACCACTGCCCTTGTTCAGCTCGGCTGGATGTATCTTAAGGAGCAAGGGATTGCGGGGGAAAGCGATAAGTGCACTCAGTTTTGGATAAAGGCAGCCAAGCTCGGGGATCCGGAAGGACGGAAGTTAGTCGGTGTTTTATACGATGAACGAAAAGGGGTTTTTGATAGTCACGAGGATGCTTTTAACTGCTATCGCGAGATGGCGCAACAGGGTGATGCTGATGCGCAACGTAAGCTGGCTTTTCTTTATCTTGGTGACCGTATCGGAGATAGAGATTATAAGCTAGCTGTGTACTGGCTATCACTGGCGGCTGGGCAAGATGATTGCGATGCCATCTTTGCTCTTGGTTCGTGGTATCAGGTAGGAATAAACGGTATAGCAGTGAACAAAAAAAAGGCCCTAGAATTATATTCCAAGGGAGCCTTTCTAGGGCATGTTTATTGCCAGCGCAATTTAGGTGGTATGTTTTCTGAAGAGTATAGTCCGGTGCGGAATCTAGGGCTGGCTTATGTATTTTATTCGCTTGCCGCACAATCTTCCGATGAGGTCTCTATCAAGCAAAAAGCATTGCTAAAACAAAAGCTCACTTCATTGGAGCTGATGGAGGCGGAAAAGGCGTTTCGTACAGCGTGGGCTAAGATGCAAAAAGCCCAGTAGTAGCATGAACTTGTTGTGTCCGCATGCGAATTGTTGCAGGAGAAAAATGATGAGTGATAAAGACTGGCTTAACATCATCAAATGTTTAGGTGTATTCATATTGATTCTTGTCTTTGCCCAAGCATGTAGCGACGATGCGGGCCGCTATGACCCTCCTGATGCTATGGAATATAACAGCATGAAAAAGTACAAGCGGGAGAGGAAGGAGTATGATAAGCATTACGATGAGGCGAGGCGGGACGCATCGTCTGACGATGCAAATAATAAGGCGTGGGCACCATGATTAATCTTCAGGTTGGAGAATCTTAAGTTTGGGTATATAAATAAATTATGAAACTTTCATTTAAAAATTCAGGTCACATGGAATTATCCGAGCAGTTACTTGCGTCAATGGGTGCGACGCGCAATCTATCTGTCCGAGGATATATTATCGCGCTAGTTGCTAGTTCAATAAATCTTGCAGAGCGAGCAGGTGTCAAAAGTTTGGATTTCAACTCAGCCCGGGACTTAGAAAACTTTCATCGAACCATCATTAAAAGAAGAACTGCGGGCAGCCTTTTGACCGAGAGAGAAAAGGTGGGTAAATTCGTCGGCATTCCTTTTGCCGGAACAGAAAACATTCAGCCTATCACTAGTGATGAGGATTATTTGATCGAATGCATAGAAATGTACACCTGCGAATCTCCGCAGCCGGGACAAGATGTAATGCAAACTGAGATGTTGTGCGGCAGCGACATTGTCGCTTACAGAGTGTTTGATCCAGTAAGAGCCACATTAATCCTCGCAAATGATTATCCGGGTTGGTCGGTTCTTGCATTATGCGGCAAGGGCGGGGCTCGTGTTTCTGACGCACATGAGAAGGAGATATACAGAAACCTTTTGAGGTCTCCTCGATTGCTCGATTTAAATCGAGGCGAGCGCGCGCAGAGCGACAACGGCGCAGAGACCAATCTTTTCATGACCCTTGCCAAATATAATATAGAATCGTCTGCCAAGCTTGCGGTTAATGAGGAAAAAAACTTTTCTTTGGATATGGAGTTGCACGATGAAATGTTCAATTAAAGTCGCCGTCGTAGCTTTTGTGGTCGCAGTCACACTGCCACTGTCCTTGTTTGGCTTGCCGGCCGGATCATATATTTATCACGGCTTTATTGAAAAGCATGAGTACACGCTTTGGGTTACGTATCAGGATGACAGCGCGGCCTCTTGTTTGGTTACCGGCTCTGGAGCTAATTTTGTCACGGAATGCTATAGTTTGAGCGGCACTTATGGTGCCCAAGGCCTCAAGTTAACTAACTCGGCCGGTTCTTTCGCGGTCGACATGAAGTACCTCATTGATCCAGCGCTCTCAAATCATTTTGCAGTGATTCAGGGAAACTTGACCCTCGACGGTACGCACCATGACTTCACCGCTTCTGCGCAGGCATCGAAATACGACACAGCCCCACCACCGTATTATAGTCTCGGATTCCCCGACCCCAAGGAATTTGAGTCTTTTGTAAGGCTGTTTCAACGAAACGTTGTTTCGGGGGAGAAAGAGGCTGTTGCTTCAATGATGAGCTATCCTGTGTACGCAAACTTTTCAGATGGGAGCCGTCAGAAGCTGATTAAAGATGAGTTTATTGCTTCGTATGACAAAATCTTTTACAAAGAATTTGTCAACGATCTTAAAACGCTGAGTTTTCAGGATGCCCACATAAACTGGAAAGGCGTCAGGCTTGCAGGCTCCAACAAATCCTTCTCTATATCGTTTGTTGGGTCTATGCCAGGAACTAATCTTGTGTTCAAAGTTTATTCAATAGACAGCGGCACTGATACGCCGTAGCGGATTATAGGCAAAGTTTTATTGGGCGAGTGATGGATTAATAAAGAAATGGTCGCAGAGGGCCGGCAGGAAGAATGATTTAATAAGGAGATGGTATGAAATATGTCATAGGGGTTGTTGCATCTGGATCGATAGTATTATTTTGGGCTGTTATTTGCGCCTTAGTTGGCTTTCGTAATGGTGGGGGTGTAATTGGAATGTCAATTATGTGGATGACTGTTGCCGGTACGTGGGTGGCAATTATAGGATATTTTAATAGTGTTAAAAATGGCGTTGCGGGCAACAATTGTGAGTCGCAGAAAGCTACATTGGAACCGAAGGGGGCGGTGAATAATAGTATTTCACCTGAGTCAGTTAGCGATATTGAGGCAAACAAGCATTACGCGCAAGCAATGGTTGAATGTGAAGGGACGGCGAGAGAGAAAGATGAGGGTGTGTGGGCAAGGGCGTTTGCTCTGGCAGATGGTGATAATCTGAAGACTAAAGCTATGTACATACAGCTGAGG
The DNA here is from genome assembly GCA_030590485.1 of Lentisphaerota bacterium. Lineage (GTDB taxonomy): Bacteria > Verrucomicrobiota > Kiritimatiellia > UBA8416 > JAUUYL01 > JAUUYL01. The sequence goes on along the minus strand of JAUUYL010000030.1, from coordinate 25,205 downwards.
GCAAGCAATCTTATAGAGAAAGACAAACAAATGCTTCATGCCGAGCACATTAGGACCGTCGAAAGAAGAAAACAATTGGCCGCTGACAGGCTTGCTGAGGTTGTCCGGTTTTGGTAGACACCATTGAGGCTTATTTTTGTCTTTTTCTTTCTTTATTTCTCCCCCCATATTTATGGGGCCTAGCCCGCCTATCACCGTTTCAAAGATAGCTTTCTTTCTGCCTTTTCCATGTGAGAATTATAGTGCATTTTGAACATCTTGCCTGTAGGAGAACCCCTGATTTCTTTGTAGGGGAATGGATTAAGGGTGCGGTTGTAAAAGCGGTGAGATGAGCGCAACACCTCGGTCTGGCAAAGACAGCTCCTCTAAATTTAGAGGCAAAAAATACCCCACATTTTAAAAGACAACAATTCTCAAAGACCCCCTCACCCGAATAAGAGGCCTTTCTCCGTCCTCTCAATTCAGTCCTTCCCGACATTAAGAATTACTTTTTATTTTACAGAAAACAAAGGTGCTTTCGCCTACTTTTAACGCAGATGTTCGAACGCCACATTCCTGCGTTATGGGTCGTTCCATCATCTGCGCTGCCGAGTCACGCCTCCATTTAATGCCTTCAAGAGAGTGTTGATTGCCTGCTCCGCAGGAAATTACGCTTCGCCAACACACTCTTGATTCGATTTGGCACTTGCTTCGCAAGCGCACCAATCGAAGCGGCGTTTGTATCTCTTTTTGGTTTCATCTGCGTTGTTACGCGCCCCTGTGCGGTCGCGGCGAACTGATAATAGGTTTTCGGGACAGGTTCGGGATAACCCAACCACAAGAGCTCATAACACTCGGAGGTAATCATGAACACAAAAACCATATTTCATCCGGTCTATGGGCGGATGGTTGACAATCTTAAGGCTGCTCGCAACCAGAAAGGTCTGACGCAGGAACAAGCGGGACATGCATTGAACAAATCGCGCAATTGGATTCACAAGATGGAGCAAAAAGAATTGCGCATGGATGTGCTTCAGCTGGTAGGGCTGTGTCGAGTATACGGCAGAGCGAGTGTGGATGTTGTTAAACAGATTGAAGAAGAGCTGTTCAGGGAGGACGACGGCTCTTCTTCGCACATTAACAAATAAGAAGGAGGTCATATTATGGATCATTATGCCACAGCAGTAATACAATTGCCTCTCGTTCGTGAATCGGTAACGAATAAGAGCGCGAAGACGCCAGAGGACATTGCGTCTCTATGCGCTGACTTGCAGGGTTTAGCTCAGGAGAGCTTTCAGGTCATCATGCTTAACTCTAAAAACAAGGTTGTGAACCGGGTCATGGTGACTCTCGGCATAATGGACGCATCACTGGTTCACCCACGGGAAGTGTTCAGGCAGGCTATAGTGGAAAACTCTGCAGCAGTAATTCTTGTTCATAACCACCCGAGCGGAGATCCGACACCAAGTGTTGACGATATACGCATAACGAAGCAAATGGTTGAGGCAGGGGGAATAATTGATATTAAGGTTCTGGATCACGTTATCATCGGGCGCCCGTCTGAACGGGGGAACGGCTTCATTAGTATGCGTGAAGAAGGAATCTGCAGGTTTTGATGAGTATTGCTGCCCTGTGCGCTTAGGCGCGTGGGGTAGCTTTTTTTTGATTAGTACTCTTAGTTTGTAGGACGCAGAACCCAAAGGTAGACGTAGGTGAAAATCTAAGCTCTTGTCATGCATACCCATATGCTTTATCTTTATATGCTTATGGTGTGTTATTGCTATGCTTGCTGTATGAGATTGATGAGTGTCGCTCTATGCCTAGTCCTTCTGCTGTTGTGCAGCTCTTGTAGCACATCTATAGTTCCGATTACTCAACGCGTTCAGGCCAATAGCGTGTCGACGACTCGGTTAAACGCATCCTACGCCGCCGCATATCATCAAATGCTTGCGTCCAGAGAAGAAATACCTCCAATCGATTCTGTTTTGAGGGTTCGCACTGTAGGTGCCAGGCTGCAGGAGGCTTTGACTCGTTATTTTGCTGAAGTGAATAAGTCCCATTTCATGTCTAATTATTCTTGGGAATATAATGTGGTTGTTGAATCCGAATCTAATGCCAGTTGTGGTCCGGGCGGCAAGGTCATTGTAAATACCGGAATGTTAGAGCTGGTGGGTGATGGTGATGATATGCTTGCCGCTGTCATGGCACATGAGATCGCGCACGCAATTGCTAATCATACGGCTGAGCGTATGACTGATAAGAAGATTCAAGGAGCTATGAATGGTTTTTTTGCTGGAATGAGTTCCAGTTCGTCTTCAAGTAGTCGCATGAAACATGACGCAAACTATTTATTTAATGTTATGTCAACCTATGGCCTAATGCTTCCTCATAATCGCTTTCAAGAATCAGAGGCTGATCATATTGGTCTAATCATCATGGCTGCCGCTGGCTATAATCCCAATGCTAACGTTGCTTTATGGAAGAAAATGAATGCGCAATCAGGCAACAAGTCCATTGCTCAGTGGGCCTCTACGCACCCTAGCCACGATACCCGCATCAAGCAGCTGGAGGCTTTGGTTCCAACTGTGATGCCAATTTATAACAAGATGAAATACAAGGAGAGATAAAGATATGACACATAAACGACTGACAAGAATAATATCGGCAACTATCATTTTCACGTTGGCTGCCACTACAACGTTCTACGCCGAATCCGTTTCGGGCCAAGTAGATGTTATTGCTGATAGCATTGAAAAAGGAGCCCTAGATCTTCCTTCGAGAGACGATGATACGTCTCAGCCTGTAGCAGTTGTTCTGGAGGAAGAACGCTTGCACCTGGAGGAAGAACGCTTACGTAAGGAGGGCAAAGAGAATGCTTTGACAGAGGGTGATGCGGCTATACCTCACGAACCTGTTGAAGAGAAGGATGAGAAATCTTTGAGTGAGCTTGTGCAGCAGGCGGTAGACTCTGCAGAAGCTGCTTCCGAGGCCGCCGGCGTAGAGTACTATGGCAAAGAGCGCACGGGTATGCTGGGAAACAAGCTCTGGTACGCTGATATAGGCGCGCTGGTTCCGGACGACAGCGATTTCGATGTGGGCTTTGCAATCTCATCGGGCTTCAATATCCCGATCTCTAAACATTTTGATTTCAATTTAGGTCTTGGATATTCCCACCAAGAAGGAACTTATGGAGCCTTAGAGAAGAACTATTATACTTACACGGATTATTACTATACATACAGTTGGTGGGGGTGGCCGACTCTTCGTTCTAGGCAGGTCACAGATTACGAGTACAGGTGGGTTACATATGATATAGAGATCGATACTCTGAGCTTTCTCGCGGATCTATATTTTAGTTTCCGGCCTGATAAAAGATTTAATCCGTTTGTGCATGGGGGCGGATTCTATCTGGATCAAGATATATCCATTGCGAGCTATGGGGCGTCGGTAAGTTCGGCCGGATTGATTTTCGGTGCTGGTGCAGAAATGAAAACAAGCGACAAGACGACCTGTGTTCTTTCTGTTTCTAGAGTGGAGGCGGATGATGCTGAGGATACAAGTATTAGCGGGTTGTTTGCTTACTGGTATGCACATAACCACGCTATGCGTTTTTCGGCATCATATTCAACTGAATACGAGAGCTACACAGCATCATTGGGGTGGATGTATGGCTATTGATGCATTGATAGTATGATCATTGCAAGGGTAAGAGGTGAGGTATGGAAGCGGCGTTTGCAACTACCGAGTATTCCTCGGTGGTCGGCAGGAAAAAGATGTCACAGCGGCTATGCTGACCAATCTGATTGTTTATCCAGTTGCTTAAAAAGTATCACCACTTTTATCACCAGTCTGGGCGTCTCACTGCATTTCAGCGCATTTCAAATCCAGGAAAAGCCTAATAAACAAAGGGTTTTGATGGATTTGCGCTCATTACGAGTGAGCTGCTCTACCAGCTGAGCTACGTTGGCATCATCAATAAAATCAATGCTTTCAGGGCTTTTCACTGTTTCGAGTAAACCCGAAAATAGTCTTATGTAACGACGTTTGTTGACCACTCGTATTTTCATGTTATACGCCACATCAAGAAACGTGAGGAATATAGCAAGGCAGTATAATCATGGCAAACTTATTCAAACGAGCAAATAGCGCATATGATGTATAGCTGGCTTACCAGCTGAAGTCTGCGAACAAATTTCTCCTTTTCGGCGTCTTTGAATATCTTGAGAATGCTTCGAAGATGAGACGTCGCCGATCCACGAGCGTCCAATCCTGCTCGCAAATACCACGCTCGCCTCATAACACCGCGATGCCCAGAGAGGAAGCCGTATAAGGATGATAACCCCTTGCCAGCTCACTCCAACAAAAGCTTTCTATGCGCGCTACGGCGCCTTGAAAGCTTCTTGCTGTTATGTCTTTTTGTTACTTCTACGCATCGTCAATATCTTTGACTGGAAGAATCTGTTGAGAATGTCTAACAGTAAGAATGGAAACCACTTTCTTGTCTGCGCGATAGATGATGCGATAGTTTCCATAGATCAGCTCTCTAATATCTTTTCGGTTGATTTCAGGTACGTAACGTCCGCTCTTGGAAAAGTCTTTAACTTGCTTGACTCGATCGAATAAAGAGTGAATCCATTTTTCCGCTGCAAGCGGATCGTTCTGCGCGATATAGTCAGCGATTTCGCTGACTCTATCAACGGCAAGTGGAGACCACTGTATTCTCATCTGGAAATTCTCTCCAAAACCATTTTTTGAGCTTTATTGTGTGGAATGCCCATGCCTGCATCGATTTGAGATTCTCCGGCTGCAATATTCTCAAGAAGCTCTAGTCGTTGAGACATCGATTCGAATTCAGCAACATCAATCAGAACGGCAGCACTTTTGCCATGATGTGTGATTACAACTGGTCTTTTTGAGTTTTGAACCTGCTGAATGCAAGACGCAGTGTGAGCGCGAAACTCTGACATTGGTTTTATATCTTTATCCAGTATAAGTCTTTGCATGATTCGTCTCCTATTTGTACTTAATAATGTACCATATTACGTACAATAGTCAATCATCTATATTTGCAGGCATAACGCTTATCTTGAGGATCAGGCGCGATTAGCGACTGTATCCTCCAAGATTTTGATGGCGCAATATTTAATGCGCCAGTTTTGAGCTTGCCAACCTATTGAGACTGACGCCAGCTTCGGCGGCTTCTACAGCAAGATATCGGTGTACGTCATATATTAGTATATTAGGGACAGCTAAATAGTTCCTCTCTCTCTCCATCTGCGTTATCCTGGGCATCTGCCTGGGCATATGTCCGGCAAATAGAATTACGGTAAACCCTGTAAGCTCAAGAACGGCGGGCAGGAGAATCATGGTCGGTAATTCTTCGATGGAGGTCCAGCCGCCCGGTTATCGACGTTCGTGATTTTGGGCTCAGGCAAGTGACTAGGATGCGCTCTTAGCGTCGAAGTTTTCGTGGTGGAAGTTTTCTTTTTACGGTCCGCCGGTCTTCCTTGTCATCGGCTTTCTGCATTTTGTCTTCTTTGGGTTTTGCGGTGAGTTCTATTTTGTCGACATCGACATAGTATTCCGGCGCCATGCTTCGGAACTTGGAGTCGACGCGGAGTTTTCTTACTTTCCCGTACACCTTTACTGTACTGCCCCGCTCGAGTCCTCCGATGAATTTGACCATGGAATCAGTCTTGTCGCATACTGCGGGGATTTTGATATCGCCAATGGATAGGAGCAGGTGTTTTTTGCTGCTCAAGCCGGACTTTTCCATATAGCCGGGGAAGGTTGTCGAGTATCGCTGATATTTTTCTGAATAAATGACTTTTTTCTTATCGTATTTTTCGGGTGCTATTTTAAGAGCGCTGAACTCAATTTCGTTGTATTCGGCTGTTATCTTGGCGGCTTCAACTGATATGGACAGCATTGCAAGTAAAAGAATTGACAAAAACAGTGATAATTTTTTCATTTTAGTGTTCTCCGTAATTATGATTAGGTGTATTTTAATATAACGATTGAGACTCGGCAATATTATTTTTTAAACGTGAAACGTGAAGAGGGAGCTGGTGGGCTTTGGGAAGGCATCGCGCAGAGGCGCAGAGGTAGTAGAGGCTGGTGGGCTTTGGGTGATAGGGATGGAATCGACGAGTCAAACGTGAAACTTGAGGTTGGAAAAGAGAGTGTGGAGTAAATATGAGTAAAGTTGTCAGGCTGGGGGTTAATGTTGATCATGTTGCTACGTTGAGGCAGGCGCGTGGCACAGTATATCCGGATGTGCTGGAGGCGGCGATGTTGTGTGTTAAGGCAGGCGCGGGTGGTATAACTGCTCATCTGCGTGAGGATAGACGGCATGTTCAGGATGCTGATGTTTACGTCTTGAAGGAGAATATTGGGGTTCCGCTTAATCTTGAAATGGCTAATGAGCCGGAAATTGTGGGGATAGCCTTGGATCTCTGTCCGCCGGAAGTATGTATTGTGCCGGAGAAGAGGGAGGAGCTCACTACAGAAGGCGGATTGGATGCTGTTGGCAACAGGGATACGTTGGCAGATACTATTGTGGCGATGCAGGCGAAGAATATAGAGGTCAGTCTTTTTATTGATCCTGATCCTGATCAGATTAATATGGCCTCGGAACTGGGTGCGCCCTGTATTGAACTGCATACGGGAACTTATTGCGATTCGATGGGTGATGCGGCGGTCGCGGAACTGGAACGTTTGATCAGAGGTTCGGAGTTGGCGCATGAGCTGGGGATCAAGGTGAACGCGGGGCATGGAATAAACCTTGATAATATAGACGGAATAATGAAGGTTCCGCATCTTGACACTTTGAATATCGGACACAGTATTATTTGTAGGGCGGTTTTTGTTGGAATTGAGGGCGCGGTGGCGGAGATGCAGGGGAGAATGGTTTAGCCGCCGATAAACGCCGATGGTGAGATAAAAACTTATAGGCTCTGGGAAGGCATCGCGCAGAGGCGCGGAGAACGCAGAGGAGAAGAGAGCAAAGGGGCTTGTGGGCTCTGGAGGGAGATTAAGATTATGATTAAGAAGGTGATGCGGGCATGAGTGCTTATAAAGTAATTGGGAATGGTATCGACATTGTTGAGAATGAGCGGATGACTGAGATGCTTGCCAAGTGGGACGATAAGTTTAAGGACAAGGTGTTCTTGCCTGGTGAGCAGGAGTATTGCGAGTCGAAGGCTGTGCCGGAGCGTCATTACGCGGGACGGTTCGCCGTGAAGGAAGCTGTGTCCAAGGCTTTTGGGACGGGGATCGGAGAGCATATAGGTTGGCTGGATATGGAGGTTGAGCGGAATTCGGATACTGGTGCTCCGTCTGTCAAGTTCAGCAGTAAGGCTGAGGAGCTGCTCAAGCGGATGAATGCTGACAATGTCCTGATAAGTCTTTCTCATACGCACAACTATACTGTTGCTCAGGCGCTACTGGTTCAGGAGGACAATTCCTGATGAAAGCCGTATTGAGCGAACAGATGCGGGAGCTGGACAGGAGGACGATTGAGGAGCATGGCATTCCTGGCGAGGTTTTAATGGAGACTGCCGGGGTTGGGGTGGCAGAGTCTGTGCTTGAGATGATTACTGCGTCAGAAACGCCCAACTGCAAAGTTCTTGCTGTCGCGGGTCATGGCAACAATGGCGGTGATGCTTTTGTTGCGGCACGTGTTCTCAATGAAAGAGGCATTGATGTAGAGGTCATGCTCTGTTCCGATGAATCCAGGATTCAAGGCGATGCGAGGCTCCATTTTGAACGAATGCGGGATGCGGGGGTGAATATAAGTAATATTGAATATCGAATATCGAATATCGAATATCGAAGTGGGAAGAGAGTGATAGTACTCGATGGTGTGCTCGGGACGGGGATTGAGGGTGAGGTGCGTGGGGCGGTGGCTGATGCGATAGGTTTTATAAACGAGCTTGGTGAGAAGAACCCGGTTGTTGCTATTGATGTGCCTTCCGGGATGAATGCTGATACTGGCGAGGCGCAGGGTGTTGTGGTGGTGGCTGATCGGACGGTCACGATGGGGTTGCCTAAGCTGGGGCTGTTGCGGCAGGCGGGGTCGGAATTTGCCGGGTCTGTTGAAGTTGTTGATATAGGTATACCGGAGGAGTTGACTGAAGGACTTGAGTCTGATCTTGAACTTATTGATGGCGTGGAAGTGTCGGATTATTTTGAGCGCAGAGGCGCATCAACGCACAAGGGGACTTTCGGGCATGTGTTGGTGATTGGCGGAGCAAAGGGTTATGCGGGTGCTATTGCGATGGCAGCTATGGGGGCTTTGCGGTCGGGCGCGGGTTTGGTTACGGCGTTTGTGCCGGAGGGTATTGCTGGTTCTGTTGAGGTTGTGGCTCCGGAGGTGATGGTGCATCCTGCGGGCGAGACGGAGACAGGGTCGATATCAGCTGGTGTTTTGGATGCCTGGAGCAAGGGACTCGATGAATTTGATGCTATTTTGGTGGGGCCAGGGATGACTGCTCATGCTGATACGGGATTGTTGGTGCGCCGTGTTATTGCAGAAAGCAAGGTTCCGGTGATTCTTGATGCTGATGCGTTAAATGTGTTGTCTGGCGATTTGGATGTATTGACTGAAGCGAATTGCGAGATTGTGGTTACTCCGCATCCGGGTGAGATGGCCAGGTTGACTGGTGTGAGTACGGGGGACGTTCAGTCTGCAAGAGTGAATTGCGCTGTGGAGTTGGCAGAGAGAACGGGTGTTATTGTTGTGTTGAAAGGTGTTGGAACGGTTGTCGCAGGGAAGGGGCGGGTTCCGAAGGTTAACAAGACTGGTAATCCTGGAATGGGCACGGGCGGTATGGGTGATGTGCTGGCTGGCCTCATGGTTGGATTTGCGGCAGATATGTCGTCTTTGCATGATGCGGCATCAGCATCGGTCTATATTCATGGCCGCGCGGGTGATCTTGCGGCGTTGTCGGGTTCTCAGGCAACATTGGTTGCTGGTGATGTTCTGGATGTTCTGGTCGAACTGCCGGCAGTCTTTCGTGATGTTTGCGGCAGGTGAGTGCTTGACGGATGCTTCAAATCTGTATATGTTTCAACTTTTAGAACATTGAACTTAATTATTTCAGGGGATAAGTATGTCCGAAGAGAAGATCATAGAGCAAGAACAGGTATCCAGCGCAATCTTATTTGAGTTGGAGAACATCAGTTTTGAAGGCCGGGAGGTGATGTATGGTGTCATTGAAAAGACGCTTGCTACTAAAGGCATCACAATCAAGCCTTTCGCGTTTTCCCGTTACGCGCTTAACGTATCATTAACGCAGTTTATTGAAGCTATTGTTGAAGTGAATAAGAAGCGTTTAGATGTTGCCAAGCTTGTTACTGAAATAGAGGGCAAGCTGGGTAAGGCGCTTTTAAAGAAGGTTTCCGTAGCTAATGGTGATCTTAAAAAGATGATTAAGTTGGCTGATAAGAATGGCGTGGCTGTAGGCGCGTTGAGCGTTCTTGAAGATGCCACAGCGAAAGAGATGCTTGAGAAGCTGGGCGTGGGCGAAGTAACAGAGAACCTTCTTTGCAGTAATCATCGTGACAGATGTTGTCAGAGTGCTGATGCTTGGTTGAAGCTTGCAAAGAACATGGCGATTCCTGCTTCTAAATGCCTGGTCCTTGCCACATGCAGAGCTTCTTGTAAGTCGGCTTTAAAGGCTGGCATGCGTTGTGTAGTTATTCCTGATGATTTCACCTCTTTCCAGGATTTCGGTGGTGCAGACATGGTAGCGACTGATCTCAGTAGCAATGTTGTGACCGAGATCTTTAAGCTGCTGGAAGATGAATAGACTATGACTACGCAGCTGGAAGAAGCCCGCCAGGGCAGGCTGACCGAGGCGATGAATGCTGTTGCGGTCAGCGAACATGTTTCTCCTGATTTGGTTCTCGAGCAGGTAGCGTCCGGTCGAGCTGTGATTCCTCTGAATCCCGCGCATACGAAAGCTGAGCCTGTAATTGTAGGCACTGCTTTCCGAACAAAGATCAATGCCAATATCGGGCGTTCGCCTGATAAATCATCTGAAGGTGAAGAGCTGGTCAAGATGAACATAGCCATTGATGCTGGTGCTGATTTTGTTATGGATTTGAGTGTTGGTGATGACATTATTGGGATCAGGAGGTCTATCATAGATAACTGTCCGGTGCCGGTTGGTACTGTTCCGTTGTATGAGGCATACAATCGAGCGGGCGGTAAAGGGGAGAATCTTACCGAAGAGCTTTTTCTGGACGTCATCAGGGATCAGGCTAGGGAAGGTGTTGATTTCATGACGATACATGCCGGGCTGTTGGCTGAGCATGTTGATATGGCGGTCAAGCGTTTGATGGGGATTGTCAGTCGTGGTGGTGCGATTATGGCGAAATGGATGTCGAGCGGAGGCAGGCAGAATCCTTTTTACACTCAATGGGACAGCATAATGGAGATATGCCGTGAGCATGATGTTACGGTGTCGCTTGGTGATGGATTGCGTCCTGGCTGTCTGGCTGATGCCAGTGATGCGGCGCAGTTTGCTGAGCTTGATGTGTTGGGAGACCTTGTTAAACGCTGTCGTGATCATGGCGTGCAGGTTATGGTTGAGGGTCCGGGTCACGTTCCTTTTAATGAGATCCAGATGAATATGGAAAAGCAGTCTGATATTTGTGATGGAGCTCCGTTTTATGTGTTGGGTCCGGTTGTTACGGATATTGCGCCCGGGTATGATCACATTACGTCATGTATAGGCGCGACTGCGGCAGCGTATTACGGTGCGGCTTTGTTGTGTTATGTCACGCCGGCAGAACATCTTGGTCTTCCGACAAACGAGGAAGTCCATGCGGGTGTAGTGGCATATAAGATAGCTGCGCATGCAGCTGATGTTGCCAAGGGTTTGCCAGGTGCGCGTGAGCAGGACGACGAGATTTCCCGTGCACGGGCAAACTTTGACTGGGACCGCCAGTTTGAGTTGGCGCTTGACGGTAAGATGGCGCGTGAGCGTTATGAGTTGACCAGGGTGCAGGATGCCTGTGATGACGATCAGAAATACTGCTCGATGTGCGGCAAGGATTTTTGTGCCGTTCGTAATTCCCAGGATATTGTCGAGAGCCAGAATGACTAATTCCGAGCTGATAGATGGCAAGCAGGGTATGGATCTGCTTGTCGAGGTAGTCCGGATTTTGCGCAGTGAAGACGGGTGCCCCTGGGACAGGGAGCAGACCATAGAATCCCTTAAGCCTTACTTCCTTGAAGAAACCTATGAGCTTTGTGATGCCATAGACTCTGGAGATCCGGAACTGCACAAAGAGGAGCTTGGCGATGTGTTGATGCATATACTGCTTCAGGCTCAAATCCGGAGTGAGTTCGGGGAGTTCACCTATAAAGATGTAGCTGATCGAATCAGCAAGAAGTTGATCGGCAGGCATCCCCATGTGTTTGCCGGGCTGGAGGTGGGCAGTACGAAGGAAGTCTTGAAAAATTGGGAGACGTTGAAGGCTGAAGAGAAGAAGGACGAACGTGAGTCAGTCTTGGATGGTGTGCCCAGATGTCTGCCGGGCTTGAGCCGGTCGCAGAAGATTCAGACCAGGGCAGGGCGTATAGGTTTTGATTGGGACAGGATTGAAGAAGTTATTGCGAAGGTGGAAGAAGAGCTTACTGAGACAAAGGAAGCCATTGCGGCGGATGATGTTGCGGGGAAGCGGGAAGAGATTGGCGATTTGTTGTTTGCGGTTGTAAATCTGGCCAGATGGTGTGATGTTGACGCTGAGGATGCGGTAGGCGGGGCGATATCCAAGTTCAATCGCAGATTTCGCGAGATAGAGTCTGGAATCAAGGCTGAAGGCCGCACGTTAAAAGACTGCACCCTTGCAGAGCTAGAGAAATACTGGGAAGAAACCAAAAAACATGAAACGTGAAACGTTTCCCCCGCTGGATAAAAGCAATATTGGGCGACACTTCACGTTTTACGTTTCCCGACCGAAGGGATTTTTTCCTTGTTTTCAGGGGCTGAAAGTTATCTAATCAGAATTTCTAGCTAGTAAAATTAATCAGGGAGACGGTGATATGAAAAACATACCTGTGTCAGATGTGAGAAATTTTATACTATTGGGCCATAGTGGCAGTGGCAAGACCACGCTCGTGGATGCGTTGTTGCACAAGATGGGGGTTAACGATCGACTTGGATTGGTGGCTTCCGGTTCAAGTATGGCTGATTTTACTGATGAAGAGAAGGAGCGCAAAATATCAGTTTTTTCTAAATCCTTCAGTGCACCCTATAAATCTTCTGATGGCAGGACAATTGAAATGATGTTCTGTGATACTCCCGGTTATGTGGACTTCTTTGGTCAGGTTATTTCGGCATCACGGGCGACAGAGACAGGCATGATTGTGGTCGATGCGGCATCTGGGGTTCAGCTAGGCAGTCGCCGGTCATGGCGTTTGTGCAACAGGCAGGGGCTTTCCAGGGCGATTGTAATCAGTGGGTTGGATAAGGATAATGTTGATTATGCGACCACGCTTTCGGAGATCCAGGCCGCATTTGGGTCCGGCTGTGTCCCTGTTTCTTTGCCGAAGTCTGATGGAAGCGGTTTTGTTGATATTCTCGGGAAGGATATTCCTGATGATCTGGCTGATCAGGTAAATGAGATTAAGGGGAGTCTTGTTGAGCTGGCTGCTGAGACGGATGATACTCTTATAGAAAAGTTTTTGGGTGGGGACGATCTTTCTCCGGAGGAGATATCGCATGGTTTGAGGGATTCTGTCGCAAGTGGCGCGCTGGTGCCGGTCTTTGCATGTAATGCACTCAAGGAGACGGGGATAACAGAATTACTTGATGGTCTGTCCCGGCTCTTTCCGTCACCTGTGGATAGGGATCCAAAGGATGCAGAGGGTAATGTTATTGCTACTGGCGCGAGTGATCCTATGGTTGGTTTTGTCTGGCGTTCAGTGAATGATCCGTTTGTCGGGCAGTTGACATTTGTGAGGATTTTGGGTGGAACGCTTAAGAGTGATTCTGAGATTGTTAATGCGAATAACGGTGAGAAAGAGCGTGTAGGCTCTCTTTTGCAGGTCAATGGTAAGAAGCAGGTCCAAGTTGAGTCGGCCACGGCTGGTGATATTGTCGCGATACCTAAGTTGAAGCATACCGCTGTTGGCGATACTCTTTGTTCGGCGGGTTCCAGGACTATTTGTGCATCCTTCAAGTTTCCGAGTCCTGTTATGTTCCAGGCGGTACATGCCAAGACTCAAGCTGATGAAGATAAGCTTGGTACAGCCTTGCATCGGGTGGCTGATGAAGATCCGACACTTCATGTTGTGCGCAACAACGACACACATGAGATGGTGCTGCAGGGACTGGGCGATGTTCATATTGGCGTAGCGGTTAACATGATGAAGAGCAGGAGTAATGTTGATGTTCTGTTGACTACGCCGAAAGTTCCTTACAAGGAAACAGTTCAGGGTCTTGGTGAAGGCCATTACAAGCACAAGAAACAGTCGGGTGGCCGTGGCCAGTTTGGTGAGGTTTATTTAAAGGTCGAAGCCAAGCGTCCGGAGGAAGAGGAATGGTTCCTGAATGAGACCGTTGGAGGATCAATTCCCGGCAACTTCATGCCTGCAGTGCAGAAGGGATTGGTTGAGGCGATGGTGGCTGGGCCCTTGGCTGGCGCACCTGTAACTGACATTAAGGTTCATGTCTATGATGGCTCCTATCATGATGTTGATTCATCTGAAGTAGCATTCAAGATAGCGGGAGGCAGGGCGTTCAGGGAAGCCGTGCTTGCGGCAAAACCGGTTCTTCTTGAGCCTATCATGACGGTAAAAGTTGCTATTCCCGACAGTAGTTTGGGTGATATCAATAGCGATTTGAATCAGAAGCGAGGCCGTATTCTCGGGATGGAGGCGGAAGATGGTATGCAGGTTATTACGGCTGATGTACCTCAGGCTGAGTTGTTTAAGTATGCAGCTGAGTTGCGGAGTATGACTGCAGGGGAGGGAACATTTTCAATGAAATACTGCAGGTACGATGTTGTACCGCAGAATGTAGCGCAAAAAGTGATTGCGGAAGCCGCGAAGGATAAGGAGGAAGCACATTGAGTGGTCACAGTAAATGGTCGACAATTAAGCACAAGAAGGGTGCTGCAGATGCTAAACGGGGTAAGATTTTCAGTAAGCTGAGTAAGGAGCTGATGGTGGTCGCTCGTAATGGCGGAAGCGATCCCACGATGAATCCTACGCTCAGGACCGCCATACAAAAGGCGCGAGCGGTCAACATGCCGGCGGATAATATTGATCGGGCGATCAAAAAAGGTGCTGGTGAACTGGATGGTATTGTATTCGAAGAAATCGTTTACGAGGGTTACGCCGCTGACGGTGTTGGGCTCATTGTGATGGTTTTGACTGACAATAAGAATCGCGCGGCAGCCGAGGTCAGGCATATCTTTACGAAGAACAGTTCGAGTTTTGCGGACAAGGGTTCTGTAAGCCGTGGTTTCGAACGTAAGGGGCAGATATTTGTTGAGGCGGCTAATGTTGAAGAAGACGCGCTTATGGATATCGTGCTTGAAGCTGGTGCGGATGACATGAAGAGTGAGGGAGATCAGTTTGAGATACTGACAGATCCTTCCGTCTTTTCAGATGTCATGGACGCAATTGAGAAAGCAGGTATACAAACGTTGAGCGGTGAGCTATCGATGATTGCCCTGACTCTGGTTCCGGTATCGGAGAAGAAGTCAGTGCAGTCGATAATGCGTTTTATTGATGCCCTTGAAGACAATGATGATGTTCAGAACGTTTACAGCAATATGGATGTAGATGACGCTCTGATGCAGAAAGTTGCCGAAGAAAGTGAGTAGATAATATCGAATAATGAATAATGAATATCGAATATCGAAGTTTGCGGACGGGCAACTTATAAGTTATTCCTCCTTTCTCTCGACATTGGACATTGGACATTGGACATTCGATATTAAGCCCCTGAGGGGCTGCTGATGCGTGTACTGGGGATTGATACCTCTCTAAGGTCTACTGGAGCCGGGGTCGTGCAGGCCGACGGTAATAAGTTGACCGCCGTGGATTACATTACGATTAAGACCAAGCCTGCGAAGTTGCATACCGAATGTCTAAAAAACCTCAGTGAAGGCATTGCGGATCTTATAGAGAAGACGAATCCTGATGTTGCAGTTGTTGAGGGTGTATTTTTTGCTAAGAACGTTAAAACTACGATGATATTGGGTGAAGCCAGAGGTGCAGTCATTTCTGTTTGCGCCATAAGAGGGATTCCGGTCTTTGAGTATGCTCCCCGGAAAATCAAGCAGGCTGTCACGGGAAGCGGGGCGGCGAGTAAGCTGCAGGTGCGGAAAATGGTGATGACCATGCTGGGTTTGGCCGAAGAACCACTGGAAGATGAGGGAGATGCTCTTGCCATAGCCATATGTCATCTGCATAATAGAAGTGGAATAGCTGCGTTAGCTCCGAAGGAGATATAAACGTGAAACGTGAAGAAATATAGTGTGAAGAGCTTAATGGATGGTTAATGGTTGTTGAGGGCTTACAAATTGGTAAGTCGGACAGGAAACGAAGGCGGTGATGAGTATATGGTGTAATAGGTCTATTGCCTATTGCCTATTGCCTGTTGCCTTATCTCATGATTACATACTTGAATGGGAAAATAGTTGAGAAGCATCCGACTCGTGTTGTCGTTGATGTTGGTGGTGTTGGGTATGAAGTTTTTATTCCGTTGAGCAGTTTTGATAAGCTTCCGTCGGTCGATAGTGACTGCCGTATATTCATCTATGATTATGTGCGTGAGGATACGCATAAGCTTTTCGGGTTTATGACTGAGGATGAGCGCGGGATGTTTGTTCTTCTGACGAGCATTAGCGGGATAGGTCCCAAGTTGGCGTTAAGTGCGTTGAGTGGGCTGTCGATTGGCGAGCTGAAAGTTGCCATAGCCGATAGTGATACCAAGCGCCTGAGTTCAATATCCGGTGTAGGTAAGAAAGTTGCTGAGCGGATGGTAGTTGAGCTGAGGGACAAGATAGGTGTCGGCGAGGGTCTGGATGCATTGGGTGGGATGGCGTCAAGTGGTATGGATTCTGTGTTGAGGGATTCTGCCATGGCGTTGATCTCTCTGGGATATCAGCAACCGGCGGCTCGCAAGATGGTGGCCTCGGTGATGAAGGTTGCGGGTGAGGATGTTACGGTCGAGGATGTAATCAAGAAGGCGTTAGGAGGGTAACGGGAGAATGAATACTGGAGAATTAATATCGAATATCGAATACTGAATTTCGAATATCGAAGTTGGTGGAGAATTTACGTATTGTTGTTTGTGAGCCCTGGAGTATTAGGCAATGGAGAATTAATATCGAATATCGAATATCGAATACTGAATTTCGAATATCGAAGTTGGTGGAGAATTTACGTATTGTTGTTTGTGAGCCCTGGAGTATTAGGCAATGGAGAATTAATATCGAATTATGAATACTGAATATCGAATTTCGAAGTTGGTGGAGAATTTTCTCACATATTTTGATGTTCATTTCGATATTCGATATTCGACATTCGGTGTTCGATATTAAAATAATCATGGATGAGAAAGTTACAGACGAATTCAATCAGCCGGATGTTGAGCTGGATGCTACGTTGCGTCCGGGGCAGTTTGATGATTTTGTAGGACAGGAGAAGGTGCGTGAGCGTCTGGAGCTGGCTGTTGAAGCGGCTGTAGGCAGAGGTGATGTTCTTGATCATGTTCTTTTGTCGGGTCCTCCCGGGTTGGGTAAGACCACCTTGGCTTATATTCTTGCTGGTTCGATGGGTGTGAATATAAAGTCGACTTCCGGGCCGGTGATTGACAAGCCGGCTGATCTGGCGGGGCTTTTGACCAGTCTTGAACGTGGCGACATATTATTTATTGATGAGATCCACAGGATACAGAAGACGGTTGAAGAGTATTTGTATTCCGCGATGGAAGATTATGTGCTGGATATAATGATTGATCAGGGTGCGAACGCCAGGTCTGTTCGTCTGGATCTTCAGCATTTTACACTTATAGGTGCCACGACGCGGAGCGGCTTGCTTTCGTCGCCGTTGCGTTCCCGGTTTGGCTTATCCAATCGCCTGGATTATTATGGTGTAGAAGATCTTACGTCGATTATCAAACGGTCGGCGAGTATTCTGAGTGTGGAGGTCGATGATGATGGCGCGAAAGAAATTGCCGGCCGCTCAAGGGGCACTCCGCGTATCGCTAATAATCTGCTGCGTCGGGTACGTGATTATGCACAGGTCAAGGCGGATAACCGGATCAGTCGTGATATCGCCGATAAGGCGCTTGAGATGCTTGATATTGACAAGCATGGCCTTGACGAAATGGACAAGCGTATCCTTAATACAATTATCCATAAGTTTGCCGGCGGTCCTGTCGGGCTTAGTTCGCTGTCGGTTTCTGTAGGCGAGGAAGCGGATACGATAGAAGAGGTATATGAGCCGTACTTGATTCAGGAAGGCTTCATCAAGCGTACGTCGCAAGGCAGGGTTGTAACAGAACTCTGCTATAAGACCTTTGGTCTGCAGGATGCGAGTCGCGAAGACGAGCTGCCTCTCTAGCGCCAGTATGTCCCGATTGCCGGGCTTTGCCCGTAAGATGCGACATTGTGTCCCTCGCAACTATCCAGCACGAAAGCAGTTGTTGCGGAAAAATAATGGCGTAAGTCGTTGGTCGTAAGCTTCTAACAACTATTAGTTTCTCTAGTGGCAGCAACTTGGCATGCATTTTGCTAAAATTGACGAGGAATATTGAATTAGTAATTTATTATTTATTTAAGTAAAGGAGATAGTCATGTCGAAAGTATTAGGAATAGATTTAGGAACGACGAACTCATGTATGGCGGTTATGGAAGGTGGAGAGCCTACTGTAATCCCTAATGCTGAGGGTCAGAGGACGACGCCGTCGGTTGTTGCGTTTACGAAGGATGGTGAGCGGTTGGTTGGTCAGGCGGCGAAGCGTCAGGCGGTTACTAACCCTGAGAATACGGTTTTCTCGATTAAACGTTTCATGGGCAGGAAGTATGATGAGGTTGCGCATGAGATTACGCTTGTACCGTATGATGTTGTAAAGGCGAAGAATGGTGATGCGACAGTCAAGGCGGAAGGCAAGGATTATTCACCGCCTGAGATCTCGTCGATGATATTGCAGAAGATGCGTACGGATGCTGAGGCATATCTTGGTGAGAAGATCACGCAGGCGGTTGTTACGGTTCCTGCTTATTTTAATGACAGTCAGCGTCAGGCGACTAAGGATGCTGGAAAGATTGCGGGGCTTGAAGTGCTCAGGATAATCAATGAGCCTACGGCAGCATCGCTTGCTTATGGTCTTGATAAGAAGAAGGATGAGAACATAGCGGTTTATGACTTTGGTGGAGGTACATTTGATGTATCCATCCTCGATATCGGTGATGGTGTCTTCGAGGTAAAGGCTACCAACGGTGATACGCATTTGGGTGGAGATGATCTTGATCAGGTGATCATTGACTGGCTCGCGGCAGAGTTCAAGAAGGAGCATGGTGTAGATCTTACGAAGGATCCTATGGCACTGCAGAGGCTTAAGGAAGCTGCTGAGAAGGCAAAGTGTGAACTTTCCAGTTCACAGAAGACGGATATCAATCTGCCGTTTATCACGGCCGATGCTTCCGGTCCAAAGCACATGAACTTTAACTTGTCGAGGGCGAAGCTTGAGCAGCTGACAGGGACGTTGATTGAGAGGACACTTCAGCCCTGCAAGGCCTGTTTAAAAGACTCTGAGATTGCAAAGGTTGATGAGGTTATTCTTGTTGGTGGATCTACCAGAATGCCGAAGGTACAGGAGATGGCGAAGGAAATGTTTGGCACGGACCCGCATAAGGGTGTTAATCCTGACGAGGTGGTTGCTATTGGTGCAGCTATTCAGGGCGGAATACTTGCTGGTGATGTGAAGGATGTTGTGCTTCTGGATGTTACACCTCTTTCGCTTGGTATAGAGACGCTGGGTAGTGTTTTCACGTCATTGATAGAGCGTAACACGACGATTCCGAAGAAGAAGAGTGAGATTTTCAGTACGGCTGCTGATAATCAGCCTACGGTTGAAGTACATGTTCTTCAGGGTGAGCGCAAGATGGCTACTGATAACAAGTCAATTGGGCGTTTTCATCTTGATGGAATTCCGCCGGCACCGCGTGGTGTTCCGCAGGTCGAGGTGACCTTTGATCTGAACGCTGATGGTATTCTTCATGTTTCTGCCAAGGATCTTGGTACAGGAAAAGAGCAGAAGATCACTATCACAGCTTCGAGCGGATTGAGTGATAAAGAGATAGAGGATATGGTTTCGGATGCCGAGAAATTTGCCGATGAGGATGAGAAGAAACGCGAGTCCGTAGAGGTGAAAAATCAGGCGGAAAACATTGTCTATCAAACCGAGAAGTTGCTCAAGGAGCAGGCGGACAAGGTAGACAAGGACAAGGTAGGGAATGTTGAGTCTGCAGTAGCGGATCTAAAGAAGGCCATAGAGGGCGAAGATGTTGATGACATGAAAGCTAAGATGGAAGTTCTGAACACCGAGATGCAGGCGGTTTCCGCTGATTTGTATGCCCAGGCTAAGACGGATGCGGAGGGCAATGAAGAAGGTGCTGTTCCTGAAGGCGAGCCGGCAGAGGGCAAGAAAAAGGAGGATGAAGGCGAAGTTATAGACGCAGATTATGAAATGGTCGATGACGACAAAGATAAGAAGAAAAAGAAATAATACAAAGAACTATAAGGAGGACAGAAAAGAATGAAGATCAAACCATTGGGAGACAGAGTACTTATTGAGGCGGTAGAGGATAAGGACGTTGAAAAAGGCGGAATTATCATACCTGACAGCGCAAAAGAAAAGCCTCAGGAAGGTAAGGTTATATCTATAGGTACGGGCAAGCTGGATGAATCCGGTAAGCTGATACCTTTTAACGTGAAGAAAGGCGATATAGTCCTTATGCCTAAGTATGGCGGAACAGAGATTAAGATAGACTGCAAGGAATACCAGATTGTGCGTGAAGAGGACATTCTCGGTATTATTGGGTAATTTGTATTAACTTGTAAATATAACATTAAACGGAGGTAAAGAGGTAAAATGGCTAAAGGAAAGCAACTTAAATATGATAGTGACGCACGTCAGGCAATATTGGCGGGTGTTGAGAAGTTGAGCAGAGCGGTGAAGGTAACACTTGGACCATGCGGCAGAAATGTATGTTTGGACAAGAGTTTCGGTTCCCCTACAGTGACTAAGGACGGTGTGTCCGTTGCTAAGGAAATCGAGCTGCCGGACGCGTTTGAGAACATGGGCGCCCAGATGGTGCGTGAAGTCGCCAGCAAGACAAGTGATATTGCAGGTGATGGTACTACTACGGCGACATTGCTGGCTGAGGCTGTCTATCGCGAAGGACTGAAGAATGTTACAGCGGGTGCTAACCCGATGAGTCTTAAGCGTGGTATTGATAAGGCTACAAGTCTTGTTGTTGACGCGATTGCTAAACAGAGCAAGAAGGTAAAAGAGCATACTGAGATCGCTCAGGTTGCTACTATCTCTGCTAATGGTGATACCATGATCGGCGACATCATTGCTGATGCCATGGATAAGGTCGGCAAAGATGGTACAATTACTGTTGAAGAGGCTAAGACTATCGAAACTACACTTGACGTTGTTGAGGGTATGCAGTTCGATAAGGGCTATCTTTCACCTTACTTTGTAACTAATGCTGATGCGATGGACTGTATTCTTGAGGATACTTTAATCCTTATTCATGAGAAGAAAATCTCCAATCTGCAGGATCTTTTGCCGCTTCTTCAGAACGTGGCGAAGGCTGGCAAGTCATTGCTGATCATTGCTGAAGACGTTGAAGGTGAAGCTCTTGCTACACTCGTAGTTAACCGTTTGCGTGGAACACTGCAGTGCTGCGCTGTGAAGGCACCTGGTTTTGGTGACCGTCGCAAAGCGATGATGGAAGATATCGCGGTTTTGACCGGTGGCACGATGTTGTCAGAGGATCTCGGGGTTAAGCTTGAGAAAGTAGAGCTTAAGGATCTCGGTAGCGCAAAGCGTATCACTGTTGACAAGGAAAACACGACTATCGTTGAAGGTGCTGGTAAGACATCTGACATTCAGGGCAGAGTTGGCCAGATCAAACGCCAGATCGATGATACGACTTCTGATTACGATCGCGAAAAACTTCAGGAACGTTTGGCTAAGCTTGCCGGCGGTGTGGCGGTAATCAATGTTGGAGCTGCAACTGAAACAGAAATGAAAGAAAAGAAAGCACGTGTTGAGGATGCTCTGCATGCTACGCGCGCAGCTGTTGAAGAAGGTGTTGTCGCCGGTGGTGGTGTAGCACTGATTCGCGCTCAGAAGGCTCTTGATAAGTCTGATGCTGAAGGCGACGAGGCTGTTGGTGTTCAGATCGTAAAGGTTGCTCTTGAGGCACCTCTGCGTCAGTTGGTCGACAACGCCGGAATTGAAGGCGCATTGGTTGTACAGGAAGTACGCAATGGCAAGGGTGCATACGGCTATGATGTTGCCTCGGGTACATATTGCGATCTTATCAAGGCGGGTATTCTTGATCCTGCTAAGGTTACACGTTCTGCACTCCAGAATGCAGCCAGTATTGCTGGTCTTCTGTTGACAACGGAGTGCATAATCACAGATATGCCTGCTGATGACTCTCCTGCGATGCCGGGTGGTGATATGGGCGGAATGGGCGGTATGGGCGGCATGATGTAAGAATGCTATAAAAATAGTGTTTGACTTATACGGACGGGGCGCATAGTATGCGCCCCGTTCTCATTTCTGCAAACAAGGGGAAAACATTGAATATTGAGCTGCTAAATAGAGCAAAAGAGCGTGTACCTAGTATACCGGTGTTAGTAAACATGGTTTCAAAGCGTGTTCGCCAGTTAAATCAGGATTTCAGGCCGTATGTTAAGCCTGAAAGTCCAAACGAAGATAAGATGGAAACAGCTTTACGGGAAATAGCTGAAGGAGTTCTTATCGCCGAGATAGAATTCGCTCCGACACCTGAGACCTGATGTCTGGTAGTAAGAAGATTGCTACTAACCGTAAAGCCTTGAGAGACTATCTTGTAGAAGATAGGATTGAGGCGGGGATAGAGCTTCGTGGTACGGAAGTCAAATCCGTTAAGGGCGGTCACATCAATCTTACCGGTTCCTATGCCAGCGTCGTGAATGGCGAATGTATCCTGAATGGTCTCAACATTTCACCATACGAGTATGGCAACCGCTTTAATCATGATCCTGAGCGTCCGCGCAGGCTTCTTCTGCATGCCGCCGAAATAGGAAAGATGCGTGTTAAGGTTGAGCAAAAAGGCTATTCACTGATTCCAATGTCGGTTTATCTGAAGAGGGGTCTCGTTAAGGTCGAGGTGGGTATTTGCCGAGGCAAGAAGCTGGTTGATAAGAGAGAGACGCTCAAGAGACGTACAGCTGATCGGGAAGCGGAGAGGGCTATCCGCAACAGGAAATAGGCATTACTGGTCTCGTGCGTGCGAAGCATTTATGGAATGGGGCTTGATGAGCACCTCTAAAAGTGTAATAATTAAGAGTAATTGAACAACAAGGAGTCGTTATGAATGTTGCGTGGATACAGCCTGGACCGCTTGAATTGACCATTATACTCGTTGTAGTCTTACTCCTTTTTGGGGGAAAGAAACTACCTGGTCTGTCCCGGGCATTAGGGCGCAGTTTGAGTGAGTTTAAGAGGGGTAAGCAAGAAGGTGAGAAGACAATTTCTGAAATGGCGAAAGACACCGAGGAAGTTGCGGACAAGGCCGACAAGGCTGATGTTGATGCTACTGAAGATAAGAAAGATGAAGATGTAGTATAGTATGCCGCCAGCCTGCCCCCGACCAGTCGGGATGGCTGGCAAGGCGAAGGGTGGGGTGGGTTAGTCGAGAATTTCTAGCTGGCAGGATTTGTTTCCATGTCAGCTTTTTCTTTGTCCTCGGTTGTAGTTTCAGCGAGTTTCTCTTCAAGCATCGGTAACCATTCGCTTTCGGGGTTCTTGCCTATGAACTCCTCGTACAACTCTTTGGCTTCCTGCTTCCTGCCCAGATTGATCAGGCAACGTCCCTGGCCGAATATAGCTTGTGATGCCAGGTAATGATCTGGGTTTTCGTTGGCGAATGCGCGGTATCCCTGTAAAGCCTGTTCGGCTTCACCTGTTGCTTCGATACAGTGGATTTCCCCCATTCCGGCGGCAAGGTACAGCGGGTGTTCTGGATAGTTCTGCTGGAATTCAAGATACAGGTTCTTCGCCATATCCAGATTCTCGTTATTGTAATGCATTTTAGCAATCTTAAGAAGTGCTAATGGTGCAGCTGGCGTTCCTGCATACTGGGAAGTCAAGGATTCCAGCTCTGCCAGCGAACGGGCAGTGCTGAGTATTCTTGAAGAATCCGCCAGCTTTTGTTGCTTATTGGTCTTGTAAAAAGAAACACCACCGACAATCAGCAGGCCAATGCAAACGCCAACCAGGATTCTGGTGCCATGCTCAATCAGCTTATTCTTCAGCTCTTCCAGCTCACTGATGTCGTCGACAGGAATCTCAATGGCATTGTCAACCGTAATGTTGTCTGTGTCATTGAGTGTTGCGTCGTCTATATTCTCGTTTTCAGTTGTAAGTTTTTCTTCCATAAGGACGCGACACTATAGTATTAACCCTATCAATACGGCAACACTTTTTTTCAAGGTCTGGATGTCTTTCAAAAAAGAGCTTTCCCTATGAATTAGGGCTTGATATTCCGAATTGGATATTGATATGAAAGAGCATCTTCAACGGGGGGGTTATTATGAATCAGATGCGCTATACGGAAAACCATGAATGGATAAAGATAGAGGGTAATCTTGGTGTGGTCGGCATGACGGATTATGCTCAGGATGAAATGGGTGATGTTACGTTTGTTGAGGTTCCTAATATCGGTCTTCCTGTTGAGCAGGATGAGTATGTCTGTGTAATAGAGACAGTCAAGACAGCTGTAGAGATCTGTGCTCCAACAAACGGTGAGATCGCCGAAGTTAATACGATGTTGGGCGAGCATCCGGAGTTAATCAACAGTGACCCTATGGACGAAGGATGGATTTTTAAGCTAAAGGCAGTCAGTAAGGAACAGTTCAATAAACTGATGAATGTTTTGGAGTACGAAACCTTTGTCAGTCATGACGATGAAAAGGCAGAAGAGGAAAGCTTGGCGCATATATCTTTAGAAGATGTGGACGTTGATGTTGACGAGGATAAAGGTCGAATTTATTGACGCGGGTTATTTTCTTACAATTTTCGCTTTAGATTTCAGATCATCGACAAAGGTTTCCAGCGCGCTGTTTTGTTTCTCTGTCGCAAGTTGTTCTTTGATGTGTTCCTTGACCTCGTCGAATGGCGCTGTTTTGCTTTTCTGATAGTCATTCAGTTTTATTATGTGGTATCCAAATTGAGTAAGGAACACATCGCTGATCTCGCCGACTTTCATCTTGAATGCGATGTCCTCGAATTCCTGTACCATCTGGCCTCTGGCGAAGTATCCCAAATCGCCTGCATTGTCTGGGCAGTCGGAGTTTTCTGATGCCAGGTGCTCGAATGATTCACCGCTCTTGATTCGTTCCTGGATGTTGCATATCTCCAGATAGGCCTGAGTTTTCTCGGCTTGGTCATTGATATGTTTGACGATATGAGCTGCGCGCGCCTGTTCAGGGATAAGGAAAAACTCGGTGTTCGCTTCGTAGAAATCCATGGTTTCTTTGTCGGAAGGGGCGGGGAGGTTGCTTGTGAGGTGCTTCATGAGTTTGTCGATGGTGCTGTTGGTTCGTTTGGCTTCCTGTTGGAGTAGGACGCGTTCTATGATGTTTTCGCTGGACCATTCGAGGAGTTGTTCGTCGCTTGGTTCGGTGTTGTTGTCTTGGGCGTATTGGACGTATTCAGGGCGGAGGCGTTCGACTTCCTGGTCGATGTTCTTTGGGTCTATCTTCTCGCCGTTGACTATGAGTTTCACGGGATGAGAGAGTAATAGGAGATGTCTTCATGGTCAAGTGTTAACGAGGTGTTGTGTCATACCAATATGAAAATGTCCCCTTGTATCCAATTTAGAAATGTCCCCTTATAATACGCCTCCAAAAGGAGGAGTTATGGGAGAACTAAGAATGAGCATGAAGGAGCGTAAGCGATTAGAGT